>JASJAS010000074.1 GCA_030066875.1 Acidimicrobiia bacterium | reverse complement strand
TGGATCGGCTACCTCATCATCAACAGCCGGCGACGCACCCGGGCCCCGGAGCGGGAGGCACCCAACCAAGAGTTCTTCATGGACAATGAAGAGCTGGAAAACGACCGGCTGACCCGAGTGCTGACCGCAGCCGTGATCTCCGCCGCGGTGCTGGCCATCGTCCTCCCCATCTACTTCGTAAACGAGACAAACCGGCAGCAAGCCGCGGCCGAAGAGATCCACGAGGATTACCTCCATTTCGGTGAGGAGTGGTGGATCAAATTCGAATGCTCGCTGTGCCACGGCCCCCAAGGCGGCGGTGGTGGTGCCGAGATCACCGAAGACCGCTCCGGGCTCAGCGCCAGCTGGGCCTCTCCCCCCCTTGACGACATCTTCCTCCGCCACAACGAGGAAGAAGTACGCCACTGGATCGTGTTTGGCCGCCAGGGCACGCCGATGCCGTCGGCCGGTCTCGAGGGCGGCGGTGCCATGACGGTCCAGGAGGTCGACCAGGTAATCACGTACATGCGAGACCTGGCGGTACCGCAGCGAGAGGCGTTCCTAAGAACTGACGGGCTGGTACAGGCGGCGCTCGACCGGATGATGAACGGCGGAGCGACCATTCAAACGCGGCTGCTCGTGGAAAACACAAAGCTGCTCGATATTCGCGACGCTCCCGACCAGTTCAGCGCCATCCGCAAGGTCCCAGACGATGTCGATGCGTTGCTGGGCGGCCCCGGCACGTGCACCGAGGAATCGGCAGCACTCGTGGGCACCGTCTGCACGGACGAAGGACCCGACGCCGATCGCGACGGCCTCAGCGACGAAGTCGAACCGGCGCTCACCGCCCTCTCGCAGCTCGCATTCGAGACGCTGACCACGCGCCAGGTTGACCCGGTGACGCTCGAGGTTGCCGAAGTCGACGACCCGGAGTTCGACCTGGAATTCTCGCCAACCTCGGCCTACTCGATGAGCGACGCAACAGGCAATCCGGTAGCAGACCTCGATTCCGCCGAAGCTTTCATCTCCCACCTCGACGCCAAGCACCTCGAATGGTCGTTGCTGACCGACCGCAACGACCAGTTCGCCGAGCCGGTCGAAAACGGCATCATCTTTCTCGAGGAAGCGCTGGCCGCTCGTGCCTGGCATGTGGACGCTGCTGCGGTAGCTGCGGATGCCGGGCTGAGCGAGGACGAGGCGACCAGGGCGATTGGTCTGTTCAACGCCTACTGCGCCCGCTGCCACACTGCCGGGTACGCCGCCGGAGTGGAGTTCGAACAGAAGCCGGGCTCGGGCGCATGGGCACCTGCACTGACCGATGGCCGCACCATCGTCCAATTCCCCGACGAACAGGACCACATCGACTTCATCATCAACGGGGCCAACGCTTCTGAACCGTACGGGGTCAACGGTCTCAGCGGGGTTGGAGGAATGCCGGCGTTCGGCGCAGTGCTCAGCCTCGAAGACATCGAACTGATCGTGAAGTACGAGAGGTCAATGTGATGATGGCTCTGCGCAACCTGCGAAATCGAATCACCCAAGACGAGCGCGGCATCAGCACACTGGAATGGATCGGCCTCATCTCCGCAGTGTTCTGCATCATCGTCTTCATCCCGGCCGTGCGGTCCGTGTTTGGGGCGGCGTTCGATGCGACGCTGGGTCAGAAGGACGACAACGGGGATCTCACCGGTCTGGCGATTGCGCTGCGGGGCATCCTCATCACCGTCGTGGCAATCGTGTCCTTCATCGGCACCGGCTATCTGATCCTCTACACCAACCTGGGCACACGGCTTGCCTTCCTGGTCACCGGGGCTGCCACCTTTGGCTGGTTGGTCGTCGGGTCGCTGCTGTTTGTCGTCTACGCGCCACGCGGTCTGCGCCCGGCCAACCTGGAAGGACTCAACGCTTTCCAGATCCGAATCCCTGCGATCGCCCTCACCCTGGCGTCGCTGATTCTGTTCATCATGTTCGTCGCCGCCCTCGACCGCTACGACAAGGAACAACCCGACGTCTAGGCGAGCCGGGACACTGCCTTCACGTTCTTGCGTACCTGGGGTGCCTATGAGGCCGCCTTTGTACGCAAGAACGGACGGGGGCCGGAAGGAGAGACGTAGATGGCCGACGACCGACAGCACGGATTCGCCACCGAGGCGATTCATGCCGGCGAGATCCACGACGCTACGGGCGCCCACATTGCCCCGATCTACCAAACGTCCACCTTCACGTTCGCCGACATGGAGGCCGTCGAGGATTGGGCCGACGGCAAGACCGAGGCCTACATCTATTCCCGCGGGGGCAACCCCGGGCGGAAGGCCCTGGCCGAGAAGCTGGCGGCGCTCGAAGGCTTCGGTCTAGACCCGGCCGGGCAACCCGTGGCCGAGATCTTCGCCTCCGGTATGGCCGCCATCAGCGCGGCGATCATGGGTACTGCGAAAGCAGGCAACCACATCATCACCCAGCAGGTCCTCTACGGCTCGGCGGACCACCTGATCTCCGATGTTCTGCCGGACTTCGGTATCACCAACAGTCGGGTGCCGGGGCTGGAAGCGGCGGCCCTAGAGCATGAGCTACGTAGTCACCAGAACACCACCGCGGTCTATCTCGAGACCCCAGCCAACCCGACGCTGCGGGTGATCGACATTGCGACGACGGCTCGGATAGCGCATGAGCACGGGGCCCAACTCATAGTCGACAACACGTTTGCCACCCCGGCATTGCAGAGACCGCTGTCGCTGGGCGCCGATGTTGTCGTGCACAGCACAACCAAGTACATCAACGGCCACGGCACGATCGTTGGGGGTGCGGTCGTGAGCACGGATTCCGACCTCATGGAAAACGAGATCGCGTCGCTCATCCGATTCACCGGCGGTGTGCCCGGCGCTCTCGACTGCTGGCTGGCGAACCTCGGCCTCAAGACACTCCCGTTGCGCATGAGCCGGCATTGCTCGACGGCAATGCAGGTAGCCAGATTCCTCGAGGATCACCCCGCAATTGTCACGGTTCACTACCCGGGCCTGCCCGGCCATCCGCAGCATGATGTGGCGGCCCGCCAAATGGCCGATTTCGGGGCGATGCTGGCATTCGATGCCGGCAGCTACGAGGCGGCGACCTCGTTTCTCAACCGGCTCAATCTGTGCACGCTTGCGGTGAGCCTCGGCAACCTCGACACCCTTGTCGAACACCCGGCATCGATGACCCATCGGGTCGTTCCCCCAGAACAGCGTGCCGCCTCCGGGATCAGCGACGGGCTGATCCGCGTCTCGGTGGGACTCGAGGACCCTGCCGACATCATCGCCGACCTGGACCGGGCTTTGGGTGGCTGACGAACACTCGGCTGCTGGAAGCAGCTTGGAGTTCGATGCAATCGAACTCCACGACTGACAAGCACTCGGCTGCTAGAAGCAGCTAGCCCCCGACCTGAGTCTGGTGATAGGCCAGGATTTGCAGCTCTGTAGATAGATCAACCCGCCGTACCTCGATTCCGGCGGGGCGTTTCAACACCGCCGGGGCGAAGTTCAGGATCGATCGGATACCTGCGTCGACAAAGCGGTCGGCAACTTCCTGGGCCGCTTCCAGCGGCGTAGCGATGACCCCGATCGATACCGACAGGGAGGCGACGATTGCACCGATGTTCTTGAACGGCTGGACGGTCAGCGAGTTGATGGTCGTGCCGATCTTGGTGACATCGGTATCAAACAGGGCAACGACCTCGAAGCCCGCTTCGTTGAAACCGGGGTACATGGTGAGCGCACTGCCGAGGTTTCCGGCGCCGGCGATGGCGACTCGGTACTGCTTGGTCAGACCGAGCTCACGGCGCAGCAAAGCGCGCAGTTCAGCGACGTCGTAGCCAACCCCACGTACTCCGGGTGGGTCGATGAATGACAGATCCTTGCGCACTTGTGCTGGGTTGACCCCGGCGCCTTCGGCAAGCTGCTCGGAGGAGCATGTCGTTTGGCTCGGTGGAATCTCACCGAGACAGCGCAGGTAAAGGGGCAGCCGGGATACCGTTGCAGCCGGGATGATGGCTTTCACCCGCGCGAGATTAGTGGTGCTCGAACCAGCCGGATTCTCAACCCGGCCCCTGCCTCCCCAGAGAGCCTCCCTCCATTGTTTTCCAGGCCAAACAGGGACCTTCGGCCCTACTGATGGGTCGGTCGGATCTGCATTATTGAGTTATTGAGTCGACGACTCAATAACTTTGGAATCCAGCTATCGGCCGAGAGAGGGAACGATGAGAAGAATGCTGGTTTTCGTAGCCGTTCTGGCCCTGACGTTCGGAGCTTGTGGGGGAAGCGACGACTCGGGAGGCGGCGCCGACGACGGAGGGGGCGATAGCTCCTCGGTCAGCGCAGGCGATGCGGCCAGAGGCGAAGAAGTGTTCACCAAGACGTGTGTCTCGTGTCACGGCGAGGGAGGCCAGGGAATCGAGGGCCTCGGCAAACCGATGCCGGGCAGCGCCTTCATCACCGGCTTGTCCGACGACGAACTCGTCGAGTTCATCAAGGTCGGGCGAGGCACCGGCGACCCCGATAACACCACGGGTGTCGACATGCCCGCCAAGGGCGGCAACCCCAGCCTCAGCGAGCAAGACCTGGTGGACGTAGTGGTGTACATCCGCACCCTCGGATAGCCACCAACGTCCTCGGGGAGTCGCATGAAGCTGGAGCTGTCCAGGAAGACCGGCCTTGCGCTGCAAGCCCTGCTGCAGCTGGCGGCGGCCGACAGTGAGACCATGTCGGGTCGCGAACTGGCCGATCTGCTCGAGACCACTCCGCACTTCCTCCCCCAAGTCATGAGGCCGCTCGTGATAAGCGAGCGGGTGGCCTCTTCCCCGGGACCCAACGGCGGTTACCGCCTGACGGCCCGACTCAGCGACATGACCGTACTGGAGGTAATCGAGGCAATCGAAGGACCGTTCGACCTCGGAAAATGCATAAGTACCGGCGAACCCTGCCCGGCCAAGGAGTCGTGCGCTCTACACATTCCTTGGACGCGGGCAAAGGACGCCGTGTTGGCAGAGCTGGGCTCTGTGACGCTCGACGTCATGGAGCCCAGCCAACGATCGGAAGGATAAAACATGTACACGAGATCGCATACGCCGCTATGGCGTAGACGGTCGGTTGCGATCGGAGTGGCAATGCTGGCGGCGCTCAGCCTGCTCTTTGCCGCTTGCTCTAGCGACGATGCTGCCGGAGACGGCTCATACGCCGGGATCATCGAGGAGCGCGGTTTCACTGATGCCGACGTCGCCGCCGCGCTGAAGACATACATGCCATCAGGCGAACACGACCCATACATCATGTTCGCCTCCGGCGGCCACTCCGGCCAGATCTTCGTAATCGGCGTGCCCTCGATGCGCATCCTCAAGGAACTTGCGGTGTTCACGCCCGAGCCCTGGCAGGGCTGGGGGTTCGGCAACAAGGGCACCATGGAGGTGCTGGACGCCGGCAACGTTGACGGCAACGAGATTCGCTGGGCCGACACCCACCACCCCGCCCTATCGGAAACCGGCGGTGAGTATGACGGTCAGTTCGTCTTCATCAACGACAAGGCGAATGCTCGGGTTGCGGTTGTCGACCTGCGTGACTTCGAGACTAAACAGATCATCAAGAACCCGATCGCCATCAACGACCACGGCGGAACGAAGGTCACCCCGGACACCGAGTGGGTAGTCCAGGGCGGCCAGTATGCGACCCCGCATGGGTGGGACTTCTCGCCGACTGCCAACTACGACACCGACTACCGGGGCATGGTGACGATGTGGAAGTTCGATCGCGCCGCCGGCAGGATCGATGAATCCGCCTCGTTCGCCATGGAGCTGCCTCCGTATTGGCAGGATCTCTGCGACGCCGGCAAGCTGGTTTCGGCTGGTTGGGTCTTCTGCGGGTCCTTCAACACCGAGCGGGCAACCGGTGAAGGTGCAGACGGTTCCGGCGAACCGTTCGAGGCCGGTGCATCTGCCCGCGACAACGACTATCTGCACGTCATAAACCTGGACAAAGCAGCGCAGGTTGCAGCCGCGGGCAACACGTTCGACGTGAACGGCTTCCCCGTGGTTTCGCTCGAGACGAGCATCAACGAGGGGCTGCTGTACTTCGTTCCCGAGCCCAAGAGCCCGCACGGCGCCGATGTCACCCCGGGTGGAGAGTATGTCGTGGTCAGCGGGAAGCTCGACCCGCACGTTTCGATCTACTCGTTCGAGAAGATCCAGACGGCAATCGCCGAGCAGGATTGGGAGCCCGATCCGTATGGAGTCCCCGTGCTCAACTTCGACTCAGTCCTAGAGGCGCAGGTCGAGGTCGGTCTGGGACCGTTGCACACCGAGTTCGACGCCGACGGCTATGCCTACACCAGCATCTTCCTCGACTCGACGGTGGCCCGCTGGAAGCTGGGCCCGCCGTACCATGATGACGGATGGACCCTGGAGGGCACGCTACCCGTGCACTACAACATCGGCCACCTCTCGGCGGCTGAAGGTGACACGGTCAGCCCAGACGGCGGCTACCTGGTTGCACTGAACAAGTGGTCGATCGATCGCTTCTTCCCTCCGGGTCCGCTGCTGCCGCAAAACCTGCAGCTCGTCGACATCTCGCAACCACCGTCTGAGGAGTCGGAGACAGGCGGGATGCAGCTGCTCTACGACATGCCCCTTGGCATGGGCGAGCCGCACTACGCGCAAATCATCAAGGCCGACAAACTGGCGCCTTTCGAGGTCTATCCGGAGATCGGATGGGACCCGGCGATCATGGCTGTCGACCCGAATGCGCCGCAGCTTGGTAACGAGCGGGTAGAGCGCGACGGCAACAACGTCGAGATCTGGATGACCGCCGTGCGGAGCCACTACACCCCCGACCAGGTAACGCTCCAGGCCGGGGACAACGTGACGTGGCACCTCACCAACGTCGACACGTCGTTTGACGCAACCCACGGCTTCGCCATCCCGGCCTACAACATCAACCTGAGCCTCGAGCCCGGGGAGACGGCAACGATGGAATTCACCGCAAACCAGGACGGAACGTTCCCGTTCTACTGCACGGAATTCTGCTCCGCGCTGCACTTGGAGATGGCCGGCTACATGCTCGTAGAGCCATAGACAACTAGGAGAGAAATGTCAGTCCTCGACCGGATACTGGGGCCCCGGGTCTCTCAGGAAGACCAGGCGGCGAACCCTCAGCTGTACAGGCGCCCCAAGGCCCTGTTTTCGGCTGCGGCGCTGCTGCTCGTGGTGTCGCTCCTGCTGCCCTATTGGGTGCTGCGCCTCGATGCGCCCCAGTTTCCGGACGGGCTGAACATCACGGCATACGTAAACCGATTGGCCGGCGATGTGGTTGAGATCGAGGGTCTCAACCACTACGTCGGTCTCGGATCTTTCGAAGACGGTGCCGTCTTCGAAAGGTCAATCGCAATCATTGCGATCCTGATGCTTGCCGGATTGCTGCTCGCGGCGCTCTACATCCACTCCCGCTGGGTGGTGCTGCTGGCACTGCCGGCGCTTCTGTTCCCGCTGATCTTCGTCGCCGACCTGCAGTACTGGCTGTGGACCTATGGTCACAATCTGGATTCGGCCGCTCCGCTGGCAGACGCGGTCGGCGAGTTCACTCCCCCGATCTTCGGGCCTGCCACCATTGCCCAGTTTGAAACACTGGCTTTGCCCGGCTGGGGCTTCCTCCTCGCTCTCGTAGCATCCGGCCTTGTCGCCGCGGGCCTCATCTACCACCGCCGGGCGTACAAGCCGCTGGTGGAAGCGCAGCTGGCACCCGAGGCGGAAGGAGCACCGGATTGAGCCGCCTCCTCGTTGCGACGCTGGTGACGCTGACATTGCTGGCCGTCGGGCTCATCGGGGCGCCGATGGCGGCATCGGCAGATGCTGAAGTTCAGGATCTGCAGGCGCGTATCGACGCGGCGACACCGGGAAGCACGATCATCGTCGACGGCGGTGTCCATGCGGCCGTCACCATCGACAAGCCGATCACGCTGACCGGGCGGAACACTCCGATCATCGACGCTGGGGGTGAAGGCAGTGCCATCGCCGTTGCAGCTCCCGACGTGACGATCGAGGGGTTCACGATCCGCAACACCGGCGTCTCGCTCGACCGGGAAAACAGCGGGGTCGATGCGAACGATTCCCCGCGGATCACGATCCGAAACAACACCTTCGAGAACGTCCTCTTTGGGGTGTTTCTCCGCAAGGCTCCCCAGGCCGTTGTAACCGACAACCGGATCGGCGCCATGGATCTCGAGCTTGGCAGGCGAGGCGACGGAATCCGACTCTGGGAGTGCAGCGACTCCCGCATCGAGAACAACATCGTTTCCGGCGGCCGAGACACCGTCTATTGGTTCTCCGACAACCTCACGGTGCGCGGCAATGAGGTCACCGGGGGTCGCTACGGGCTGCACTTCATGTACTCCGACGACACGCTGATCGAGGAGAACCGGCTCGCCCAAAACTCGGTCGGGGTGTTCTTCATGTACGGCCGGGATCTGACCTTGACCAACAACGTGATGGCCGAGAACCAAGGGCCGAGCGGCTACGGCATCGGCCTCAAGGACATGGATGGCATTACTGCAACCGGCAATCGTATGGTCGGCAACCGCGCCGGTATGTATCTCGACAATTCGCCTTGGTCTGTCGACCAGTACCAGACCATCGACGGCAATCTGTTCGCCTACAACGAGGTCGGCGTTCTGTTCATGCCGTCGGTCAAGCGCAACACGTTCACCAACAACGCCTTCGTGGACAACGGGGAGCAGGTCGGAGTCAAGGGCGGCGGCCAGTTCTCCGGCAATGAGTGGACCCTCGACGGCAGCGGCAATTACTGGAGCGACTTTGCAGGGTTCGACGCCGACGGCGACGGCATCGGGGACGTGCCCTACCGGCTGGCCGACCTCTACTCGACGCTGACCGACCGGCATCCAGAACTCGAGTTCTTCAGCGAGACCCCGGCGGCCCGGGCAATCAGCACCGTCGCCCGGATCTTCCCCGTGCTCGAACCCCGACCCAAGGTCGAGGACACCGCACCCCTGATTCACCCTCCGCAATTCCCCGTCAGCAGCGCCGAGACAACCCGGTCGAGCACCGCGATCACGCTGGCGTCGCTGGTGTTGCTGGCCACGGCTGCCGCAACACTCGCGCTCGGCCGCGGCGGTCGGCAGCTCTCCGGCAGAAGGACCGTGACGACATGATCGAGATACGAGACCTGACGAAGCGATACGGTCGGGCGACCGTTGTCGACAGTTTCTCCCTGTCTGTGGCAGCGGGAGAATCGGTCGCCCTCTGGGGCCCGAACGGGGCGGGCAAGACAACAGTCGTTCGCTGCCTGCTCGGACTGGTCGGTTATGAGGGATCCATCAGTGTCGGTGGGCTGGACGCCCGCCGCCACCCCAAGGGCACCCGGCAGATGATCGGCTACGTTGCCCAGGAACTCGCTTTTTACGACGACCTCACCGTCTTGGAACTCCTCGATTTCTCGGCCGGTCTTCGCCGGCTCGACGCGGATCGGGTGGATGCGGTCATCGACACGCTGGGCCTGGAGGATCACGTTGAGAAGAAGGTCACTGAGCTTTCCGGGGGTCTGAAGCAGCGGCTCGGCCTCGCTACTGCACTGCTCCCCGACCCGCCGGTGCTGCTCCTCGATGAGCCGACCTCAAACCTCGACGCGGCCTCGAGAGAGAGTGCAATCCATCTGCTCGACAGACTGCGCCGAGAAGGCCACACCCTGGTCGTGACCTCGCACCACATGGAAGAAGTGGGCATGCTGGTCGACCGGGTGATCGGCATGGAGGACGGTCGACTCACCATCGAGTGCGACCCCACCGACTTGGCGGAACGGCTGGGGATTCGGGCCTGGCTACAGCTGGTGCTCACCAACGGCTCGACCGAAGCAGCCGTGCAAGCCCTCCAAGAAGCCGGCTACGACGCCCGCCGCAACCGGCGCGGGGTTCTGGTGGAAGTGCCGGCACAGGGCAAAGGCAAGGCGGTGGCTGCCGTCCAGCAAGCGGGTATTGACATCGAGGATCTGGAGGTGTGGCGATGAGCACGGCAGACCAACTCGTCCCCGCGGTGTCGGAGCGTCCTGAGCCGCGGCTCATCAGCATCATCGCCCGCAAGGAGCTGCGCGACGCCATTCGTTCGAAATGGTTCTGGCTGTGGGCGGGCTCCTTCGGTGTACTTGCGGCGGTACTGGCCAACATCGCCCTCCCGGGCAGCCAGGTTGCCGAGTTCGGCAACTTCGGGCGAAGCGCCGCATCGCTCGTTGCCTTGGTGCAGATCATCATTCCGCTCATGGGTCTCACCCTCGGGGCACAGAGTTTGGCGGGCCAGCGGGAGAGCGGTGCGATGCGATTCCTCCTCTCGCACCCTGTCAGCAGAACCGAAGCGTTCTGGGGCACTTTCGCTGGTCTTGCCATTGCCCTCCTGGCGACTTCTGCGGCCGGCTTTGGGGCCGCCGGGTTGGTAACGGGTCTGCAGGGTGGGGGTGCCAGCGCGGCGTCGTTCGTCCGTATCGCGGTCCTGACCTGGGTGCTCGCCGTCTCGATGTTGGGTGTTGGCATGCTCGTGAGCACATTCACCAACCGAGCCGGGGCCGCTTTGGGGACAGCGGTGTTCGTTTGGCTGGCACTGACGTTCCTCGGCGATATCGGAATCATGGGTACGTCGGTGGCGACGGACCTTCCAGTGAGTGCGCTGTTCTTCGCGGCGCTGGCCAATCCCGTTGAGGCATTCCGCTTGGCGTCGCTGACGGCATTCTCCGGATCTCTGGATGTGCTCGGTCCGGCCGGCACCTACGCAATCGATCGGCTCGGCGACAAACTCGACCTGGTGCTGCTGGCGACGACGGCGCTGTGGGCAGTCGTGCCGGCAGCGCTGGCCTCCATCAGGTTCAGCAGATCGAAGGACTTGTGATGAAGAGACCGCTCCTGGTAGTTGCGTTCCTGCTGCTGGTCGCTGCAGCGGCGGGTTGCTCCGATCAGGCAGAAGCCGATGGACCCCCCGAGATCCACTACGGCCGCGACATCTGCATCGAATGCAACATGATCATCAGCGAGCCGCGGTTTGCCGCGGCCTACCGTCTCGAAGGCGGAGATGCGAAGTCCTTCGACGGCGTCGGGGAGATGGTCAAGCATGGAAGGCGAACCGGCGACTTCGACCGGGTGACGTTCGCCTGGGTGCATGACTTCAACACCGAGGATTGGATCCTCGTCGAGGAAGCGTTCTTCGTGACCGGCAAGAGCGTCGTCACCCCAATGGGCCACGGCATCGTCGCCTTCTCCACCGAGGCGGCGGCCGATGAGTTTGCCGGAGAGCTCGGTGGGGTGGTCATACGCTGGGAAGAGGTGCGCGACCTACCGATCACTGATCGCGGGCTGCTCGGCCATCACCACGAGGCCGGGCACGACGAAGATTCCATGGAGCACATGGAAGACACGGACGACATGGACCACATGGGCCACGGCCACGACGACGACCACGGCTCAGAGTCGGATCACTCAGAAGAAGGCTGAGAGCGCTGCTCGCCAAGCTTCACCCCGGCTGATGCGGCCTTCGGCTAACACTCTCCCTTTGCGGTCCAGGATGACCGGGATGCGTAGGTCGAACTCGGCTTCCAGATTGGAATCCGCAGTGATGTCGACTGTCACCAACTCGACACCCAATCTGCGGGTCGCACGCTTCACCACAGGCAGCGCCTCGTCGCACAGACCACACCCGGGACGAGTAAGGAACATGACCCGGCGGTAGCGCATTAACGTCTGGGTCCTATGAGACCCGCAACCGCTGCTGTCATCATCGGTCTGCTCATTCTGATATTGGGGTCGTCCCTGATCTGGTTGTTGCGCAGTTTCTAAGCACTGGTGATCGTCAGGCCCGGCTTTCCGGCGCGCACTGTAACCGCAGTTCCGGCGGCCAGCGGATAAGACTCAACTGCGCGGCCGTCTCGCACCGCCACCGCGATCTGCCCGTAGCTGTCGATGTGGAGCAACCCCTCTCCTTCTTCGACGTTCCCGTAGGCATCGACCCACTCGATGGAGAACTCGGCAGATGCGATCTTGAGCACGATGTCGGTGCCGGGGCCGATACCAACGAGCTGTAGGTCCTCGGGGGTGATATTGAGCTGGGCGTTGCCGAAATGGTCGACCCAGAGCACCTCACCGACAACAGCACTCTCGCTGTGCTCCACCAGAGGGAGCATCAGCGGGACGACGCTGTCGGGATCGACCGCTGGGCCGAGTTCGTCGACGGTGGCCTGGCCGGAGGCAATGACTGCGGCGGCAGGGCCAAACAGATCACGCCCATGGAACGTTGCGCCGGGTGCCGGGAGCATCACCTCCGGGTTCTCGATGGAAACGATCTTGTCGGCTCCGCCGACCATCGCGACAGCCGGAGCAATCAGGCCGTTGTCGGGGCCAATCAACGTCCCCCACTCCGTCCGAGCCGCGATTGCCTTGCGGGTTGTCCCTACTCCCGGGTCGATGACGGCAAGGACAACCCCCTGGGGGAGGTATTGGATTGCCCGCATGAGCGCCAGCGCCCCTCCCCGGACATCGCCTTGAGGGAACTCATGGCCGACGTCGATGACTCGGACGTCGGGGGCGATGCGAGCGATGACGCCGTGGACGACGCCGACGAACTCGTCATCCCGCCCGAAGTCCGAGAGAAAGGAGATGGGGAGATTCATAGCGGGGGATGGTAGCGACGGCCTCCAGACCTGAGCTTCCGGTTCTTGCGGATATGCCTTCGGTATCCCGCAGCTATGTCCGCAAGAACAGAAGGGGGCGCGGCCCTCAGTCTGTGTAGAGAGCTCGGTTGAGATGCTGGTGCTCGCCGGTGCGGAGATGGCAAGCTGCGAGATGAGCACCGTTATCGCCGACCGCCAACAATCCGGGGGTTTCGATCGGGCACACCTCGGCAGCGGCGATCGGACAACGCGGGTGGAAAGTGCAGCCGGACGGCGGGCGGAGCGGGCTCGGTACGTCGCCTTCGAGGATGATGCGCCTGCGTCGCAGCGACGGGTCGGGAATCGGGATCGCCGACAGCAACGCCTCCGTGTACGGGTGTTGCGGATTGGCATAAAGCGTGTCCCGTTCCGTCAGCTCGACGATGCTGCCGAGATACATCACGGCCACCCGGTCGCTGATGTGCTCGACGACCGCCAGATTGTGGGCAATGAACAGCAGAGTGAGGCCCAGCTCGCCTTGCAGTTCCCTGAGAAGGTTGAGCACCTGCGCTTGCACCGAAACATCCAGCGCAGATACGGGTTCGTCGGCGATCACCAGATCCGGGCGCAGGATCAGCGCTCGAGCAATCCCGATACGCTGGCGCTGCCCACCGGAGAACTCGTGGGGGTACCGACCGGCGTGCGCTCGCTTGAGACCGACGAGTTCGAGCATCTCGGCGACCCGCTCTTGACGCTCGTCCTTGTCGTCGAAGCCGTGCAGCCGCAGCCCCTCAGCTATCGAATCGCCCACCTGGGTGCGCGGATCGAGCGAGCCGTAGGGATCCTGGAAGATGAACTGCATGCGTCGCCGGAACGGCTTGAGCCTGGCGCCCTTCACATGTGTGATGTCCTCGCCGTCGAATCGGATGACACCACTTGTCGGCTCGAGCAGCCGCACCAGCATCCTGCCCAGGGTGGTCTTGCCGCACCCAGACTCGCCGACGAGACCGATCGTCTCGCCCTTGCGGATGTCGAGGTCCACGTCGACAACGGCTCGTACGGTGGCGACTTCCCGCTGCAGCAGACCGCCTTTCACCGGGAACTCCTTGACGATGTCCCTGAGCTCGACGAGGTTCTCAGCCATTGTCGGCCCCGTCTTCGTACAGCCAGCAGCGCACCTTGTGACCGGGATTGGTCTCGCGCAACTCGGGCTTCTGCTCGGTACAGATCTCGAGTCCGTTTTCGAGCCGATCGACACAGCGGGTCGCAAATCGGCAACCCGACGGCATGTCGATCAGTGACGGCACAATGCCCGGGATCGTATCCAGCTCGTCCTTCATCACACCAAGGACAGGAATCGATCCGATCAGCCCTTGGGTGTAGGGGTGCATCGGCTTATGGAAGATCGTCCGCGAGTCGGCCTCCTCGACGATCTCGCCGGCGTACATCACAGCCACCCGATGCGCCATCTCGGCCACCACACCCAGGTCGTGGGTGATCAACAGCACGGCTGTGTCGGACGATGCCTGCAGCTCGCGGATCAGGTCGAGAATCTGTGCCTGGATGGTGACATCGAGGGCGGTGGTCGGTTCGTCCGCGATGAGCAGTTCCGGCTCGCAGGCGAGCGCCATTGCGATCATCACCCGTTGCGCCATCCCGCCGGATAGCTCGTGGGGGTAGGCGCGGGCCCGGGTCTCCGGATCCGGGATGCCCACCCTGGCGAGCATCTCGATCACCTTCTCTTCTTCGACATTCTTCGACCAATCGCGGTGCAGCTCGAAGACCTCCCGGATCTGCGCACCGGAGCGATATACCGGGTTCAGGGCGCCGGTCGGCTGTTGGAAGATCATCGAGATGTGCTCCCCGCGCAGACTCCGCAGGTCGGCCTTCTTCATCTTGGTGATATCTGTGCCGTCAAAGAGGATCTCACCGGCGACGATCTCGCCTGGATGTGCGATGAGACCCATCACCGAGAGCGAGGTAACCGACTTGCCGCACCCCGATTCGCCAACGATGCCGAGCACCTCGCCCCGGTCGACGTGGAGATCCACCGCATCGACCGCCTTGACCACGCCGTCGCGTGTGTCGAAGTGCGTCTTCAGGCCGCGGATGTCGAGGAGGCGCTCACCGGAAGCTGCCGGTGCGCTGTCGGGGGTCGATGCCGGCGCCGTCATCGGTTGAGAGTGGGGTCGAGAGCGTCGCGCATGCCATCACCCATGAGGTTGAAGCCGAGCACGGTGATCATGATGGCCAGACCTGGGTAGAACACCAGGTGGGGGGCCGTGAACACCTGATTGCGATACGTGGCGAGCATCGAACCCCACTCCGCCAGCGGCGGCTGGGCACCGAGGCCGAGGAATGACAGCCCCGCTGCCTCCAGAATCGCCGTGGCGATTCCCAGCGTTGCCAGGACGACGAGCGGCGTCATCGCATTGGGGATCACCCGGCGGAGCAGAATCTGCATCGGGGATGCGCCCAGGGCGCGGGATGCAGCCACAAAATCGGACTCCTTGATCGACAAGACTTGAGCGCGCATCACCCGGGCGTAACCCGGCAAAGTGACGATGGCGATGGCGATCAGCGCGTTGCGTAAGCCGGGTCCGAGCACGGCGACGATTGCTATCGCCAGCAAGAGCGCCGGGAACCCGAGAATCACGTCCATGAATCGCATGACGATGTTGTCGAACCAGCCTCCCAGGTAACCCGCTAACGCCCCGATAGCCGACCCGACCACAAGCGCCAGTGTCACAGTGAAGAACCCCAATTGCAGGCTGACCCGGGAACCAAAGACGATGCGGGAGAAGTAATCCCGGACGTTGCCGTCGATGCCCATCAGGTGTTGCGGCTCTTCGTCGGGGCAACCGAGAAGGTGAATACACGGCGCCTGGTAGCGACGCACATCCTGCTCGCCGATGAGGTCCTCGTTCGGATCGTAGGGAGCGATCAGCGGAGCGAAGATCGCAATCAGAATCAGCGCGGAGATGAGGAAGAGGCCCACCATGCCCGATTTGCGGCCCCTGAACCTGCGCAGCGCCAGCCGCCATTGACCTAGCGGTTTCTCGAAGAGCTGCTCGGAGGCAGATTCGGCCACGAGTTGTTCGAGCGCCTCTTGTCGGCTGAGCTTGCTCATTCGAGTCTGATCCTCGGGTCGAGATACGCATATGACAGATCCACGAGCAGATTCACGATGACGTAACCGGCCGCGACCACAACTGTGAAACCCTGGACGACGGCGTAGTCCCGCCCGGTGATCGCGTCGAAGAGAGCGCGGCCAACACCTCCCAGGTTGAACACGGTCTCGGTCAGCACCGCCCCGCCGAGCAGGGCCCCCAGCTGCAGGCCAACGATGGTCACCACCGGCAACAACGCGTTGCGGAAAGCGTGGCTGCGTACCACCGTCCATTCGCTCACGCCTTTGGCACGGGCGGTGCGCACATAGTCCTTGCTCATCACTTCGAGCAGCGAGCTGCGAGTAATACGAGCGATGATCGAGAGCGGAATAGTCGCCAGAGCGACGGCCGGCAGGATCATGTGCCTGACCGCGTCCCAGAAGACTTCCCACTGCCCGGTGATGAGGTTGTTGAAGATGTAGTGGTTGGCAATGTACTCGTGGAACTTCGACCAGAAGGACCCTTCCTGGAGCTGCCACTCCCAAGCCTCGTAGTAGGGGGTCGAGGACAGCCCGGCGCTGAGCCGGCCCGACGGGGGTAAGACGAATGGCGTGTCCTTCAAGACGAGGGCAAAGACGTAGGCGAGCATCAGTCCCAGCCAGAAAACCGGCATTGACACCCCGATGTTGGCCAGGGCCATAGTGCCGGTATCAACGATGGTGTTGTGGCGGCGGGCGGCTATGACCCCCATCGGGACCCCAACCAGCACCGCCAGCGCCAATGCACTGAGAGCCAGCTCGGTGGTGAGGGGCAGCCGCTCGATGAGCAACTGGTTCACCGGACGGGAGAAGCGCACCGATTCGCCCAGGTCGAACGTCACCACGTTCTTCATGTAGATGCCGAGCTGCACCCATACCGGTTCGTCGAGTCCGTTGGCTTCGTTGAAGCGCTCACACGCCTCTTCGGTTGCCCGTTCTCCCAGCAGCGCTGTGCACGGGTCCCCCGGAATGGCCCTCACCAGCAGGAAGACAACCACGACGATCCCGACCAGGACCGGGATGGCGAGCAGCACGCGGCGGGTGATGTAGCTCAGCATCAGTGGAGGGATCTTAGAGCGTCGTCACCCACCGAACCGATTCCCGTGGGTTCGGTACGTCTTACAGAAAGAGGGGAGGCGCCGTGGCGCCTCCCCTCGACTTGGTCAATGGTCTGTGGGGCCTACTCCGAAGGAGCGTTGATCAGACCGTGCCACAGATAGCTGTAGTAGTCGAACGTGCCGGAGTTACCGGTGTGCAACGGGCTCGCTGCATCCAGGCCGGCCGTGAACGAAACGATGACGTCGTTGGCGTCGAACGTCGTGCCATCGTGGAACAGCACTCCCTGACGGAGCGAGCAGGTCCACAAGTCCAGAGCGTCGTTCGGCACACACTCGGTGGCGAGCTGCGGCCGGACGTTGCCCTCGATGTCATACGAGTAGAGAGCCTCGACAACCTGACCACACGCCCGCAGCGACTCGCCGTCGCTCTCGTCGGCGCAGTACAGCGAGATGGGCTCGTTGCCCTGCATGAACACCAGGGTGTCGGTGCCGTTGTCCCACAGGTTGAGCTGCACGTGACCCCACGGCGGGGCATTGGAACCTTCAGCCGCCGCACTGGCACCGAAATAGGCGCCGGCGTGGGCGATCGGCACCATCGGCGCGAGCTCCTTGATTTGGTTGTTCGCCGTCTCATAGAGCGGTGCCGCGACGGACGCGTCTGCCAACTGTGACGCCTCCTTCAAGGGCTCGTAGATCTCCGGATGTGAGTTGCCGAACTGCAGGACATCCTCACCGAAGTGGAAGTCCAGGAAGTTGGTGACGTGCGGGTAGTCACCCGTCCATCCCAACAGGTGGATTCCGTCACAGGTGCCTGCCGAGGAGCAGGACTGGATGAATTCGGCCGACTCCATCTGGACGACTTGGGCATCGATACCGAGATTCTCCCTGAGCTGGGTCTGGATGTTGACGGCAACATCCCCCGGTGTCGGCAGATAGCCGCGGGTCACGTCGCGATAGAAGATCGACGTCTCGAATCCATTCGGGAACCCGGCGTCCGTCAGCATCTGCTTGGCGGTCGCTGCATCGAAGTCATACCACGATTCACCCTGACATCCGTTCTCTACAGAGCACGGCGTGAAGTGGGAAGCCACCTCGGAGCCGGGCGGGTAGAAGATGTCGACGATCTGCTGCCGGTCGATGCCCATGCCGATGGCCTTACGGACATCAACGTTGTCGAAGGGCTCGAACGTGTTGGTGAACCCCACGTAGAAGATGTTCGGCTCGGGCTTGCTGAGCAGCGTCAGATTGGGATCTGTGTCGATCAACTCGAGATCCTCGGTGCCCGGGAAGGTGATCCCGTCCACGGTGCCCGACTGCAGCTCGAGCAGACGCCCGGCGCTCTCAGTCGCCCACTTCAGCACGAGAGTCGAGTGGGCCGGCTGGGTGCCGTAGTAATCGGCGAAGCGCGAGAAGTTGACCGAGTCGCCTCGGACCCACTCGTCGAGCACGTACGGACC
>JASJAS010000073.1 GCA_030066875.1 Acidimicrobiia bacterium | reverse complement strand
ATCATTGCCTTGGTGGTGTCTATATGCGAGCCAAAGGCCCCCGCCAGGATGATCTTGTCGGGGGTGGTGATACCGAGCTCCCGCAGCAGGATGTGGGATGCCGTATATAACGCCGCTTTGGCCAGCTGGATCTGCCGCACGTCGTCCAGCGTGATGGGGATGTCGCGACCGATCGAGGTTTCCTCGGCCCAGGCAATGACGTACTCCCAGCCGAGCTCGCTTCTACGAATTCGATCCGACTGCAAACCTTGGGCGAAGTGGCCACGCGGGGTGATGATCCCTCTGCGGAACATCTCAGAGACACCGTCGATGATCGCCGAGCCGCAGATGCCCTTGACCGGACCGCCTTCGGCGTCTGGGTCGAGGTCTTCCCAATTGTCAGGCCCATAACCCGCAGTGCCGATTACCTCATATCTCGGTTCGAGAGTCTCGGGGTCGATCTCGATGCGCTCGATGGCGCCGTCGGCGGCCCGCATGCCGTATTCGATGTGAGCGCCCTCGAAGGCGGGACCAGTGGGTGTAGAAGTGCACACAAGGCCATGACGGTTACCGGCGATCAGCTCGGCATTGGTTCCGATGTCGATGATCAGCAGATTCTCGTCCTGCTTGTGGGGCTCTTCGGCGATAACCACAGCCATTGCGTCGGCTCCAACGAAGCTGGCGGCGATCGGCATCATGTGGATGTTGGCGCTGGGGTTGGCCACGATGCCCATGTCGCGGGCTTTGACATCGAATGCGCGATGTGCGGTGGGCACGAACGGCACGGTGCTGAGGTGTTTGGTTGAGATCCCGAGGAAGAGGTGCTGCATGGTCGTGTTGCCGACGATGGTCAGCTCGTGAACGTCTTCCGGCTTGATGCGTTGGGCGCGCAATGCTCTGGTGATCGTCTTGTTGAGGCCTGTGATGACTGCGTCGTGAAGGGTGGCGAGACCATCCTCGTGCTCGTTCTCGTACGTCATGCGGGACATGATGTCGTCCCCGAAGGCGGTCTGCGGATTCATCATGGAATCGGTGCCGACGACCTCCCCGGTCATGAGGTTGCAGATGTAGATCGCTACGGCCGTGCTGCCGATGTCGACCGCGATGCCGTACAGGTCTTCGCTGAGACCGGGTCGAGCATCGATCACCTGCCACCCTTGCCATACCGTCAGCGAGACCTTCCATTTCCCCTGACGAATCACGTCGGCGATGTTGCGGATCACGTGGAAGTCAAACCAGATCTTGCTGGGATCGGGCGGTTCCCAGTCGGTTCCCGCATGCACTCGCGACATCGCGGCGACTAGCGCCTCGGAAACCCGCTCCAGATCGCCGAGCGGGTTCTCCAATGTCGCCGGTTCCAGCTCTACGTAGTACCGCCGGATTGCGGGCCGGATCTCGATGTGGCGGTCGGTCGCCGCCTTGCGGATGATCTGGCGGTTGCCGCGGCTGGACTCGGGGACGAACACAACCATGTCGCCGTGCACTTCGGCCTGACAGGACAGCCGTAGCCGGTCGGGATCGAGGCCCATCTTGCGCCACGTCTTGGCGCGTTTGGTGATCCAGATCTCCTCGGTCGACCGCATCGGCGACGCATGATCTGGTGACGACTCGATGCTGCCCAGCCGGCCGTCCTCGACGAGCACCCGGCACTTTCCACAGGTCGCGGCATCGGCGCAGATGCTCTCTATCTCAACCCCGAGTTTGGCCGCAGCGCGCCTGATGCTGGTCCCAGCCTCCACCTTGCCGCGAGCACCGGAAGGCTGAAAAACCAGCGTATACGACTCGGTGCGTGCCGGGTCATCCATCAGGTGACCTGCGAATGGCCGACACGCACCGGAGCCCCAGTTGTATGCGAGTCACGTGCCTCGATTGGCACTCCTAGCTCAGCGGCATTCCCGCGTCGATTGCTTCTTGCTTCACCTTGTCGTACATGGCCTGCCACTCGGGGATCGGTGTCAGGGTGTCGATGTCGTACAGCTCTTGGAAGGGTTGTCCGTCCGGTCGAGTGACCAGCTGATCCTGGTACTTCGGGATGAACTGTTTGACGATCTCGTTGCCCTGCGCCCGGCTCATTCCGGCGGCTGCCTTGAAGACCTCACCGGCGAACTGATGCTCGAGCGGCGTCAGATAGTCGGTGAGCCGCCCACCGGCGGAGCGGGTGCCGACCACGTTGGTGACACCGGTTACGGCCATGTTGGTCATGCCAACGAGGCTCTCGTACAGCAGCATTTCCGAGCCAGGCCCGGCTACCTGGTTGGCAATCGAGTGATACACGAGGTTCGTGTTTCGGGTGATTGCCTGATTGGAGACGCTGAGGCACCACTGCGCCCTGTCGCCGCTGTTCCCCATGTATGACAGGTCAAAGGGTGGGACGCCTGCTCGTGATCCTTGGAACACGGCAGACATCAGCAAGGTGTATGCAACCGAGGCGACTGCTGTGCCTTCCGGACCGCCGGCGTATCCGCCGAGCATGACCCAGGTGGAGGCCGAGATGTGTTCCCCGCCTGCTACGTAGACCTGGGTCAGCTTGAACAACGACTCGTACGAGGTCCAGAAGTCACCAATAGACAGGATGGTCACGAGGTCGTGCTTGGGCCGGTAACCACCCTCCACGCCGTAACCGCCCAGCAGGCCGTAATGGGTAGTGGACGAGCCGATTGCGTCCATCGGCATGCCAACCCGTCCGGCGCGCTTGATGCCCTCGTACATCAGGTCGGCCTGGTAGCGGCCGGCAAGATGCTCGTAAGGAGAGCCCGACCGGAGCGGCTTTCCGTACACGGTCTCGAGTGATGGACCTTCCAAACAGTCGACCGTCGAGAGGGCGGCGAGCCCGTGGACCATGTCGACGAAGATGTCCTCGGAGACCACGATGCTCAGTGGCACCGTCCACACCGGCGGCGTCGGGTCGTCGAGCCCGCGGTGCCGGAAGTGGACCTTCTGGTCACCCTCACCCAGCCAGAACTCGCTGGGCGAGTCGTCGAGGAGAGCTTGCAGCTCTTCGGCGCTGAACCGAATCGCCCGGTTCGTGTCGGAGCACAGCACCCCGATTTCCACAGCCGCCTCGAAACCTGCCTGATAGACGCGGTCGGCGAGATCGTCATCACTGCCGATTGGATTCTCGGGGTCGACGGTGTTGGCCAACCCAAACTTCTTCACCTTGGCGGCGATGGTCTGGGCCACCACGTTGAGGTTGAATTCGCGTTCCTTGTAGACGGGCCCGGTGTGAGCCCTCTCGAGTACGTCCAGTATGCGATCAAGTTTCATGATTCACTCCGCCGCTTTGTAGACGAGCGTTGTATCCGAAGGTGGGGTCGATCCGGAGGACAGCTGGTCGCAGACCTGGACGGCCGCGGCCGCGTCGGCGGCCCAACCGTTGGCATTGATGTCATCGGCGTAGTCGCGAGTCACCGGGCCCCCGCCGACGATGACGTAGAAGTCATCCCGCTGGTTGAGTTCACCCAGCAGATCCACGACCTCTTTCTGGTAGGGCATGGAGGTTGTCATGAGCGCCGAAAGGCCGATGAACGTGGCGCCGGAGCTCTCAGCTGCCTGGATTGCCTCCATCGGAACGACGTTGACACCGAGGTCGACGACCTCGTAGCCGGAGGCGCTGAGCATCGTGGCAACGATGTTCTTGCCGATGCTGTGGATGTCGCCCTGGACGGTGCCGATCACTACCGTGCCCCGGTCCTGGGCCCCTTCGCCGGCCGCTTCCTCTTCGAGACGGGGTGTGACCACGTCCATGAAACCTTGCATCGCCTCGGCAGCGAGCACCATTTCGGGGAGAAAGACCTCGCCCGCGCCAAACTTGTCGCCAACCTCTCTTATGACGTCCGAGGCAATGTTGACGGGCTCCATCAAGCTTGCCTCTGACTCGACTAGCTGGTGACCGATGGCGACTGCCGCCTCCTGATCTCCTTCGAGGATCGCCTCCCTGAGGTTCTCGAAATCGTTCGACTTACCCATCGCTGGCTCCTTCGCTCGAGCACTATTCCTGGGCTGTCCATAGGTTCATCAGCCAACCGGTAGTAGCCTACTACATGATTATTACCCAGAGCAATTATTGATTAGATCAATGTTTCGCGGTGCGCCGGACTGATCGCCCGAATGGCTTCTACGACAGGAACGATGCAACCGCAGCGCTCAACGCCGCCGGGTTCTCGACAGGTACGACGTGGCCGCTGTCGGGGATTTCCACGAGTCGCGCATCGGCGAAACGGCTCACCATCTGGCCCATCACGTCACCCGACACGAAACTGTTCGTGGCGTGCAGGAGGAGCGCGGGCGCCTGTACCTTGCCGAGGCGATCCCAGTGATCATCCGACCGGAATGGCCAGCGCTCGAAGAAGAAGGGATCGTGCTTCGGCACCAAGGTGCCGTCGCCGGCAGGCGCGTAGGTGGCGGCCGTCATCATTGCCACCATCTCGGGCGATGCGTTGGGGTTGCGTTGTGCCTCGCCGGCAGCAACGTCGTCGGCATCGGCGTAGCTGGTGGGGCGGGGAAAGAGATCGGTCTCGCCTTGCTCGAACGATGGCTCAACGTCGACAACGATCAGTTGCCCAACACGTCCCGGGTTCTCTGCAGCGTATTGAATCGCAACGAGGGCACCCCACGACGAACCGATGAGGTCCACCGATGACTCGCCAATCGAATCAAGCAAGGCGTTGAGATCGGCGACGTGATCGCTCGTGGTGTAGGCACCTTCAGCCGACCATTGGCTCTCGCCGTAGCCCCGGAAGTCCATTGCGTAGACATGCCGGCGGTCGGTCAGTGCGGCGGCAACGGCGTACCAGTTCCAAGCGTTGCCCGTCACGCCGTGCATCGCAACCAGCGGGCGACCGGTACCTCCATAGTCGAGATAGTGCAGGCGATTCCCTGCAGACCCGGTCGTGTAGCGATGCTGAACGTTCGGTGTGGCGGTGGTCATTTGTACTCCCTCTCTCTGTGCCTTAGTGCGCCGGGGCACTAGCCGGCGCCCGGTGAGAACCAGCCTTGCGTCAGTCCCGACAAGTCGGCATCCGCAATCAGCCGCTCGGCTGCTTCGGTTGCCTTGGCACGCACCTCGTCCTCGTCGACCACGGTCGACTTGCCGTTCTCGACGATGATCTTCCCGCCGACGATGCTCATCTCGACATCGGCGGCCCGTCCGCAATGGACCACGGATGCTACCGGGCGATTCCACGGCGTGTGGCGCACCTTGTCAACGTCCACAACGATGACGTCGGCCTGGCGGCCGGCTGCCAGGGAGCCGGCATCAAGACCGGTCATGGTGGCGCCGCCCGTGGCTGCGATCTCGACGAACTGTTCCACAGTCGTGGCCTCGGGGTCGAGGTGGTGAACTCGATGGAGGAGGGTTCCGGCTTTCATCGCCTCGAACATGTCTTGTCCGGTAACCGCGATGCCGTCGCTGCCCAGGGCGACGTTCGCTCCCGCTTGCTGTAGGGGCTTGAGCCGAAGAACACCGGATGCCAGGTATTGATTCGAGATCGGATTGTGTACTGCGGTCGACGTGTTCTCGCCGACCGCGGCGACCTCGTCATCATCGAGCCAGATGGCGTGGGCAAGCGTGGTGCGGTGCGACAGAAGCCCTTCGCGGGCCAGCCATGCCACCGGGCGAATGCCGTGGATCGACTCGAAGAAGTCGATCTCCGAGGCCGACTCGGAGCAGTGCATGTGCCACCGCACATTTCCGTTGTCTGCAAGCTCAGCCGAGGCTGCTATCAGCTCGGGCGTGACGTAGACGATGTTCTCAGGGCCGGGCCACACCTCGACCTGTGACCCCGAGGGTCGGGCGTCCATGCATTCTTTCGTGATGGATAGCTCTTCGTCGTTGGACCATGGGAAGAGCTCGGGGGCCACGCCCATGATCTCACCACCACGGTTGGGGTCTCCGAAGATTCCCCGTGCAACGGCCCCCCTGATCCCCACGCTTTCGATTGAATCGGCAACAGCGAGCGTCGTCTCGGTGTCGGTTGGTCCATAGTGGTTGTCGACAACCATCGTGGTTCCCGACAGCGCAGCCTGCAGTGCTCCCAACTGGGCCGCGGCCGCGGCGATTTCGCCGGTGATGGTCTTGGCGTAGGGAAACATGAACCGACGCAGCCAGGGGACCAGGCTCAGCCCATCGCCCATGCCACGCCCCAGCGTCTGGAACAGATGGGTGTGTCCGTCGGTCAGACCCGGCATGACGACTTTGCCGGAGCAGTCGATGCTGCGCTTGGCGGCCCGCCGATGCTGGTCCAGCTCGGTCGAGTCACCGACGGCGACGATGTGGGTGCCCGTTATGGCTACCGCGCCATCGTCGATGACGCGTTTGTCGCCGTCGAGTGTGATGACGGTTCCGCCATCCAGCAGTAGGTCACAGGTCACCTCAGATGCTGCGGTGCTGCTCATGGGTCTCGGCTCCTCTCGGCGGTTGGTACTACTCGGCTACGGGAACCAGGTCGTCGGCGAGCTTGATCAGCGCCCGCCGGTAGTTGAGCGAGATCTTGTCGGCAACCCGAATGTGCATCTCCTTGGTGAGATCCAGCGGCAGCTGCTCGGGTCTCTGGCCTTCGACCACCGGCTTGTCCTGTTCGAGGATCTTGGCTTCGAAGTCGAGGAACTCGGCATCGTTTTCGGGTTCCGTGGCGTAGTTGCGGCCGATGTACCAGAAGCTACGGGTGTGCTTTCGACCGACCGGGCTCGGGGCCATGAACAAGATGTAGCGACCCCCTCCGTCGAAGTGACGGTCGAGGTTGACCGCATGAGGGAGGAAGACCCGATAGACGTTCTCTGCCGTGATCATCTCGCCTTCAGCCCCGAGATGTGCCTTGAACTTCCCAGTAACGGGTTCATGGACGATCTGCCGCACCTTCATCTCGCCGCCGACCATATCGACATCGTGGTCGGTGACCTCGGGCTTGTCTCGGGATCCGAGGTATCCGTCATGTACCCACGAGAAGTGGCCAAAATCGACGTAGTTTTCGAGGCGGCGGGGTGACGCACAGCGCCACTCAGTGATCGGTCCGGGGATGAACCGGAAGCTCGGGTCGTCCCATTGATGCAGCTCGGGAATGTCGAGCTGGGGATCGTCGGTGATGCACACCCAGATGATTCCGTATCGTTCCTCGCATAGATACGGGGTCAGTTTTGCGTGAGTCAATGTCGACAGTTCGGGGCGTGACGGGATCTCGATGCACTGGCCCGACGAGTCGTACTTCCAGCCGTGATAGGGACAGCGAATGCATCCGTCCTCGATCGACCCTTGGGAGATCGCAGCACCTCTGTGCATGCATAGGTCGTAGTAGGCATGGACCTTGTCGTTGAGGCGGGCAATGACGACCGTCTTGTCCAGCAGGACTACACGCTTGGGTTTGCCTGTGAGTTCGGTGGAGTAGGCGACGGGGTGCCAGAAGTAGTGCAATGCCTGATAGAGGCGTTCCTCGCCGGCCTCGTCGAGCTCGTTGACTAGCTCGGATACGTCAACGTCTACACCGGTGGTGTTCTGTGTCACGGGGAGCTCCTTTCCGCAATATTGATCATATCAAGTTTTTCGGCGAGTCGTTCTTGGCGGGACAGGCGTCTTCAGGAGTCGGGTTGGACGGCGGCCAGGGCAGCCTCCCACCCTCCTTCCTTCATGATATGGGCACGCAGCGGCATCAAGGTCATCGGGTCATCGATGGCGAGGGCTCCCCCGAGGGCGTCATCCTTGCGATACAGGGCCACCGGCTTTCTGCTTTCGCGGGTTCGGTCAACGATGACTACCTCGTCGGCGTCCGACCTGCCGAGGAACTGGATGCGACGTCCGTATTGATCGGACCAGAAATACGGGATTCCCGCGTAGGGCCGCTGCTCTGTCGGGTTGGTTATGTTGTACGCGACGATGAGTGCCTGCTCGACCGCATTGGTCCAATGTTCGACGCGCATCGTCACGCCAAAGAGCGGGTTGTGCCACGCAGCGACGTCACCAACCGCAAACACACCGGTGGGCCCGGCACTCATGTACTCGTCGCACACCACACCGTTCGATATGTCGAGCCCACTGTCTTCGAGCCATCCGGTGTTCACCGTCACTCCGATGCCAACGATGACCACGTCGGCGGGAATTGTCACACCGTTGGTCAGTGTGACCCCTTCGACTGTGCTGTTACCCGTGACCTCGGCGACACCGTTTCCACAGAGGAGTGTGGTTCCGCCTTCGGCATGTAGGTCGGCACAGAGGCGTCCGACCTCGGTGCCGACGGCTCGGGCAAGTGGGTTGGGAAGGGCTTCGACGATGGTTACGTCGAGATCCATTTCCCTGGCGCTGGAGGCCACCTCGGCACCTATGAAGCCGGCACCGATGACGACTACACGAGGCCGGTTGCTCAGATCGCTCCTGATTGCAGTAGCGTCCTCGAGGGTCCTGATGACGTGGACGCCGCTGAGGCTGTCTGTGCCCGGGAGGGTGCGCGCCGCAGCACCTGTCGCAATCACGACGTTGTCGTATTGCAGCGTGCCGTCGCTTGTGTGGATGGCACGGTCCGTAGTGTCGAGTGCCGTTGCCCGCACCCCAGTCTTGACCTCGACGCCCAGCTCAGTGAAGTGGTCGGCGGTGCGGAAGAAGGTGTCGCTCTCGGAAACCGTGCCGGTCAGGATGCCCTTGCTGAGCGGGGGCCGGTCGTATGGAAGGTGATCCTCCATTCCAAGGAGGGTCACTCGTTCCTCGTAGCCGTTCTTCCGCAGAGCTTCGGCGGTTCTGAGGCCGGCTAGGGACGCTCCGACTATGACGGTGCCGCTCATCGGGCGTCAGCCGTTGGAAATGGAGATTGCCTCCACCGGGCAGCATGCTTCGGCAGCTTCGACGGTGGCCCGCTGGTCCTCGCCGGGCTCCTCGATGAGCACGTTCAGTTTGCCTTTTTCGTCGAGCTGGAAGAGATGTGGAGCGATGCCGACACACATGCCGGCACCGATACAACGGTCCCAATCGATGACGATTCTCAAGAGTCCCTCCGGATCTAATGCTGCGCAATCATACCGGAATAATTGCTCTCATCAATACGTATCTCCGAGGACTCAATGGAACGCCGATCCCCCGTTCACCCAGATGTTCTGACCGGTGACAAACTCCGACCACGGGCTGAGCAGGTAGAGGAGGGTTCCGACCATATCCTCTGGGACTTGGGTACGTTGTAGAGCGCGCCGGCCCTTGATGATGTCGTCGACATGGGGTTGTTGGGAGGCATACTCCTGGTCGTGTGGGATGTAGTCGGGCGTGAGTGTGTTCACCCGGATGCCGTGCGGTCCCAGCTCGCGGGCCATGGCTCTGGTGAGCCCCCAGATCGCAGCCTTGGACGACACGTAATGCAAGAAGCCCGGCGTCCCATCGTTGACCGTCATCGATGCCACGTTGACGATTCGCCCACTGCCCTGAGCCTTCATCGCCGGTACGACGGCCCTGGCACAAAGCCAAGAACCCTTGACGTTCACTGCGTAGCAAAGGTCCCATTCCTCGGGACTGAGTTCGTCCATAGGGGCGTGGGTGGCGGTGGTGTAGAACGCTGCGTTGTTGACCAGAGAATCAATCCGCCCGAACCGCTCGAGAGCGGATGCCGCCATTGCCTCTGTGGATTCCGGACTCGACACATCGGTTATCACCGAAACCGCCTCCGCACCCATTTCTTCGACTTCGGCGACGACGTCGTCAGCTCCGTTGAGGTCGGCAATCACGAGTGATGCACCTTCTTGGGCCAGGCCGTGACAATAGGCCCGGCCGATGCCCCGAGCCCCTCCGGTCACGATGATTGTCTGTCCATCAAATACGCCCATGTTGCTCCTTTGCTACTTTCAACTAGGTGGCCTTACTCATCGCCGCCCGGCGCCAGCTCGACCCTGCCGTTTGAGATCTGATAGAGCCAGATCCGGTATTCCAGGGCAGCAAGGTCGGCACCGCGGATGTGCATCTCGGCGGCAAGATCCTTGGGTAGTTCCGCCGGTCGCTGTGACTCCACGATCGGTCGATCCTGCTCGGTCACCAGCTCGGCGAACTCCTCGAATTGGCGGTCGCTGTCCATGGCATAGTTGCGCCCCTGGTAGGTGAAACACCTCGTTCTCGTTGGACCGACCGGCGCGAGGCAGACCCATAGCAGGTAGTCCTCAACGTCACCCGCAGCACTGTTGAGCTTCATGGCGTTGGGCATGAATATCTGGTACTGCTTCATCGCTCCGTAGATCTCGTCTTCAGATCGATCAGTCTCCGGGGCGTTCTTGACGTTGTCCGTGAATTCCGGGAACGGCCCGGCTACGAAACGGATTTCAGACCCGACCTTGGTGATCTCGTAGTCCTCAACGCGCGGCTGAGAGCTGTCGCCCAGGATCCCGTCGTGCACCCAAGCGAAGTGGGAGAAGTCGAAGTAGTTCTCGAGGCGACGGGGGAGTGAGCAGTCCCACTCGTAGATGTCCAAGTGCAGGAACTTGTAGCTGGGATCGTCGAATTCCGGGATCGTCGGTGCGGGGAACTTGGGTTCGCCGAGGCAGGTGTACACCAGACCGCCGGTTTCCGTGGTGGGGTAGGCGGGCAGGTCGGCATCGACGAGATCGGACAGCTCCTCGCGGGCGGGGATCCGAACCACCCGTCCTTGAGCGTCATACTTCCAACCGTGATAGGGGCACCGGAGGCAATCGCCGTCGATGACTCCGAGCGAGAGCGCAGCACCGCGATGGCGGCACAGGTCTTCGAAGACCCGGGCCTTGCCTTCGAGTCTGACCACGACCAGCTGTTCCCCAAAAAGCGTGAAGCCTTGTGGGGAGTCCGTCAGCTCGTCGGAGTAGGCCACGGGATACCAGAAGTGTTCCCGCATCTCCCGGTACAGCCGATCTTCCGCCTCTTCGTCCATGTGCATGTAGACGGACGGATCGAGCTGTGTCATCCGGCCACCTCCTCTTGCTGCTCGCCGGCAGCAGCCCACTCTGCTGCTAGCTCGAAGAGCCAGCTGCGGTAGGCCAGGGTCACTTCGTCGGCGACCTTGACGTACATCTCTGCGCCGAGGAGGTCCGGCAGGTGCTCGGGCCACTGTGACTCGACTATCGGACGGTCCTGCTCGAGGACCCGCAACTCAAAGTCGAGCAGGTATGCCTTCGCTTCATCGGTTAGAGCGAAGTCGGCTCCGATGTGCCAGAAGTTGCGGCACGTGGTCGGTCCGGTTGGGGCGGTCGCCATATAGAGGGCGTACCGCTTGCCGTTCGGGAAGTATCGAATCAGGTAGATGGTTCCCGGCACGGTGAGGTAGTAACGGTTCTGGACGTTGATGATGTCGTCGTCCAAGCCGAGGTATTCCTTCATCTTGTCCTCGTTGGGCTCGACGACCCACCGATCAAAACGAAGGATGCCGTCCTCCCGCCACACTTCATGCTCCTCGACCTCAGCCTTGTCGCGGGTCCCGAGGATGTTCTCGTGCACAAACGGGAAGTGGGAGAAGTCGACGAAGTTCTCGAGGCGGCGCGGTGAGCTGGTCTCCCAGTCGTAGTAGGGGGGTGACTGCCACTCCATCGTTGCATCGTCCCACTCGGGGAACGGCAGCGGCTCTCGCCACGGCTCGTCACCGAGGCAAACCCATATGAGACCGGACTTTTCCATACACTTGTATGGCTCGAGGCGGACATTGAGGACGCCGTTCAGCTCGGGCCGAGACGGGATGTTGACCAAGTCCCCATCCATGTTGTACTCCCAGCCGTGGTAGGGGCAGGCAATGCAACCGTTCTCGATCCACCCCAGCGACGGGGCGGCTCCCTTGTGCCTGCATACATCCATGAATGCGCGGGCCTCTCCCTCGTGCCGTACCAGCAAGACCCGCTCGCCAAGGAGTGCACCCGACAACATCCCTCCTTCGGAGACTTCGTGGGAATAGGCGACCGGGTGCCAGAAGTTCCACATCGCCCGGTACCACTTGGAGTCGGCTTCGGGGGTGAACGGGTCCGCTATGTCTTTCATGCTCATGACGACTCACCTCATGAATGCAGTCGGGTTTTACTGGTAGTAGGCGCCGCCGTTCACCACCAGGGCCTGACCTGTGATGAAGTCGGATCCGCGCGTGCACAGGAACACGATTGTCCCCACCATGTCCTCAGCCACCATCGTTCGCTTCAGGGCGCGTCCGGCCACCACAAACTTGTCGCTCGTCTCGTCGGTTGGGCGCAGGTCGGGGTTTGGTATCAAGTCGGGTGACACGGTATTGACGGTGATGCCTTCCGGGCCCAGTTCGGTGGCAAGGCTGCGTGACAGACCGATCAGGGCCGATTTGCTGGCGACATAGTGAAGGAATCCGGTCGTGCCTTTGTACAGGGTGTTGGAGGCGATGTTGATGATCTTGCCGGAGCCTTGGGCCGACATCTGCGGGTAGACGGCCTTGCAGGCCAGCCAAACTCCGCGCACGTTGACCTCGAACGTGCGGTCCCACTCCGCGATCGTCAGTTCGTGGAAAGGCCCGCGAGTGGTTTCGGAGAACATCGCTGCGTTGTTGATGAGCACATCGATCCGGCCGAAACGGTCGATGGTCGCCGCAGCCATTGCATCGTTGGATGCTTCGTCGCTGACGTCTGTGGTGACAGCGAGTGCTTCACCACCGAGCGCTTCGATCTCCGCAACGACGGGCTCTCCGTCGAGCAGGTCGGCTACTACTACCTTGCCACCTTCGCGGGCGACGCCAAGGGCGTATTCCCTCCCTATGCCGCGCGCTCCACCTGTGACAATGACGACGCTGCCGTCTAGAGACCCTCCCACAACTGCTCCCTCCACTTGTTTCGAGCCAGGTTCGAACTGTAGCGAGCAGATATTGCTGATAGGAATACTTTTTTCGCGAGATCTAGAGAGGGAGGGGACGGCGCTCAACCGGTTCTTGCGGATATGCCCCACCGGTTCTTGCGGATATGCCTACGGAATGGCGAAGCTATGTCCGCAGGAATCCATCGGCTGGCTGCTCTCCTTGTTCGTGCGGATATGCCTACGAAATGGCGAAGCTATGTCCGCAGGAACCGTCGTTGCTCTTCTCGATCTCGAACCGCTCCGCATGTCGCCGCCGCCTCCGGCGGCGCTCCGTTAGTACATGAAACTTCCGCCGTTGACCAGGATTGCCTGGCCGGTGACAAAGGCAGCGTCGTCACTCGCTAGGTACAGCACAGTCCCCACCATGTCTTCCGGCACCGACGTGCGCTTGATCGCCCTGGCGGCGTTGACCGCTTCTTCGTTGCCGGGCTGGTGAGCTCGCAGGTAGTCGTCGGGGATGAAGTCCGGGGCGACATTGTTGACTGTGATCCCATAGTCGCCGACCTCTCGCGCCATGGCTCGGGTAAACCCGACCAACGCCGACTTCGACGTTGTGTATTGGAGAAAGCCGGGGACACCCTTCCAGACGACGTTTGATGAAATGTTGATGATCCGCCCATGTTGCTGGTTCTTCATGGCGGGGAGCACTGCTCTGCTGCACAACCAGGGACCGCGAACGTTGACCGCCATTGTCAGGTCCCATTCCTCTACGGAGATGTCCTCGAACGGTCCGCGAGTCACTGCCTTGAAGAAGGCTGCGTTGTTGACCAGGATGTCGATCCGACCGAACTCGTCCATCGCCGCTTCGGCCATCGCTTCGGTTGAGACCCGGTCCGAGATGTCCACCGACACCCCAATGGCAGCGTGGCCGGCGCCCTGCAACTCATCCACGAGCGGCTCTGGGTCCGCCATATCGGCGACCACCACCGCGGCGCCTCCATCGGCAAAACCTTTGCAGTATGCCTCGCCGATCGTGCCGGCACCGCCCGTGACAATCGCGACGCGCCCATCGAACTTTCCCATTGTTGTTCCCTCCCGGAGTTGACGTGAACGACGGCCCATTATGACCGCGTCCGGATCGGTTGTGGTGCGCCGGATTCCTCAGCTGCTCGCGGTGGCAGGCTCCGGCTCCGGCAAATCTGGTCGTGGGTGAAGTCCCAGCCGGGTCACCAACTCCGGCAGGATCGAGGCCCACGACACCGCCATGATGTGGAGTCCGCGGACCCCTTCGATCTGCCGAACTTCCTCTGCGATCTCGATACAGAGGTTGACCCCTTCCTCTGCTGCCTTCTCCTTGTCGAGACCCTTGAGGCGGTTGACAGTCTCATCCGGGACATCCATCCCGGCCACTTCGTGCTTCATGAATTCGGCGGCACGGGCCGATCGAATCGGACCCACCCCCGCGAGGATGGCGGTCTGCTCGTGCAGACCCATATCGACGACTCGTTTCATGTACTCGCGGAAACGGGGCACGTTGTAGATGAGCTGCGTCTGAATGAACTGCGCCCCCGCCGCCACTTTCTTGGCAAGCCGTGTCGGGCGGAAGTCATGCGGCGGCGCGAACGGGTTCGCTGCGGCTCCGATGAAATAGTCCGGCGCAACCTTGGGAATGGGCTTGCCGTTCTCGAACACCTGATCATCCCGCATCATCCGCAGAATCCTCACCAGGTTGATCGAGTCGACCTCGAACACACCCTGCGTCTGCGGGTGGTCGCCCCAAATGGGAGCGTCGCCGCTCAGAGCAAGGACGTTCTGAATCCCGAAGACAGATGCGCCGAGCAGATCCGACTGGATGCCCAGCCGGTTGCGGTCGCGACACGTGACCTGGAGGATCGGATCCAGCCCAGCCTGTTTGAGCATGATGCTGACGGCAAGGCTCGAGGTGTGAACCCGGGCAGACTGGTTGTCGGTGACATTGAACGCATCTGCGTAGTCGCGTAGGAGCTTCATCTGGCGTTCGACGGCTGCGCGGTTCGGCCCCACCGGCGGCGAGATCTCCAGAGTCAGCGCAAAGTGTCCGTCCGCGAGGACCCGGGCGAGTCGGCTTGGAGTCGGCCGGGGTTGGTCTGGTGTCGTCATGAGGAAATGACCTCCGAGGCGTGGTGGGGTCCCTTGCCGCTGCCGGATGTGACCTGATCGCGCCCGATGGCGACCGTCACCCAGGAGGCGGTCTCGTGCAGTTGCCAATCGACTGGAGGGTTGAGCTTTCCGATCTCGTGGTGGTAGCTGGTCTTGGCCGAACGCTCGATGGCCTTCACCCAGACGCAGTCCATCTCCGGCTTCACCTCGCAATGACCATTCATCCGCACTCCGCCACAGGGACCGTTGCGCAGTTGCTTGGGACAGGTCATGGGACAAGTCATCCCGGTGGAGTGAAGGATGCACTGGCCGCACATCTGGCAGTCGAAGATCGGCTTCTTGACGATCTCTTCAACGGGCTTGATCCATCGGGAGGATCGTTTGACGCCGATTCTCTCGAACAGACCCCCCATTCGCTTGAGGACGGCCTCGGCTAGTTTCCAAGTCCACACCAGCGGCGTGGGGTGGTCCTGGAGGAAGAAGCGGAACCTCCTCCAGAGTCCTTTCTCCTTGCGGTCGCCGGAGCGAAGCGCCTCGGTGTGGGCCTCGTATGCTTCTGTTTGCGTCATCGTGGTCCCATCTCTTGCGTTGTTCTCAAGCGATCTTCTGCCGGCACGTATCACGCAGCGCGCAGTAGTCGCAGATGGCCCCTTTCGTTGCCACCTGTTTGCCGATCCCAACGATCGCAGTCAGTGACTTGAGTGGTCGCATTTCCAGGGTGGGGGATAAGGCCACCCCAACTTCATCCCCGTCGATTATCGAGAATATCTCTCGCTGACCGGGGTCGACTTCCCAGCCTTCCATCCCCGGGCTCAGCGGCAGGCTGGTTTGCAGCCCGGCCGCGATAGCATTCTGCTCGACCTGGTTGCACGCCGCGGCGTTCAGGGAGTGCACCGCGGCCGACCCTACGGCGTCGAGGGCGTACGCGTAGCTGAGGTTTGTTTCGCTTTCTTTGACCGCAGCCTTGCCGAGCTCGTCGCCGATGGTGCAGAGCATCACGGTGATATCCTCGGCGCCGCCGAGGTGCTCGGTAATCAGCGGACCGGTGAGGGTTGCGCCCCCTTCGAGCGTGATCCGATTGTGTCTCGACTTCGCGACCTGGAGAGTGCGCGTCAGCACTGCAGGTTGAACCATGCCACGCCCGGCATCGAGGGCACGTTGCGCCATGTCGACGAGTCGGGGACGACGGGCGCGAATGGCAGCTGGATCCGCCGCTTGACTACGGAGGACATCGTCAACGTCGTAGTCCAGCTCCCATTCGCGCCGCACTGCCATGCCGTGTCAGTCGTCCTTGGGGGCATGCTTCCGGAAGTACTTGATGTACCGCATGCCGTGTTGGTCCCGGCCACGGAGGAGGTCGGCTCCCCGAATCGTGGGCGCCAGCTTGACGACATCAGTAATGGCACACGATGCCCCGACTCCCATCCCAAGGGCGAGGAACGCCTGGTTGAGCGTATGCCGATCGGGGAGACCGAACGACACATTGGAAGCACCAAGGTTGATGTTGACTCCATACTCCTTGGTCACGAGTGCGATTGTGTCGAGCGTCACCCGAGATGCATTGCTGTCGGCGCCGACGGTCAACACCAGCGGATCGATCACGATGCTCTCGAGGGGGATGCCCATCGAGGTCGCTCGCTCAATGATCTTGGCAGCCACCGTAAAGCGTCCTTCGGCAGTCTCCGGGATGCCGTCTTCGTCGAGCGTGAGCCCGATCACTGCGGTGTCGTACTCCTTGACGACCGGGAGGACGGCCTGCATTGACACTTCTTCGCCGTTGACCGAGTTGACGAGCGGTCTTCCCTTGCATGCAGCAACCCCCGCAGCCACCGCGGCGTGATTGGGCGAGTCGATGCACAGTGGAACTTCGACGGCATCTGTGACGACCCCGACGACCTCCTCCATCGTCTTGACCTCATCGATCCCCGGTACGCCGACGTTGACGTCCAGGACATCGGCTCCGGCCTCGACTTGGCGAACCGCCAAGTTGACGATGTAGTCGTAGTCGCCGTCCTTGATGGCAGCGGCCAGGCGCTTGCGACCAGTCGGGTTGATCTTCTCCCCGATCATGATCATCGGGCCCTCGGTGTCGATCGTGACGGTTTGAGTTTCGCTAGATAGCGTCGTCTTCATGTCGCGTCTTCTTTCAGCTCGCGTCGAGCGGGATGCCGAGCTCGATGCATTCCGCTTTGACCTTGCGGTACGCGGCCTCCCATTCCGGTGTGGGTTCGAGGGTGTCCATGTTGTAGGCCTTCTGGAACGGGACGCCCAGATCGGGTTCCTTGATGGAGTCCTCGTACTTCGGGAGCAGCGCTTTGACAACCTCGTTGACCTTGCTCAGCTCCATTCCGGATGCGGCGTGAGAGACCTCAGCGACGAACCGGCACTCGAGCGGCGTGACGAAGTCGTGCAGCTTGCCGCCGGCGCTCCGAGGCCCGGTCGTCAGCGACGAGCCAGACGCGGCCAAGACCGACACTCCGGCCGCGATTTCACGCAGGAGGTTCTCGGTCCCGGGTCCGGAGACCTGGTTGGCGATGCCATGGCACAGCGTATGTGTGTTGCGGCTCAAGGCTTGGAACACAACGCTGAGCGCCCAGAGTCCTTCCCTGTTGACGTTCGATAGGTAGCGGACGTCGTAGATCTCGCCGCCACCGACGTGGTTCTGCAGGATCGCGTAGGACAGCAGAGCACAGGCGATGCTGGAGACAGCAGCTCCCTCGGCGGGGCCCGGCATTCCGCCGATCATCCCGGGGGAGTCACACTTCATGATTCCGCCCATGTTGAGCGTATGAACCACTTTGTGCAGGGTGCGGTAGTCGATCTTCATTTCGGACGGGAAGAGAATCAGTGCGAGATCGGTGTTGCGGAACCCGCCCGGGGTTCCGTATGCGCCGAACTGCCCGAACTCGGTCACGGCTGAGATGCTGCCGATGGCGCCCATGCCGGGCCTTCCTGCCTTGCGGCGGGCTTCGCGATGCATCACACCGTGCTCGTATCCCATGACCGTCTCGATCGGCGTTCCCGACAGCACCTCGTGGCCACGCACCGTGATCAGCGAACCGGCTTCGAGGATGTCCACTTCACGTTCGTTGGCGATCAAGTACGCCATGGTCGGGAAGAGGTCTTCCGAGACGGTGATACCCAGCGAGGTAGCGGCCTTCATTGGATAGGGGTCGGAAGGTGTGCGGGCCTTGATGACCGTCGCATCCTTGCCCTCACCAACCGTGACTTCGGCGGGGGCATGCCGGAGTGCGTCATCGAGCTCTTCCTGGGTGACGCTGATGATGCGGTCGGTGTCGGTGCACAGATAGCCGAGTTCGAGGGCTGCTTGGTAGCCGGCTGCATAGAACTTGTCTGCTAGCTCCATGTCGGTGTTCACCGGGTTGTCCATGTCGCACGTCTTCTGGAGCCCGTGTTCCTTGAGGATGTTGCGGATAGTGAGAGGGATCTTCTTGGTGTCCCATTCCTTTTGTGTGCAGTACTCCCCGGTCTGGGCCCGGCTCAGCACCTCGAGAATGTCGGGTTTCTTTTGCATGTCGAATGCCTTCCTTGCTAGCCGTGTTCGAGGGCGCCGACGAGGACGGGTTGGGGGAGGGGAGCGGTTTTGCCTTTGGCTAGTCCTTCGAGTAGTTGGGTGACGACTTTGGCTGCGTCTTGGGCGTCGCGGC
>JASJAS010000072.1 GCA_030066875.1 Acidimicrobiia bacterium | reverse complement strand
CCCTCGGATGCCAATTGGGAGGCCCCTTACTCCGCCCGCTTCCACTTTGGCGCCAGCGCTCCGGGGGACTGACCATGGATCAGAACCCGTATCACGTGCCGGTGATGGTGGACGAGGTCGTGGAGATGCTGCGGCCGGTCGACCCGCGGCTCATCATCGACGCGACCTACGGGGGCGGGGGACACAGTCGAGCCCTACTCGACGCCTTCCCCAATCTGTCGATAGTGGCACTCGATCGGGATCCCGAGGCGATAGCACGGGGCCCGGCCGAGCCGCGGCTCCGACTCATCCGGTCCAACTTCGCCTCTTTGGAACAGATAGCGGCAGAGATATGCAAGGGGAGCGGTAGTGGCACTCCCGTATCGCCTTGTATCGACGGCTCCCTCTTCGACATTGGTGTCTCCTCCCACCAACTCGACGAGCCCGAGCGTGGATTCTCCTATCGGCGTCGCGGACCCATCGACATGCGGATGGACCGCGACGCCGAACTCGGGGCCGGAGCAATCGTCAACGAGTGGCCGGTGGATGATGTCGCTGACATCCTTTGGCGCTACGGAGAGGAACGTATGGCTCGGCGAATCGCTCGAGCCATCGTTGCGGCACGACCCATCCACGACACGACTCACCTTGCCGATGTGGTCAAGGCGGCGGTTCCTGCCGCGGCAAGACGGCGTAAGCATCCTGCTCGAAAGGTTTTTCAGGCCATCAGAATCGCTGTCAACAACGAGCTGGACTCGCTCCGGCTTGGTCTTGAGGCAGCGATCCGTTGGACGCGTCCCGGCGGGAGGGTGTTGGTGATTTCCTATCACTCTCTCGAGGATCGCATAGTCAAACGACGCTTCGCAGCCGGCACGGAAGGCTGCGTGTGTCCCCCCGACTTCCCCGTGTGCACCTGTGGACGGGTGGCCGAGTTGCGGTCGCCCGTCCACAAACCAGTTCGGCCCAGCGCCGATGAGGTGGCTGCGAATCCGCGGGCGCGTTCTGCACTGCTTCGAATGGCTGAAAAGGCCGAAAGATGACGGTTCCCCAACGACAAACAACGGGTCGGCCGTCCCTCGAGCTCGTTCCCGGCGCAACCAGGCTTCCCCGGCCGAAGATCAGCCATTGGGTGCTCTTCGGTCTCGCCGTCGTTGTCGCTTTCTTCGGCCTCATCTATTCGCGGATCTCTCTGGACCACTCGGCATTTGTGATTCAAGAGCTCGAGACCCAGATCGCCATCCAGGAAGACCTGCACTGGCAGCTCCGCTACGAGCTTGCCCAGATTCAAGATCCTGCCCGCTTGGAGATGGAGATCGCTCAGCTCGGGTTGGAGTACCCGGCAGAGCGGGTGGCCCTCTCGGTCCCGGTGGTAGGCGTCGACGAGCTCGACCCCGACTACCGATGGGCTCAGCTCAAGGCAATCCTGAGCGCACAGCCATGACCGGGGCTCTTTTGATGTACGCGTTCATGCTCAGCCGCGCCACGGCAGTGCGCGCCTGGCGTCCACGAACTCGGCCGATCGCTGGCGGCCTGGGAGAGACCGACCTCCCGGATCCGCCGGGTTCCTGACATGCTGCGCCCCACCTGGCGCACCCGTGACCTTCGGGTCTTGCTCATAGGAATCTGCTTTCTCCTTGCCTGGATCGGGATCGGCTACCGACTGTTTCGGGTGCAGGTCGTGGAGGCGGCCACGTTCGAGGCCGACGGGAACGACCAGCGGATCCGCTACGAAGAGATTGCCGCAAAACGGGGCACCATCTACGACCGCGACTACATCGAGCTTGCGGTGTCGGTCGACTTGCCCAGTGTCATCGCCGATCCGTCGCTAATCATCGATCCCGAGGAAACCGCCAGGATCCTGGCACCGTTAGTAGGAGGGAGCGTTGCCGGGATCGCCGAGCGCCTCGATCGTCCCGAATCGCGTTTTGCCTACGCGGCACGTCACATCACCATCGAGCAGGAGCAGCAGGTGCAAGCTGAGATCGACGCCCTTGCGGAATGCCGCGGCGAAGACGAGCCGGGGGAGTGCTCCTACGCCCTCGACGGCATCTATCTGCGCAACGAGCCGCTCCGGGTGTATCCCTCGGGAGACCTAGCCGCTCAAGTCCTTGGGCTCGTACAGCAGGACGATCAGACTGGGTTGGAGGGTCTCGAGGCCCAATACAACGAGGTTCTCACCGGTTCACCGGGGACCAAGGTGCTGGAGCGCGATCCGGCCGGTATCCCGATTCCGCTGGGAGAACTGCTCATCGAACCGGCCGTCGCCGGTGTGGACATGCGCACCACTATCGATCGAGAGATCCAGTTTGCTGCGCAGCAAGCCGCGGCAGATGCCATTGTCCAAACCGGCGCCGAGGCCGCCACCATCGTTGTGATCACGCCGCGCACCGGTGAGATTCTGGCTATGGCGAGCGCTCCGACATTCGACCCAAACGAGCGCGGTTCGATCGGGGATGCCATCGAACAGGGCGCACTCCGCAATCGGGCGGCGACAGATGTCTACGAGCCCGGTTCGACGCTCAAAGTCGCCACGGTGGCGGCGGCACTCAACGAAGGCATCGTCACCCCCCAGGACAGCTGGTGGGTGCCGGCGGCCTACGAGGTCGATGGGAAGGAAGAGCCGTACACCGACGTCAAACGCGAAGAGGGACGTCATATGAGTGTGGCCGAGATTCTCACCAAGTCGTCCAACGTCGGAACGATCCAGATCCAGGAGAAGCTGGGAAACGATCTGCATCACCAGTATCTCGAGGCCTTCGGCCTAGGCCAGCTGACGAGCGAGTCGGTCCCCGGTGAGGTGCCGGGTTTGTTGCGACCGGTGGCCGATTGGGTCTCGGCGACGGCCGGAGCGTCGACAGCCATCGGTTACCGGGTCGACGTGACCGCGTTGCAGATGGCTGCAGTCTTCGGAACCATCGCCAACAACGGCATCTGGGTGGAACCTCATCTTGTGAGCGAACTGATTCACCCCGACGGCTCGCGCGACATAACCGTGCCTCGGCAGCGTCCGGTCATCTCGGAAGCAACCGCACAACAGATGCGTGAGCTGTTGCAGGGGGTAGTCGAGCAAGGCACCGGGCGCAGAGCTGCCATTGAAGGCTACGCGGTCGGCGGCAAGACCGGTACAACGGAGAAGTTTCTGCCGGAGCAGGGCGCTTACAGCGAGGAAGATCGAATAGCTTCATTCATCGGTATTGCACCGATCGACGATCCGGAAATCGTGGTCGCCGTGATGCTCGACTCGCCACACGGCGAGTTAGAGGAGGATGGCACGATCGTCGAGCTGCAGTTCGGTGGCGTGTCCGCCGCCCCGGTCTTTGCCCGAGTCGCCGAGGCAGCGCTCCAAGCTTTGGGTGTGGCCCCTGATGGGCAGTAGGCAAACAGCGCCCGTGACGTTGGTCGAGGTCGCTGCCGCCGTCGCTGACCACCAAGCGGTGGAACTGGTGGGGGCGGATGTACTCATCGACGACGTCCATTCGGATAGCCGGGCTGTCGTGCCCGGATCCATGTACGTGGCGATCCGCGGGTCCCGGGTCGACGGTCACGACTTCGTTGCGGACGCGATCGCGTCGGGAGCGGCCGCTGTTGCCGTAGAGCAAGTCCCAACGCTCTCAATTCCCTACCTGAGGGTCGCCGACACCCGCGCTGCGTTGGGCTGGCTTGCGGCAGCAGCTCACCGCTACCCGGCACGAAGCCTCAACGTGGTTGGAATCACCGGAACCAACGGCAAGACCACTGTGGCGCACATGCTGGCAGCGATGGGAGGACCCGCCGGGCGACAGATTGCGGTCGTCGGCACGGTCGGTGGTCGGGAGGCCGCTCGGGCCAACACACCACCGACCACACCCGAGGCCGGGGACCTGCAACGCATGTTGCGAGGCTTCGTGGATGAGGGTGAGATCACCGATGTTGCCATCGAGGTTTCCAGCCACGCCATGGAGATGGGACGCGTGAACGGGATCGTCTTCGATGTCGTCGCATTCACCAACTTGTCCCAGGATCACCTGGATTTTCATCACACCATGGAGGCCTACTACCAAGCAAAGGCCGCATTGTTCTCGCCCGAGCGTGCATCGGCGGCCGTCATCTGGATCGATGATCCGGCCGGCCGGCGCCTGCAGCAACAGACCACCCTCCAGACCACGACAGTCGGCACCTCGTCCGACGCAACCGTTCGGGTAGCTATCAGATCGTCCACGCCTCAGGGCAGCACGTTCGACCTCATCTGGAATGATCGAGTTCACGAGGCATCGGTACCCCTTGCTGGACGGTTCAATGTCAGCAATGCAGCGATTGCTCTGGTATGCGCAGACCACGTCGGTATCGATGTCGAAACAGCTGCTGCCCGGCTTGCCACCATGGAACCCGTTCCCGGCAGGTACAACACGATCTATTCGGCTCGCGGCGTGTGGGTGGTCATCGACTACGCCCATACCCCGGACGCAATTGCGAATGTCATTGCGGAGTCGCGCGCTCAGGTGGCCGGCAAGGTAATCGCGGTCGTCGGGGCGGGTGGTGACCGCGATCGAGAGAAGCGGCCGCTGATGGGTGAGGCGGTCACGACCGCTGATCTGGCCGTCATCACCAGTGACAACCCGCGGTCGGAAGACCCAGACCGGATCATCAAAGAGGTTCTCGCCGGCATTCCGACAGCGGCCTCGTTTGTGGTCGAATCTGATCGCCGCATCGCAATCAGGCGTGCTCTCACGCACGCGGAAGCCGGTGACGCGGTTCTGATATTGGGCAAGGGCCACGAAACGGGTCAGCAGTTCGCCGATCGAGTCGTCCCTTTCGACGATGCCACCGTGGCGCGTGAGGAACTCCGTTCCATCGAGGGCAAGGCACTATGAGGCCACGCACGCTCCTCGAGCTCGCCCAGGCGATCGGCTGCGAAGTCCGCAACGATTCCGGGGTCGTGGTCACCGGGATTTCCACCGACTCCCGTGCAGTAGAGCCGGGCGACCTGTTCGTTGCGATTTCCGGGGAGACCCATGACGGCAACCGCTTCATCGGGAAAGCGATCGCAGCAGGCGCGGTCGCCGCGGTTACCTCCGATCCCGAACTCGAGGGCATTCCAAGTCTGGTGGTGTCCGACACGCTCCAGGCCTTGCGAGACATCGCCGTACTGCACCGCGACGACCTGAACATGCCGGTTGTGGCCATCACCGGCAGCACCGGAAAGACGTCGACCAAGGACCTGCTCGCAGGCGCCCTTCCCGGAGCCTGGGCTTCGCCTCGTTCTTTCAACAACGAGGTAGGGGTGCCGCTCACCATTCTGAGGACGCCTCTTGACGCTCGATTCCTCGTGGCCGAAGTGGGATCCCGTGGCCGCGGTCATATCGAGTTTCTGATGCCTGCTGTCCGGCCCGATGTCGCCATCGTCACCAATCTGGGTGTGGTGCACCTCGAGACGTTCGGGACGACTGAGGTGCTCGCGGACTCCAAGTTCGAACTGGTCGAGGCGCTCGACGACACGGGGACGGCGGTGCTTCCGGCGGGGGAGCCTCGGTTGCGTAGGCCGCATCGCGGGACGACGGTCACGTTTGGGAAGGAACCGAGCGCAGACGTGCACATCGGCGAGGTCGCACTGGACGAAGTCGGCTTCCCTTCGTTCCGCCTTGACGCTGCCGGGGAGTCGGCGGCGATTCGTCTACGCATGGCAGGTGCCCACCAAGCGCTCAATGCTGCCGCTGCGGTTGGCGCCGGGCTCGCTGTCGGCGTCGGGTTCGCTGATCTGGTTGCCGGGCTCGAGCAAGCAACCGGATCGCAGTGGAGGATGGAAATCCACCGTGGCCGGTACACGGTCGTCAATGATGCCTACAACGCAAACCCAGATTCAACGGAAGCAGCAATGAGAACGGTCGCCGCGATACCAGGACGCCACATCGCAGTTCTCGGGAAGATGGCCGAGTTGGGGTCGCTGGAAGCGAGTGAACATGGCCGCATCGGACGTCTTGCCTCCGAACTCGGCTTTGCCGCGGTCGTCACGGTCGGCGAGGACCCTGGGATCGCCGCTGCCGCGGGGCCGCTAGCCCGCAACGTCGCTGATGTCGAGATGGCCCATGCAGTCGTGAGCGCGATCTTGCGGGAAGGCGACGTGCTTCTCGTGAAAGCGTCGCGAGCCGTCGGGCTCGAGTCGCTCGCCCTGCGCATGGCTGAGGAGGCACAGCAGTGATCTCGATTCTGATTGCATCTGCAGTGGCGTTCATCATCACGATCTTCAGCACTCCGATTGCGATGCGAGTCCTCCGGGAGAGAAACATCGGTCAGTTCATCCAGGAAGAAGTCGAAGGGCATCATCACAAGCGAGGCACCCCGACAATGGGTGGCATTGTCATGGTGTTTGCCGTCCTCGTGGGCTACGTCGTTGCACACGTCAGGGTCTGGGAATTCGGGACCGGCTTCAACCCTCGCATGACGCCGTTCGCCGGGCAGGGATGGCTGGCTCTGATGGCCTTTGTCGGCATGGGCCTGATCGGGTTCTTCGACGACTACGTCAAGTACGCCCGCAAGCGGAACATGGGTTTGTCAAAACGCTGGAAGTTCCTCGGTCAGCTGACGGTTGCCGTGCTGTTTGCCATCGGTGCCATTGCACTCAATACGAGCACAGAGCTGTCATTCACCCGAGGTCTCGGCATCGACCTGGGCCCGTGGCTCTACGGCCTGCTGGTCCTCTTCATGCTCACCGCAGCGGCGAATGCGGTGAATCTGACAGACGGTCTCGACGGTCTTGCCGCCGGTAGCGGAGGTCTGGTGTTTGGAGCCTTTGTCCTGATCGCCTTCTGGCAATCGCGCAATCCCGGCTTCTATGAGGTGGAAGGTGCGGTCGATCTTGCGATCGTTGCCGCTGCCGTCGTTGGGGCCGCCCTCGGCTTCCTGTGGTGGAACGCCGCACCGGCTCGTATCTTCATGGGCGACGTGGGGTCCCAGGCCATCGGCGGTGCTCTGGCCGCCCTGGCTCTCCTGACCAACACACAGCTGCTCTTGATCTTGCTCGGCGGGCTCTACGTGATGACCACCGTCTCGGTGATCCTCCAGGTCTTCACCTTCCGAGTTTGGGGCAAGCGCATCTTCAGGATGGCGCCGATCCATCATCACTTCGAACTGAAAGGTTGGCCGGAAACGACGATCATCGTCCGCTTCTGGATCCTCGCAGGATTGGGGGTGGCCGTCGGTGTCGGCGTCTTCTACGGGGACTTCCTCAGGGCCACCAACGGCGGGGTGTTGCCATGAGGGTGCTGGTGCTGGGAGCCGCCGTCAGCGGTCTGGCAGCCGCGCGCTTGGCCCACAGCCGGGGCCACGACGTTCTGCTGTACGACCGTCGCCGCGAAGCCCTGCACGGAGTTGGGGCCGACACTGTGGTGCTGGCCGGCGAATGGCAGCCGGCAGAACTGCGCGACATCGATCTGGTCGTGACGAGTCCGGGTTTCCCCGAACATGAAGGTCCGATCCCCGACGTGCTGGCGGCCGGCATTCCCCTTCTCAGCGAGATGCAGTTTGCCGCCACCGACCTGAAGGCCAATTATGCCGCCGTGACGGGCACCAACGGGAAGACCACCGTCACTGCCGCGGCTGCCGATATGCTCGCCGCATCTGGGATAGATGCAGTTGCCGCAGGCAACATCGGCAAAGCCCTTTCGGATGTCGCTCACGATCCACCTGCCGTGGTAGTCATCGAAGCATCCAGCTTCCAACTCCGGTTCATCGACTCGTTTCACCCGGTGGCCGCCGCGATCCTCAATATCGCGCCCGATCATCTCGACTGGCATCAAGACCTGGGCGAATACGTTGCCGCTAAACAGCGGATCTTCGAGAACCAGACGGGCGATGACATCCTGGTCTACGACGCTGACGACGAAGGGGCGACAGCGGCCGTGGCGACGGCTGCGACCCGCCGCATCCCGGTCAGCGGAGAACGGGTGCCTCCGGGCGGGTATGGAGTGACCGAGGAGGAACTGGTATTCGAAGGCGGAACGATTCCCCGGCCCGACCTCGATCGCGCCTACACAATGGACCTGGTCGCGGCAGCAACCATTGCGGCTCACCTGGGGGCATCGACGGACGGGATCGCGGCCACGATTGCATCTTTCGTTCCGGGGAGGCACCGGAGGTCGACGGTAGGGGTTTGGGACGAGGTTGCCTGGGTGAACGACTCCAAAGCGACGAACCCGCATGCGGCACTGGCGTCGGTGGCGGCGTTCGATTCCGTGGTGTTGATCGCCGGTGGGCGAAACAAGGGTTTGGACCTGGCTCCGCTGGCGAATGCGGCAACCCTACGTCGAGTGATCGGAATCGGGGAAGCCGCAACGGAGCTTGAAAGCTCAAGTCCGCCGGGCCGGTTCGAAGCTGCTCGAGACCTCGGTGACGCCATCGCGAGCGCGGACCGGATTGCACAACCGGGCGACACGGTTCTGCTAGCCCCGGGATGCGCCAGCTTCGACATGTTCGATTCGTACGAGCAACGCGGCGAGGAGTTCACCCGCCTGGTGCTCGAGCTCAAGGGGGAGGATGATGGCCAGTAGGGTCACTCCGATCACCCAGGCGCGCTCGTTTGCCACGAGACGCGAACCACGGTCGGGGCGCATCGCGGTTCTGTTGCTGCTACCCGTGATGATTCTGCTGATCATCGGGCTCGGGGCGCTGCTGTCCGCCTCCTCCGTCCTGGCCATTCGTGAGGGCTACACGGACAACCTCTACTACTTCAAACGCCAGCTTCTGTTTGCGGGCATCGGAGTGCTTTGTTTGATCATCGGAGCCCGGATTCCGTTCACCTGGTATCGACGCGCCGCAGTACCGATCCTGGTGATCGCCCTCATCGGACTGGTCGCCACGTTGGCCATCGGAGACGTTCGCGGCGGCGCCCAAAGGTGGATAGTGCTGGGACCAGTGACGATTCAGGCGTCGGAGTTTGCCAAGTTCGCAGCAATCGTCGTCCTGGCAATGATGCTGGCTCGAAAGGAGACATACCTCGACACGTTCGGCCACGTGTTAGTTCCCGTGGCCGCCGTGCTGGCCCTGATCGGGCTACCCCTGATGATGCAGCCAGATTTCGGCACAACCGCGCTGATCGCGGCCACCGCGCTCACCATCCTCTTCGCTTCGTCGGCCAGGTTCCATCATGTGATCGGAGTGAGCCTTGCCGGTGCCGCGTTCGGGGGCTTGCTTGCCGTGGCGGCGCCCTATCGGCTGGAACGCGTTACCAGCTTCTTCAGCTCTAATCCCGACGTTCTCGGGGACGGTTATCACGCTCACCAGAGCCTGGTTGCCTTGGGGACCGGAGGATGGTTTGGCGTCGGCCTGGGTGCGAGTCGTGCCCGCTGGTCATTCCTCCCCAATGCTCACAGTGACTTCATCTTTGCGATCATCGGAGAGGAAACGGGCCTGGCCGGCTCGCTCGCTGTGATCGCTCTGTTCATGGTTTTGGCCGCTGTAGGAACGGCGATCGCGCTGCGTTCGGGTGATCAGTTCGGCCGCCTATTGGCCATCGGGATCGTCGCCTGGCTCACCTTCCAGGCACTGGTCAACATCGGCGGGGTGGTCCGGGTTCTGCCTATCACCGGGGTGCCGCTTCCGTTCGTTTCGGCTGGCGGCAGCGCCATGATGGCGAACCTGTTTGCGGTGGGAGTGCTCATCAACATCGCCCGGCTGAGCAGCAAATCGACCTCCGATCCGGGAGAACGGACGAAGCCATGACTTACGCGTTCGCCGCGGCCGGCACCGGTGGTCACGTCTTCCCGGCACTAGCGGTGGCCGATTCGCTGGTCGCCGCGGGGGCATCCCATGACGAGATCGTCTTCTTCGGGGGCGACCGCATGGAGGCGAAGACCATTCCGGCGGCCGGATACGAGTTCCGCCAGGTCGAGTTGCGCGGCTTGAAGCGTTCGTTCTCCCTTCAGAACCTGGGAATTCCACGGGTCGTAGCCCGGGCGCGCCGCTCAATGATCTCGGAGATGGAGAATCGCGGGACGAAGGTCTGCATCGTGTTCGGCGGCTACGTTTCGGTGCCCGCGGCCATGGCAGCCCGCAAGGTCGGGGCTTCGCTCTTCGTGCAGGAGCAGAACGCAAAGCCGGGCTTGGCGAATCGGCTCGTCTCGCGGTGGGCAGACCGTGTCTTCGTCGGATTCGCCGCCGCTCGCCGGCAACTGAAGCATGCCGAACTCACCGGCAATCCGCTGCGACCCATCTTCTCCAGGTTCGATCGGACCGAACTCCGCGGCGAGGCACGCCAGAGATATGGCATCCCGACCGGCCTCCCCGTCCTCGGAGTGCTGGGCGGCAGCCTTGGTGCCAAGATCCTCAACGACGTGACCGCGGCCCTCGCCATGGCGGTCGAACCCGACCACCTCGCCATCGTCCACCTCACCGGACGCCCGCACTACGAGGACATAAGCGAGGTCGCCAACCAGTCGGCGCTGCCGTGGCGTCCGGTAGCGTTCGAGGATCGGATGGAGATGTTCTATGCCGCGAGCGACCTGGTGTTGTCCCGAGCGGGAGCGATGACCATCAACGAACTCGCTGCCACCGGTACCCCGGCGGTTGTGGTTCCATTGGGACTCGGAACCAATCAATCCGCCAACGCCATGGAGCTGGAGGCGGCAGGGGGCCTCGTGCAGGTGGAGCAGAGTCAGATCGACCAGGTGCCGATCGTCATCGACCAACTGATCGTCGATCGCGCCAGACGGGAAGCAATGGCGACGGTCATGGCCACCCACGGACGGCCCGCCGCAGCCCGTGTGATTGCGGATGCTATGAAAGAGGCAGCCAGTGAGTAGGGGACACTCGATCTCAGATTTCGAGAGGATTCACATGGTGGGGGCCGGGGGATCCGGTATGAGCGGTCTTGCCAAGTTGCTGGCCGGTCTCGGATATGGAGTGACCGGGTCGGATCTCAAGCCGGGCAAGGCCCTCGAGGCGTTGGGTGACCTGGGGATCGACACGTGGATCGGTCACAGACCCGAGCGGATGAGCGACCCGGATCTGGTCGTTGCATCGTCCGCCGTGCCCGCCACCGATCCGGAGCTGGTCGCAGCCGCAGAGCAGGGCGCCGTGGTCTGGCAGCGCCCAGCACTGCTCGATGCCGTCACGGCGATCATGCCCGGCTTGGGGGTGACCGGAACCCACGGCAAGACCACCACCACCGGATTGGTAGTAGCCGCCCTGCAAGGAGCCGGTTGCGACCCATCCTTTCTCGTCGGCGGTGAATTGGTCGCCCAGAACACGTTCGCCCACCTCGGCGACCGGGACGTCTTCGTCCTCGAAGCCGACGAGGCCTTCGGGACTTTCCGGCATCTCCATCTGCGCGGTTTGGTCGTGACCAACATCGAGGCCGACCATCTCGACTACTACGGCAATGTTGCAGAGCTGGAGGAGGCTTTCGCCCTCGTTGCCAATCGGACAGCAGGTCCCGTACTGGGCTGCATCGACGATCCGGGAGTGCAGCGCCTGGCGCAACGCGCCGATCTGATCAGCTACGGCTGCAGTCCCGGGGCGAAGTGGCAGTTGACCGAGATCGAGCACGGCGCCGGGGAGATCAGTTTCCGGCTGTCCGGTCATGGAGCGACCACACGAGTCCAGGTGCCCCGGCCGGGCTTGCACGTCGCCCTCGACGCCGCAGGAGCGATCGCGTTCGTCGCCGAACTCGGCCACGACCTCCAGGATGCAGCGGCTGGGATCGGGCAGTTCGCCGGGGTGCGGCGCCGTTTCGAAACCCGGGCTCGGATCAACGGTGTGACGGTCGTAGATGATTACGCCCACCACCCAACCGAGGTTGGGGCCACAATCAGCGCCGGTCGGCTGGGGGGATGGAATCGCGTCTGGGCAGTCTTCCAACCCCACCGCTACACCCGCACGGCCAATCTTGGTCCGGCGTTCGGAGCACCGCTGGCTGAGGCCGATCACGTGATAGTGACCGATGTCTATTCAGCGGGCGAGCCGCCCCAACCGGGCGTAACCGGTCGACTGGTCGCCGAGGCCGTGAGTGCTGCCGGCGGGAATGTGCAATACATACCCTCGATCCGGGCGGTTACTGATGCCTTGGTGCCGGAACTGACTGCGGGCGACGTTGTGCTGCTGCTTGGCGCCGGTGATGTCAACAGCATCGCAGATGACATCGCAGCCGCTCTTGGTGGCCGGTCGTGAGCCTGGCCGATCTGATTCCTTCCGGACTCGTCCGGAGAGACCATTCGTTTTCTGGGTCGACAACGTACAAATTCGGTGGACCCGCAGCGTGGTACGCAGAGGTAGACAGCGACAAGGACCTCGAGCAGTTGCTCGACGCACGTCGCCTGGAAACCAATCCGCCCCCCGTCTTCGTGCTCGGCAAAGGATCCAACGTAGTGATTGCCGACGCCGGCTATGCAGGTCTTGTCATCAAGCTCAGTGGAGACTTCAACCTGATTGCGAGCGAGGAAGACGCAGTGGTAGCGGGAGCCGCCGTCTCCTTGCCGCGCCTCGCCCGCTTCTGCGCTGCGCATGATCGAGGGGGACTCGAGTTCTACGTTGGTATACCGGGGACCGTCGGTGGCGCGGTGGTGATGAACGCCGGAGGGCACGGATCCAATACCGCCGAGTGGCTAATCGAAGCAACCGTGGTCGACATCGACACCGGCGCCGTGCAAATCGATGATCCCGCGAGCCTCGGTCTCGCCTATCGCCACAGCCGGATTGGACCCGGCGAGATTGTCGTCCGGGCCCGGTTCCGCACGATCGCGAGACCGGCCGCGGAAGGTGAGAGGCTCATGCGAGAAATCACGGCGTGGCGCCGCGAACATCAGCCGGGGGGAACCTTCAACGCAGGAAGCGTCTTCAAGAATCCTCCGGGAGACGCTGCAGGCCGGATCATCGACGCGGCCGGCCTGAAAGGTCTCCGTTGCGGTGGGGTGTCGGTGTCGGAGCGTCACGCCAACTTCTTTGTGGCCGACGGCGAGGCGAAGGCGCAGGACGTCTACGACCTGGTCATGCAAGTCAAGAGCACCATCGAGCAGGAGACCGGTGTCGAATTGGAACCGGAGATCCGTTTCATCGGTGAGTTCGGTGACGGACGTGACTGAGGGGATTGATCCACGACTGGCCCGCCGTCGGCGCCTGGTTCAGGAGGCAAGTGCCCGCCGCCGTCTGCGATGGACCGTAGGCTTGTTGGTTTTGGCGATCACCGCCGGCGTCGTGGTCGCCGTGTTCCAGTCCTCGTGGTTCTCCATCGATTCGATACGTGTCGAGGGAGCGGTGCGGGCTCCGGTGCACGATCTGCTGGCCGATGTCGGGATAGAAGAGGGCGTTTCGATCGTTTCTGTGAGGGCGAAAGGCGCCGAGGAGCGGTTGCGCTCCGATCCCTGGGTTGCCGAAGCGCAGGTGAGGGCGGTCTGGCCTCGCTCTGTCGAAGTCACGGTCATTGAACACGTGCCAATCGCTCGGGTAGCAGCAGGTGAGACCTGGATAATCAGCTCCGGGCAAGGTGCCGTTCTTGCGGTTGCCGAGCCGCTGGCTGATCCGATGATCGATTTGGATGCAGGCCGGCTGCAACCCGGCGACTCGATTTCGGATCCGTTAGTGCTGGGAGCGCTGGAATTCGTTACCGCGCTCCCTCTCGAGCTGAAACCCGGTCTCGAGATCGGAAGCCCCGACGGCGAACTCGAGGCCATCGTGGGAGGGTACATGGTCGAGCTGGGGACGCCACGAGACATGGCGCAGAAAGCGCTTACCCTGGCCGTGTTGCTCGAGGAAGGCATCCCGGACGGTGCTCGCGTCAACCTCATATCGCCGTTGCGACCGGCGGTCACCAACCCTCAACCATTGGTTGAGACTTCCCAGGATGTAGCTACGGAAACAACGGTATCGAGCTAAGGTTTACGTTGAGACAGGAGCTGGAGATTGTGACCGAAGGAAACAGCCCGCAGAACTACCTTGCCGTGATCAAGGTCGTAGGAGTCGGTGGCGGTGGAGTGAATGCCGTGAACCGCATGATTGATGCGGGCATCCGTGGCGTCGAGTTCATTGCGATCAACACGGACGCGCAAGCGCTTCTCATGTCCGATGCAGATGTCAAACTCGATATCGGGCGCGACTCGACCAAAGGCCTGGGAGCAGGCGCTGATCCCGAGGTGGGGAAGAAATCCGTAGACGAGCACCGTGACGAAATCGAGGATGCTCTGATGGGCGCCGACATGGTGTTCATCACCGCCGGAGAAGGCGGAGGCACCGGGACCGGTGGTGCGCCCATCGTTGCCGAGGTGGCTCGTGAGATCGGTGCCCTCACAGTCGGGGTAGTCACTCGACCCTTCGGCTTCGAGGGTCGGCGCCGTTCCGTGCAGGCGGAGCAAGGCATCCAAGCACTCAAGGATGCCGTCGACACGCTGATCATCATCCCCAACGAGCGTCTTCTCGAGATCGCCGACGAACGCACAGGCGTCCTCGAAGCTTTCGGTATGGCCGACCTCGTTCTTTCCAGCGGCGTACGCGGAATCACAGATCTGATCACGACTCCCGGTCTCATCAATGTCGACTTCGCGGACGTGAAGACCGTGATGACGGACGCGGGCTCGGCGGTGATGGGGATTGGTTCGTCGACTGGGGAGAACCGTGCGAGCCAGGCCGCGGACAAAGCGATCAGCTCGCCGCTGCTAGAGACTTCCATGGAAGGGGCCCGTGGCGTGCTGCTATCGATCGCCGGACCCGAAGACATGACTCTCCACGAGATCTCGACCGCGGCGTCGATCATTGCCGAGCATTGCGATTCCGATGCCAACATCATTTTTGGGGCGGTAGTCGACGACGCCTTGGGCAGCGAGATGAAGGTGACGGTGATCGCCGCGGGCTTCGACCGGGACCGTCGGGCCATGTCGCGTCCCTCCTACCCGGAGTTCTCGCCACGCACTCCAGCACCCGAAGGTGACGATGATCTCGACATCCCGGGATTCGTATCGGGATGATGCGTCCGCCCGGCTTCGCCGGTGCTGCATTCGGAACGAACCTCACCGGCGACCTTCGCATCGATGCTGCGAACCGTGATCTGGTGTCCCGTGGTCTGGGCATCGCCGCCGATTGGGCCTTTGTGCGCCAGGTACATGGGTGCAGAGTCGTCGAAGCCCGCCTACCGGGCGACCTCGGCGAAGCGGACGCGATATATGTGCAACGAAGTGGTTTGCCGATAGCGGTGGCGACAGCCGACTGTGTTCCTGTCATCGTTGAGGCGCATCGTGCGGCTGCAGTTGTTCACGCAGGGTGGAGGGGCGCCGCTGCCGGTGTTGTTCCGGCAGCGCTCGACGCGTTGCGAGCGGCCGGGCACCAACCTCTGCGGGCGGCTATCGGTCCGGCAATCGGTCCCTGCTGTTACGAAGTAGGCGCTGAAGTGACCGACCGGTTTCCCGGGTTTGCAGCGGAGACGACGTGGGGATCTCCTAGCGTCGACATACCAGGCTTTGTTGCCGACCAGTTGGTCGGCCTGGAAGTGTGGCGCTCGGACGAATGCACGTACACCTCTCCGGGGCTCCATTCCTGGCGAGAGAATCAAACCGAACAGCGACAGGTTGCAGTGGCATGGTTACCCGGAGATTGACGGCGGTCGTGGAGCGGATGGAGCGGGCTGCTCGCCGTGCCGACCGCGATCCGGCGGAGGTCACTCTGGTGGCCGTGTCCAAGGGCCAGCCTCCCGAGGCCGTTCTCGATGCGTATCGAGCCGGCCATCGTCATTTCGGCGAGAATCGCGCCCCAGAACTCGCAGCAAAGGCTCCGCTTCTACCGGACGACATAATCTGGCATTTCATCGGGACACTGCAAACCCGACAGGCGAAGATCGCGCTACCCCATACGGCCCTGCTGCACTCCCTGGATCGGCCGCGGCTCATCAACACACTGGCGGCTGCCGAGTATCGTCCGCCGTCGCTGTTGCAGGTGAATGTCGCCGGAGAGCAACAGAAGCATGGTGCGGCTCCGGGGTCGGCTGCCACCCTCCTCGACCACGCCGGCGCGGCCGGCGTCAGCTGCGTCGGTCTGATGACGATGCCCCCGCTGGCCGGTGCGCCGGAAGACAACAGACTCTGGTTCCGGAAGCTGCGAGAGATGAGCGATGAGCTGGCGGAGACCTATCCCGGGCTGGGCGAGCTGTCCATGGGAATGACCGACGACTTTGAAGTAGCCATCGAGGAGGGTGCAACCATCATTCGCGTGGGACGGGCTATCTTTGGACCGCCGGGCAGCTCCGGCACGAGCGATTGAGGACGAGAGATGGCATCACTGTGGCAGAAAACAATGTTCTACCTCGGTCTGGTCGATGACGAGGAGATCGAGGCTGCCGAAGCTGGAGCCAAGGACCAACAACCGGCGGTGAGGACGGTTGAGCCGCCGCCGCCGAGCGACGACCCGAGCCAGCCGACTCGCGTCGGGCGGACGGGTAGTGCCGTTGCCGGCCGTCGGGTCGAGCCGCCGGCGCCGGTACGGAGGCGCGTATCGGAGAATGCCGAGCACGCTGAGGCCGGGGTTCTGGTGACCGACGGGAGCGCATCCGGCGGACCGGACCGGGAATCCGCGATCATTGAAGCCCGCACTCTGTCAGACGCGCAGACACTTGCGGATCACATTCGAGACGGCCGGCCTGTCGTGCTCGATCTCCGGGAGACCGAGACCGCGATGGTGCGGCGCCTCGTTGACTTCTCGAGTGGTCTCACCTATGCCTTGGACGGGCGGATGGTCAAGGTTGCGACCGGCGTCATTCTGGTTACCCCGGTGGGATCGTCGGTCAGCGTTGCCGAGCGCCGCAGACTCGCCGCCCTGGGTCTCTACGACGCAACCGTCAGCGGCTGATGACCGACCTGATCTGCCTTCTACTCAACCTAGCCACTTTGATCCTCTTCGCATGGATCATCCTGAGCTACGTAGTCAACTTCGGGCGTCTCCCCTGGGGTCATCCGGTTCGCAAGGTCTATGACGGGCTGTCCAACGCCATCAACCCGATCCTGATGCCCATCCGGCGGGTATTGCCGCCGTTGCGTGCCGGGTCAATGGGTCTGGACCTATCACCGCTCGTCCTCTTTCTCGGCATCATCATCGTTCGCAATCTCGTCGGCTGCTGAAGCCGCAGAGCCCATGCTTGGCTAGTTGAATCCTCGCTGGCGCCTCGTTGGTCCCAAACGGTTACGATTCATGTGTGGCAACAGCTGGCGAACATACGGGCGCGACGGATCCGCATGAAGGCGAAGCCCCTTTGAGCCTCGCGGAAGCACAGCGCATTCGTCACCAGGCGGTGCGGATGGCCGAGCGGATGCTGCGCGAGGTGATGGGCTCATCCGGCGATGCTTCCGGCGGCCTCGAGACGTGGCAAGAAGCCGCCATGCTGCGGGCTATGGCAGAAGAGGAAATGGAGTTTGCTCGCGAGGAATCGCGTCGTCTGCCGGCAATCGCCGCCGCCGAGCGTGACGACATGAGGGCCAGATACGCTCAGGAGCGACGCGACGTGCGCGCCGAGCTGCAGAGGGAATTGCAGACGTCCCGAGCCGCGGCGGCCGACGAAGCCGAGCGGATTCGCAGTGCCGCTCGTGCCGAGGCGAAGGCGATCTTGACTCAAGCGCTGGGAAAAGCAGACTCGCAACGCATCGATAAGGCCAACCAACTCGATCGGATGGAGCGGCGCATGGCCGTTCTGCAGACCGCGCTGGCAGATGCGGAGAGCAGATTCCGGCGACTCGCGGCAACTGCGGCCAACGAAATCGGGACCTTGGCTGCAATCGCCGACCAGGACGTCGTCGCCGGTTCGTCACCGTCCCGGTCAATCCCTGATCCAACGGTGACCGAGATTGATCTGACCGACGCTGCGCTACGGCGAATGGACGGCGAACTGCCGCGGGAGATAGCGCAACAGGAATCCGGCGACGCGGCGGGCCTGAAGCGGGACCCAGAGGTTGGTTTCTATCAACGCCGTCTCGCAGGTTTGCGCGATCGGCT
>JASJAS010000071.1 GCA_030066875.1 Acidimicrobiia bacterium | reverse complement strand
CCCGCACAATCCGATTTGGTCGTCGAATTGACGGGCTGCAAGAACATCGGCGCGCGTCAGCCGATAGTCGCCGGCAATCCGCCGCGTCTCCCGCAACCCGATTTGTGATGAAAGTGCAACGAGCGCCGCGTTCTCGTACCCGGGGATCCGGTCGATGAGGAACCGCACATACTCCAAGGCCTGCCGACGCCCCTCCATTTCTGCCGAGGTGAGCACGTCGGGATCCGTCGCGTTCGACATCGTGCCATCCGCGTTTTGCCGCACTTGGTCGATGCGTGTCATCACGGTGGCGATCATGCCATCAACCGGCGTGATGTGGTCGCTGCCTTCCCGCCGCGGCAGGTCGTATTTCCCCGACGCCGCCGCAGATTCCATCTCTCTGTGCAGATCGTCCTTGGTGATCTTCCCACGCTTTTCCATGTCTACGTTGACCATGCGGAAGGTCGTGGTGAGGGTCTGGGCAGGGGCAATCGCTCCTGCCATCTCATATTCGAATCCGGCATGATGACAGACATCGGCGTCCCCCGACGCATCAATTACCACATCGCCGACAACCTCGACAAGGCCGGCCTTGGTCGCCACGGTCATCCGGTCGACACGCCCGTCGGTCACCGCAACGTCCTGGACAAATGAATGGAGCAGAACCCTCGCGCCCGCCGCGGTGACCAGGTCCTCCCAGACAGCCTTGAGATGCTCTGCCAGGTACGTGACCCCGGTACCGGCGCCGTAGGTGTTAGGCCGTTCGACGACTCGGCCGATCGCTCGCAGATTCGAAACGACGTCGTCGCCGATCCCGCCGACCACCTTTCGGGCCCACTCCCCCGGCGTGTAGAAGCCGTAGAACGTGTCGAGAACGGCGGTCGAGATTCCACCCAGAAACGGCAGCTTCTCGACCAACAGAGTGTGCGCACCGGCACGCGCTGCCGCGATCGCTGCGCTCGACCCGGCCGCTCCTGAACCGACCACGACAACGTCGAACTGACCGTACGTGGGGAGACTCGTCATGATCCGGCTATCTGGTGACCTAGTGGCAATACGGCGCCAGCACGTCCCGGGCGATCAGGAAACCGCGCTTGACCAGCTCCTCGGTCTCTTCGAAGTCGCGATCCTCGTGCTCGATGATGATCGGCCCGTCGTACCCGACTCGGTAGAGAGATCGAAAGACGATGGCCCAGTCGACATCCCCAAACCCGGGAAGGCGCGGTATTTGCCAGCCCATTCCCGACGAGAGCGTGCCGTTCTCGTAGAGCCCGTTGTAGTCGATCATCACATCCTTGGCCTGAAAGTGATAGAACCGCTCACCGAAGTCCAGGATTGCTCTCTCTATGTCGATCATCAACCACACGAGATGTGAAGGATCGAAGTTCAGGCCGATCGTCTCTCCGAACTCGTCGAACATCCTCGCCCAGATCTTCGGGTTGTAGGCCAGGTTGTGGCCCGACGGCCACTCGTCATTCGAGAAGATCATCGGGCAGTTCTCGATGGCGATCTTCACGCCGTTGTCGTCGGCGCAGGCGATGATTTCCGGCCAGACGCGTGTCGCCTTCTCGAAGTTCTCGTCCTGGGTCAGGGCCCGGTCGGCACCTATGAAGGTGTTGACGATGGGAACACCCATCTTGCCGGCAGCAACGATCACCTTCTTCAGATGATCGATGACCATCCGGGCGTGCTCCTCGTCCGAGTGTAAGGGATTCGGGTAGTAGCCAAGTCCGGAGATCTCGAGACCTCTGCCGTTCATGCGATCGACGATCTCAGAAGCCTCCGTGTCACTAATGCCGTCGACATCTATGTGGCTGGTCCCCGCATATCGGCGGGTATCTCCACTGGATGCCGGCCAGCAGGCGATTTCGATCGTTGTGAATCCGCTTTCAGCGGTCCAGTCCGCTACGGCGTCGAGCGGCAGATCCGGGAGCGGGGCAGTGAGCAATCCGAGCTTCATACGTTTCTCCTATCTCTCAACCCTTGTCCAACGTTGTTCTTGTGAGCTGCGGGCAACTGCTTCCGTGACCAATAGCGCATCGTGTCCATCGGCGAATGTGGGATAGCGGGGCTCATCGGCCGGCTTCCCCGCCGCCACATCTGCGTACACCTCCGCAAAGAGTGCCCGGAAGGTGTCGGGGTAGCCCTCGACGTGACCTCCTGGGTAGCCGATGACCCGCGCCGCATCGGGATTGGCCAGCGCCGGGTCGCGCTGCACGATCTCGTTTGGCCTACCCCGGTGGCCAACCCAAAGGTGGTCAGGATTCTCGGAGAACCACGAGAGTGCCGAATCGGTACCGTCGACCTCGATCGACACCGAGTTCTTGCGTCCCGCAGATACCTGGGAGATGGTGACGACTCCACGGGCTCCGTTGTCGAAACGAAGCAAGATGCCGGCGGCATCATCGGAAGACATCCGCTCTTCGATCAGGTCCTCGTCAGCACCGCCCACGGCAAAGGTCTCGACCGGGCCGGCAGGGTGTTTGCGGACCTTCACAAAGGTGTGGAGGTCCGCCATGACGTCGGTGATCTTTGCACCAGTGACGAACCTGGCTAGATCGAGCCAGTGTGACCCGATATCCGCAACCGCCCGTAGAGCCCCGGCTTTCTCGGATTCGAGCCGCCAGTTCCAGTCGGTCTCCAACAGCAGCCAGTCCTGAAGGTAGCTACCGGTGACTAATCGGGGCGTCCCGATCTCGCCGGCAGCAACCATAGCCCGGGCCTGGTGACAATTGGGGTAGAAACGGATGTTGAAACACACTGCGTTGATGAGACCGGTCGCCGCCGCCCGTGCCACCAGATCTGACGTGTCTTCCGAATTGAGGGCTAGCGGCTTCTCGCACACGACATGCTTGCCAGCGTCGAGCACTATCCGGACCTGCTCGGCGTGGACGTGGTTAGGACTGGCTATGTGGATGACATCAATCTCGGGGTCGGCGGCCATCGTCGCAACGTCGTCGTAGACCGCCGGCAGGTTGGCCGCTTCTGCCTTGGCCCTCGCGCGCTCCGGTGTCGACCCGACCACTCCAACCACATCAACCCCAAGCCGGCGCAGCGCCTCGACATGGGCGACCCCAATGAAGCCGACGCCGACGACTCCGGCCTTGATTTCACTCAGACTCATGAAGCTTCCCCTCTCTCATTGTGCCGCAGAAATCCTTGTGTAGAGCCAGGACAGACCGATCACGATGCTTCCATAGAGCATTTGTTGCACAGCTTGACCGGCTCCGAGAAAGGTCAGAAGTGACTGCAAGACGCCGAGGATGAGCGCCCCCAGAATCGTGCCCGTGTAGGTGCCGATGCCGCCAAATATCGAGGTGCCGCCTATCACCGCCGCCGCCACCGAGGGAAGCAGGAACACCCCGGCCAGTTGCAGATCAACCGCACCGACCCGGCCACCGAGGAGAAGCCCCGCGATGGCGGCAAACACACCGGCGAGGGTGTAGACCGCAATCAGCACTTGCCACGCCCGCACTCCCGACAGGCGACTGGCAACTGCGTTGTCACCAAGTGCATAGAGGTTCCGCCCGAAGCCGCTGCGACGCAGCATGTACACGACAAAGACGGAGAGAACCGCCCACACGACCACCGCCCATGGAACCGCCCGCCCAAAGAACGACCCCCCGCCAACTGTGCGGATGAAGTCACCCATCCTCGTCGAGCCGGAGAAGATCGTCTGGGCCCAGGACGTGAACAGCCCGAGCAGGATCCCCGACATCGCCAGGGTCATGATCAGCGGGTTCACCTGGAGTATTCCGACCCCGATACCGTTGGCGGCTCCGGCAAGGAGGCCAACAAGCAGTCCGCCGATTATGGCGATCAGGGCGCCCCGTGGCGATTGATTCGCCGCAACGTATGCAGCGCCGGTAGCGATCATCGCGGCAGACAGGTCAATGCCGCCGGTGAGCATGAGGATTGTCTGGCCGGCTGCCAGCACGCCGATGGGAACCGCGAAGAGTGCCGAATTGCGCAGTCCATTGATGCTCAGGTAGTTCGGCTCGATTATTCCGGTCAGGATGATCAGGACGATGAGCACGCCGATGAGTACGAGGTGCGGGTGGTTCGTCAGATAGCGTGCCGCTTTCTGACGGCTCGTCAGCGCCTCCGGCCTGCCGTCGGCTTCAGGTGGAGAAACGAGATCTGTACTCATGACCTGCGCCTCCTGCGCCACTCGAGTAGGCCGGTAACCGCCATCACGAACACGATCAGTACGCCCTGGATGACCTGTGCACCGTGCGGGTCAACACCCATCGCGGTGAGGATTGGGTTGAGAAAGAACAGGATGATCCCGGCCGGCACCACTGCTATCGCAGAGCCGATGCCGCCGGTGAGGGCCACACCGCCCAGCACGATGGCCGCCACCGAGTTCAGAGTTAGGTTGCCGCCGACTGTCGTTGCGTTGCCCCGACCCGCGATCGCTGTCGTGGCGAGTCCTGCCAGCGCGGCAAAGCCGCCGCCTATCGCATACGCCTTGATCTTCACTAGCGCGGCTCTGATCCCTGATAGGTATGCGGCGGTCTTGTCGCTACCGACGGCATACAGCGACAGACCGCCCTTGGTCTTCCCCATCCACAAGGCGACCCCTGCCACTGCGATCGTCATCATGATCGCAGCCGGCCACGGGTTGCTTCCGATGCCCGTGTTGGAGCCGGTGAACATGTAGCGGAATCCCTCGCTGGTGCCCCCTCCAGGATTGGGAAGCACGGCCAGCGCCATCCCTTGAAACACGTAGAGGGAACCCAATGTGATCACAATGTCGGGCACGTTCGAGACTGTGATGATCCAGCCCACACCCGCGTTCATCGCAGCCGCCACCGCGATGATCGCAATGGCGATCAGCAAGGTGACACCAAAACCCTGACCTTCCATCAACTGGGCCGCAGTCACGCTCGACAAAACCAGCATGCCACCCACACCGAGATCTATCCCACCGGCGATAACGATGATGGCCTGTGCGACCGCGAGAAAGACGAGGGGCGTGCTGTTGTTGACAATCGAGGCGACCTGGAACCAACCGAACCGGGGGATGAGCGTGGAGTAGTAGACGATGAGCGCCAACAAGAGAATCCAAACGCCGACGGTCCAGCCGTGGCGACGAAGCCAGCGTCGCCAGGCGGGTTGAGTCCCTGCTGCCAGCGTGTCGGGAGCAACTGCGGTCATGCGGAGGCCTCCTGGAGACCGTGCGCCGCGGTCAACAGCGTTTCCTCTGTTGCCGTCGCAGCATCCTGCTCATGGACGATGCGTCCGGCGTACATGACGAGGGCCCGGTCGCACACGAGCGGTATCTCGCGCAACTCACTCGTATACAACAACACCGATGCCCCGGTTGCGGCCACCTCCCGCAACAGGTCGTAAATCTGGGCCTTGGTTTGTATGTCAATCCCCCGCGTTGGGTCAAAGCAGAGCAACGTGTCGAAGCCGGATGCCAACCAGCGTCCGATCGTCACTTTCTGTTGGTTTCCGCCGGAAAGCCGCTGAGCTTGACTGCCGGCTCGGATATCGATGTCGAGCCGTTCCACCGCCCGATCGACCCGCTCCACCTCATCGGAAGCAATGGTGAACCAGCGGCCCGCTCTGGCATACAGCGGAGTCGACAGATTCTCCCTGACTGATCGTTGCGGTAGCAGCGCCTTCTGCCGGTCGGCAGGTACCAAGACCAACCCACGGCGAATCGCATCGTAAGGCGATCGGGCGTTCAGTCGTTCGCCGTCTACGAGAAGCTCGCCGGCGGTCGGGCGATGATCACCGGACAGGACTTGAAAGAGTTCATCCTGTCCTTGGCCTTCGAGCGCGGTGAGCCCGAGAATCTCGCCACTGCGCAACTGGAACGACACACCGTTGACCTTGTCCCTGAGGTAAAGGCCCTTAGCCTCGAGGACAACATCTCGATCCTCGAGAACGTCTACCGCCCTTGTGCTATCCACCTCCTCGACCGGACCTTCCGCGAACTCCTCGATCAACTCGGCGCCGAGCATCGCGGTTACCAATTGGCCTTCGTCGACTCCTCGCAGATCCAAATGCGCAACGTCGGCACCGTTGCGCAATATCGTCGCCCGGTCGCACATCTCCAGGACTTCACCGAGACGGTGGGAGATGAACAGGACAGACCGACCCCTGTCCTTCCACTCTCGCATGACCTCGAACACGTAGCTCGCTTGGTCCGTGGTCAATGCCGCGGTGATCTCGTCGAGCATCAGCAGCTGCGGATCGTGTGCCAGCGCCCGGGCAAGATCGAGAAGCCGCAGCACAGCCAACGGCACATCGGCGACCTGCAGGTCAAAATCGATGTGGCCCAGGTTCATTCTCACCAACCACGGCTCTACGTCGGCCTTGTCCAGACCAGAGATCCGGAGGTTTTGCTCCAAGGTGAGATCTCGAATGAGGGCCGGGTCCTGAAACACGGTGGCGATTCCAGCGGCAATCGAATCGCTAGGCGTTCTGAGGTTGGTTGCTTCACCATGCACCTCGATCGCCCCCGTGTCGGAAGCGATCACCGAGGAGAGGATCTTCACGAGCGTGCTCTTGCCGGCGCCGTTTGCCCCCAGTAGAGCGTGGATCTCGCCGGAGCCGACAGAAAGGTCGGCCGACCGCAGCGCGATTACCGACCCGTACTTCTTGGCGACGCCGCGCGCTGCCAGCAGGAAGTCTTCCTTCACCATCAGATCCTCATGAGCAGTTGGTGCCGGACTTCCGAGGAAGCCCGGCACCAGTTTGTCTTACTCGCCGGGGCCCTTGCAGTCGATGACCGCTTGCGCATCCGTATACGTGACATAGGGCTCGATCACCATGTAGGAGGACCAGCCTGCCGTCAGATCGGGGATATAGACATCCTCGAGCTCGCCTGTCGTGTCGAGCACCACCGGAGTCAGCAGCGTCTCCTTCGCCACATCCTTGCCCTCGAGAATGTCGAGAGCGACGGCCGCGCCGACACCACCAATGGAGGGTGGGTTGCTCACCGCGGCGCCGGAGAGACCTTCCATCTCGATCAGCTGACGGACGAACTCGTTGTTGTCCGCACCAACGATCGGCATGTAGTCAGTGCCGGCAGCCTCGAACTGTTGGACGACCGTGTAGTCGATCCCAGACGTCCAGATGCCGTCGAGTTCCATCGTCGTCAGGATCTCCAGAGCCTGCTGGGCACCGACGCTCGGGTCCCATCCGGTCCAGTTCTCGTAGACAACCTCGATGCCCGGGAAATCGGCGAGCGCCGCGTCCCAACCATCGTCGCGGTCGGTGTCGGCCGGGTGGCCATCAAGTCCCCGCATGTAGGCGACTTTGCCTTCACCACCAAGCGCCTCGAAGAGCCAGCGCGCACCCACCTCGCCGTATTCGACCTGGTTGTTCGATACGAAATAGGCCTCAGGCGCCGTTACTGGGGCATCGACGGAAATCACCGGGATTCCTTGGGCGTCTGCCTCAGCGATCACGTCGTCGAGGGCCGAGCGGTCGGCCGGGTTGATGATGATCGCGTCCACACCCTGCGAAATCAGCGTCTGGATGTCGGCGATCTGGCCGGCAACATCCGTGTTGCGATTCTGCAGGACTACCTCATCCACGTTGCCACGCGCCAAGGCCTCGGCCTTGATGGCGCAAATCATCTGCTCACGCCACGCATTGCCGACCAATGTGTTGGACACGCCGAGAGTGAACGTCTCGTCGTCGCCCGCTTCGTCGTCGCCGCCGCAGGCGGCAACGATCATCGCAAACGCGGCCAACACGGCCAGCAGGCGCCAGCTAAAGAACTTTGTCTTGAACAATGCCTGTCTCCTCCTTCTCCGTTTTCCTTTGCTCTTCCTTACTCAGAGCCTCCGTCGTCGCTGTCACGCGCCGACGTCGAGACTCGATTCTTCCCTTCGCATTCATTCGACCCTCGCAAGCTTGTTGATCTCGCTTGGCGAGAGCGCATGTTCGATCGCCATGGCCGCTGCGCCGGTGATGCCGGCATCGTCGCCCAATTCGCTGGGCCGGATCGTCAGTTCCCGAGTGGACAACGCAGTAGAACGCCGGTAGACGACTTCACGAATCCGCGCCAGCAGTTCGGCCCCGGCAGCAGCCAGGTCGCCGCCAATGACGATCTCGGAGGGGTTGAGAATGTTCACGATTGTCGCCAAGACGGCACCGATTCTTCGACCCGCGTCGCTCACGGCCTGAATCGCATCCGCGTTGCCGGCGCGCACCAACTCCACAACGTCGCGAGTGACCTCGGTGTCGTAACCCTTGTCGCGCAGGCCCCTCGCCAACGCCGCTCCGCCGCTCGAGGCTTCTAGACATCCCGGATTCCCACAACGACATATCACCGCGGTGTCGCTCACCTGAATATGACCGATGTCGCCGGCTGCTCCATCTCCGCCGCGATGTAGATGCCCGCCGAGGATCAGACCCGAGCCGATACCCGTGCCGATCTTCACGTACATGAAATCCTGCACAGGGCTCTTCATGGCCCACCATTCGCCGAGCGCCATGATGTTGACGTCGTTGTCGACTAGGACTGGTACGCCGAGGCGATCCTCGAGCCTTCCAAGCACGTCGTAGCCATCCCAGCCGGGCATGATGGGCGGAGACACTGCCCGGCCGGTGGCAAACTCAACAGGACCCGGCAGACCTACGCCGACACCCATCAGATCGATCTCACTCTTGCCGGCCTCGTCGAGGAGTCTGGCGAATTCCATCTCGACCCAGCTCAACACGGCCTCGGGGCCCTCGGCTATCGCCAGTTCTCCGTATACAGATCCCTGCGGCTCAGCCGCAAGATTGCTCACTGCGAGACGCGAGTGAGTGGCGCCGAGATCGGCTGCGAGTACGACTCCGGCATTGCGGTTGAACTCGAGCAATGTCGGTGGCCTGCCGCCGCTTGAGGGCGCTTCACCGGCCTCTACCAACAGACGATCTGCGAGGAGGCTGTCGACTCGCTGCGAGACGGTAGATCGGGCAAGCCCGGTCAGATCGACGAGTTCGGCGCGGGTTGTGGCAGTGCCCTCGCGGATCAGCTTCAGCAAAGCTCCCGGCGTGTTACTTCCGACACTCATGATTCGCCTTGTGCGCCCTCCTCGTGTTTTGCCATTCCAGCAGCAACTTTTGTATGTGTCAAGGACAAAGTGTGAACTCGGCTGGGTTGAGCCGGAGAGCTTTCGACACACCACGGGCATAAGTTTGGGCGATCCAACTGCCATGCCGTGCTTCACTCTCTGCCACCCAGCGCCCGGGCCAGGCGTTTGGCGTGCTCCTCGTAGGCGGCTTCGAACAGGGCCGCTGACCGCTCGGTTCCGACAACGGAAGCACTCGTCAACACTGGCGGAAGCTGCCCTCGATCAGCAAGAAGGGCCGCTGTCTGCACCTTCAACTCGTTGACGATCGCTGCGTTGGCCACCGTGGACACAGGTCCTACCGGCGTGTCGATGTCATCGAGCAGGACGGCTGAATCTCCGATGGGGATACACATATCAATGACCACGTCGGCATGGTCGAGCAGGCGACTTCCCGAAGACTCGTGAGGATCGGCAGCCATCGAATGCTCAACAGCCGTCACCGCAACTACCTTCATCCCCCGCTCGCGTGAGCCGGCTGCGATCTCTATTGGTACCGCGGTTACCCCCGACGCCGAGAACACGATCATCAGATCGGGATGCTGGAAATCGAAGTTGCGCAGGATGATCTCAGCCAAGCCTTCAACGCGCTCAATGAACATCGCCTGCCGTTGTCCGTTCGCTCCTGTGATCTGGGTGTGAAAGGTCATCGAGAGCTCAGCGATTGGATGAAAGCCCGGGTAGGAGCCATACCGGGGAAACATCTCTTCAAGCGGGATTCGAGAATGACCCGTCCCGAAGAGGTGGGCCATGCCACCGCCGGCGATCGCGTGCGCACATAGTTCGGCGACTTCGGCGATGGCGCTCATCTGCGTCGCTTCGATACGGTCGAGGACGCTACGTGCCGCCGCCAGCCAGCGTCCCTGCATCTGGCTCATCCCGGTGCATTCCTCCGCCGCCTGATCACATTGATCCGCTGATGCTTGCGGCGCTTGTCTAGACAACTACGCTAGCATGGCCCGATGCAGCGCTGTCAACAGACGCCGCCACCGTCTGCAACCGCCACCGATGGCTGAGCACACAACGACCCGCTACGAGGAAATCGCGTCGTATCTTCGCGAGCTGGTGGCCGAACTACACCCAGGTGACTTGCTCCCGTCCGAAACCGAATTGAGCAAGCAATTCGGTGTCAGCCGCATGACAGCCCGCCACGCAGTGCAGACGCTCGAGCGAGATCACCTCGTGCACCGCCGCAAAGGCATTGGGACCTTCGTCAGCCCCCAGCCCGTGCCGCGCCTACTCGGCTCGCCGCTTTCCTTCACTCAAAGCATGCGACGGCGCGGCATGCAAGCCTCGTCTGATGTCCTCGAGCTGGGTTACATCACACCGAGTGACGAGGACGCTGCGGCCCTCGAGATCTCCCCGGATACCCGGGTCGGTGTAATCGAGCGACTCCGGTCAGTCGATGGCGTGCCGATGGCCATTGAACGCGCAGTGCTCGGACCCTCCTCCGCTTCGGTTCTCGAGGATCTCGGGAAGGGATCACTCCATGTTGCTTTCGAAGAGATCGGCTTGACGCCGAGTCGGGCTCGTGCGCGGGTCACGGCAAGAGCCGCGACGGACCGCGAGAGGGACCTTCTCGAACTCGACGAGAATGCCGTAGTCCTCTGCGAGCGCCGAGTCATTTTCGACCAGAATGGGACGCCGCTCGAACATACGGAAACGCGCTATGCCGCCGACCGTTATGTCTTCGACGTTGTGATGTACCGCGACGAAGGTGCCCGACGTACATGACGATGCAGCGCTACCTCGGGGTCGATCTGGGTGCAACCAATACGAAAATGGTCATACTCGCTATCCCGGATGAGGGTGAGCCTTTCGTCGAATCTTCCGGCAGTATCCCTACCCGCGGCGATGAAGGGCACGAGGCAGTTCTCGCCCGCATGATCTCCGCCTTCAACGAGAAGAACCGAGTCGAGGGGCCTTTAAGAGCGTTAGGGATGGGGACACCTGGCCTGTTCGACGAAGAGGGTGTAGTTGAGATCTTCACAAACCTCCCCGGGCAATGGCGCGGGGTCCCTCTCCAGGCCGTCCTCGACGAAGGTCTCGACATGCCCGCCACCCTGATCAACGATGCGCGAGCGTTCACGCTTGCCGAAGGCCGGTTGGGGGCCGGCAAGGGGGCAGGCATCGTGGTGTGTATGACTCTGGGAACCGGGGTCGGTGGTGGCATCATGATGGATGGGTCCCTGTTCTACGGCGCCACCGGCTTCGCCGGCGAGATCGCACACCAAACCGTCCTGCCTGACGGTCCTTCGTGCCGATGCGGCAACAACGGATGCGCCGAAGGAGTCGCTCGCTCCGACCGCCTCATTGCCATGGCGGGAAAGGCATCGGTCGAGGAGGTCTTCGACGGTCTCGCGTCGGGAGATCCCAGATGTGCCGAAGCGGTTGCCACCGCCGGGAAATATCTCGGTATTGCGATCGCCAATGCGATCACGCTTCTGGGGCCACACCGGGTGGTAATCGGTGGCGGCATCGCCGCAGCCGGTGAAGCCATCCTCGGGCCAATCCGGGCCTCGGTGCTGGAACATGTGACCCTTGTCCCCCACCAGGAGATCGACATCACCCAGGCATCACTGGGCACCGAGGCGGGAGCAATAGGCGCCGCACTAGCTGCGGCCGATGTCGTAGCGATAACAGAGGCGAAAGACGGCTAGAGGTCCTAGGCGACACGAGGTCTGGTTCTCGCATAACCGCGCCAAGACCCCGTTCTCTACCCAGCCTCCGTAACCGACCAGCCACCGTCGAGGTTGATCACCTCACCCGTGATGAATCGCGATCCTCTCGACAGAAAGAAGGCCGCAAGATCCGCGGCCGCCTCGGCGGGAATCAATCCACCGGCCAGTGGCTGCTTGCGTTTCGCGTACGCCACGCTCTCCGGATCGTCTTGCGCCCTCGCGGACATGGGTGTTGCGACCAATCCTGGCGCGACGGCATTGACCCGGATCCCGTCGGGAGCGTAGCGAGCGGCCATCGTGCGGGTCAGGGAGTTGATACCGCCCTTCACCGCGGCATAGCCGTGCGTAGCGAACAGTGGTGCCGGGCTGGTAGCCAGGACGCTGGACATAAGCAGGATGGACCCGCGACTGCCATCGGTGTCGCGATCTTGCCCAAGCATCACCTGCACAACTTCGCGGACAGCGAGAAACGTTGGAACCAAGTTGAGGTCGAATGCAGCACGGATGCCGTCGAGCGTTGCATCTTGCACCGGCCCGTCACCGTAGCGACGAGCGCTGCCACCCGCGACGGCGAATAGCCCGTCGACTCTCCCGAATCGCTCAACACATTGCACAACAGCCGCCCGGGTTGCCAGCTCCTCTGTGAGATCGGCCTGCGCCCAGGTGGCAACACCGCCGCTCGCGTCGATATCGTGGACAAGCTTGGTCAGGTCGTCCGCCTTCCTGGCTATGACGTGAACTTTCGCCCCGAGACCGCTCAGCTTCCTCGCAGCGGCCCCGGCCATTCCGGTTGCCCCGGTGACCACGCACACCCGCCCAGATACTGAATCGACCACGAGCTCTTTGTAGCACACTGTCGCGGTGCGCAGGAATCACCCCGGCGAATCGGCTTTGACGCGTCCTCTACCGACCACCGTCATTTCATAGGTTGTGAACCGATAATATGAGTGCCTCCATATCAGGTTTGCTATCTATCGCATTGGTGAGGATGTCGAACCCATCACAACGAAAGGACCAAGTGTGTCCGACCTCACAACCACCAGCCTGCCCGTCTTACCCCTCCGCAGCGGGATCGTCTTCCCTCACATGGTTATCACCGTATCAATCGAGACGGATGCGGCGCGTCGGGCCCTGGCTGCCACCGAAGCGACCGCCGGACACCTCGTACTCATTCCGATGATCGACGGAGAATATGCGTCGGTCGGCACCATTGCCGAAGTCCAGGAGGTGTCCGACCGCAACGGACGGTCGGCAATCATCAACGGCCTGGGGCGTGCTCGAATCGGGTCCGGCCGCCCTTCTGCCGATGATGTGCTCTGGGTCGATGCCGAGCCTGTCACCGAACCCGAGCAGTTCTCGGCGGCAACGCTGTCTCTAGCCAACGAACTGCGGGCGGTTCTCCAAGAGATCCTCGACCAGCGGGGCATTCGCGGCATCGCCGATCGCGTCCTCGCGACCGACAACCCGGGACACCTGGTTGATCTGCTCGTCTACTCGCCCGATCTAGACCTCGCCCGCAAGGCCCAGCTGCTCGAGACGATTGATGTCGACAATCGCCTCGAGCTGGCGCTTGGCTGGATGAACGAGATTCTCGCTGGCATGACGTTGCGGCAGAAGGTACGCGATGAGGCGGCTGAACGAATCGACAAGAACCAACGCGACTTCGTGTTGCGTCAGCAGATGGAGGCCATCCGCAAGGAGCTCGGAGAAGACGAAGGCACTGTTGTCGGCGAATATCGCAAACGGCTCGAGGAAACGGACCTGCCATCATCGGTCGCCGAGGCCATCGACCGGGAACTCGATCGGCTCGAACGCCTCAGCGAACAGAGCCCCGAGCACTCCTGGATAAGGACCTGGCTCGACACCGCATTCGAGCTGCCGTGGGGTGAAACTACGGATGACAACCTAGAGCTCGAACGGGCACGCGCCGTCCTCGACGAAGATCACACCGGCCTGGACGACGTGAAGGAGCGAGTCATCGAGCACCTCGCAGTCCGTAAGCTTCGGAGCGAACGAGGAGAGAGCGAGGCAACCGAACGCGGTGCCGGCACGATCCTGCTTCTCGTCGGCCCGCCCGGCGTCGGCAAGACGTCACTCGGTGAGTCCGTGGCCCGGGCCTTGGGAAGGAAGTTCGTGAGAGTTGCGCTTGGTGGCCTGCGCGACGAAGCGGAGATCCGTGGTCATCGCCGTACCTACGTAGGGGCTCGACCGGGTCGGATCGCTCGGGCGCTGATCGAAGCCGGGTCGATGAATCCGGTATTCCTTCTCGACGAGATGGACAAGGTCGGGGCCGATTGGCGGGGTGACCCGTCCTCGGCCTTGCTCGAGGTGTTGGACCCCGAGCAGAACCACACATTCCGCGACAACTATCTCGAGTTCGACCTTGACCTGTCGGACGTGATGTTCGTGGCCACCGCAAACATCGCTGAAACAATCCCGGCGCCACTGTTGGATCGGACCGAGATGATCCGCCTCGATGGCTACACGCACAATGAGAAGGCTGCGATCGCAGCGACACATCTCCTCCCCCGCGTCGTTGCACGCGCCGGGCTCCGGCCCGACGAAATCGAAGTAACCGAGGACGCCTTGCTCGAGGTGATCAACGACTACACCCGCGAGGCCGGTGTGCGCAACCTCGAACGGTTGCTGGGAAAGCTGGTACGCAAAGTTGCGACCCGCATCGCATCAGGCGAAGAAACCGGTACAGCCCGCATCGAGCCGACCGATCTCCGCGAACTGCTGGGCAAGCCGACCGTGCATCACAGCGAAGCCGATGAGCGGACCGCGGTGCCTGGCGTTGCCACCGGACTCGCCGTCACCGGTGGCGGGGGTGATGTGCTGTTCGTTGAGGCGAGCACGCTTCCGGGCGAGCCGGGTCTGACGCTCACAGGCCAGTTAGGCGATGTCATGAAGGAATCTGCCGAGATCGCCGTCTCCTATGTGCGCGGCCATGCCGAAGAACTCGGCATCGACCCGCAGGAACTCGCGGGCAAGATCCATCTGCACGTACCGGCAGGGGCGATCCCCAAGGATGGTCCCTCAGCCGGCATCACAATGACGACCGCGCTGGTGAGTCTGCTCACCGGCCGCACGGTGCGAGCGGATGTTGGAATGACCGGCGAGGTCACCCTCCAGGGACGGGTTCTGCCTATCGGCGGTGTCAAGCAGAAGGTGTTGGCGGCACATAGAGCCGGTCTCAAAGAGGTCATCATCCCGAGCCGAAACGAGGACGACCTCGACGATGTGCCCGAGATCGTCCGCGGCCAGATGGCCTTCCACACTCCGGAGGACATCGACACGGTGCTGGAGCTGGCTCTGACGTGATGTCCTAGACCCAGCGGCCGGCGACTTCGACCTCAACGAGGCTCGGCCCGTTTGCGACACCCAGCCCGCTCTCGATCATGGACTCCAGATCTGCCGGATCGGTCACCCGATAGCCGGTGGCGCCGCACAGGTCCGCGAACGCCGCAAAGTCGGGATTGACCAGCGAGGTCTGCCAAACGGGTCGCATCGCTCCGACCTGCTCGCGAGTGATCTTTGCCAGCTCGTCATTGTTGAGAACGATATGGGTGATATCCATTCCGTATTTGACCGCCGTAGTTAGCTCAGCGAGGTACTGACCAAGGCCGCCGTCGCCGCTTATCGAAATCACCTTGCGGGCCCCTGCCACAGCCGCCCATGCACCTAGGGCCGCCGGCAATGCAAACCCGATTGAACCGAGATAGCCGGACATCAGGACGTCCTGCTGGCCACGGCTCACGAAGTAGTGACCGAACGCGTACGTGTTGTTCCCGACATCCACGGCAATGACCGCATCTTCGGGAACGAGGTCGCTCAGTACGGTGAACAAGCGCGCCGGATGCATCCGGCCTTGTTTGTCAACCAGCTGGGACCTCTTCGATTTCTCCGCATCCCAGCGTGACCAACGTCGCGCGACTTCGACCCTGACCGTCGGTCGGTTGACGGCAGGAAGCGCATCGCGCAATAGGCGAACGGTGCGGCCGATCTCGCCCCACACAGGCACATCGACGCTGTGGAATCGACCGAGCGCCAACCTGTCGTAGTCCACCTGGATAGTGGGCTTCTTCGACGAGATACCGGTGTGGTTGGAGAACGACGCGCCCAGTACGAGCAGGCAGTCGCTCTTGCCCATTACCGCCGACGCAACCGGAGTACCGGACCGGCCCAACGTCCCACAAGCAAGGGGGTGATCCTCCGGGATTAGACCCTTGGCCTTGAAGGTGGTGATGACCGGCGCGTCGATGTGCTCGGCAAGCTCAATAATCAGGCTGCGGTGCGGCCGCGCCCCGTTACCCACGATGATCACCGGATGATCCGCGCCCGCCAGTAAGGCAGCGGCTCGTTCGATCTGCGACTCGTCAGGCGCGATGGCGGGTGGGGCGACCCGCCCCACCATCGGCTTTGCGGGCGGCTCGCTGAGACCCGACAGGTTCTGGACGTCGTCGGGGAGGATCAGGTGGGCGACGTTGCGCTCGATAACGGCATGCTTGATGGCCAGGGCCATCAGCTCCGTCGCATTCTCCGCGGCAACAACTGTCTGGCTGTAGGCCGCGACCGCTGAGAAGGCTTCGGCAGTTGGTATCTCCTGGAACGCACCCGGTCCGATCACCTGGGTCTCCACCTGACCGGTAAGGGCCAGGATCGGTGCCCGGTCGACTCTCGCGTCCCACAGGCCCGTCAGCAGGTTGGTCGCGCCCGGCCCCGCTATGGAGAAACAAGCTGCAGGATGCCCAGTCAGCTTGCCGTACGCCGATGCGGCAAAGGCAGCTGCTCCTTCGTGGCGAATGCCGATGTAGCGCAACCTGCCCTCCTCTTCGGCACGGCGCATTGCGTCGGCAAAGCCGAGATTGGAGTGGCCGACCATTCCGAAGACGGTATCTACGCCCCATGCCGTCATGACATCGACCATCTGGTCCATCAGCGTCGGGGAATCATCGGGGTCCGGCAGTTGCACGTACAATCCGTCGGGACGCTCTTCACAGGGATAGGTCGTTGCGGCGTCGTCATAGCCGGCCGGTGGTTCTCCGGTGATGGGGTCGTACTCATAGCCGTGCCACGGACAGATGAGGCACCCGTCTTCGAGTTGCCCTTCGCCCAGGGGGCCTCCTTGATGGGGACAGCGATTGTCGAGAACCCCATAGCCCGCTTCGGTGCGTGTCACGCAAACGGCGCGATCTGCAACCACCAGCGCAGTGACCTCTCCGACTTCCAAGTCGACGTCTTCGATGTGATACCAAGTGGCCGGCCGCCGTGGGTCCACGCAGGCTCTCCTTCGGTCGCGTGGGAACAGCCTACGGCCGAAGAGAACCCCGAACGACGCCGTCTAGCGGAAACCCCGCCGGCGGCTGCGCGCCTTCGATTTCCCCCTACCTCGGGCCAGCCAGCCGATGAGAAAGCCAAAGATCACGGCCACGATGATCCATGCGACGATCTGGCCTGCCACGAAGAACATGGTCGCTACTCCTCGAGGGCCCTGAATTCGATGCGTCGGTTGCGGGCTCGGCCCTCTGCAGTGTCGTTTGACGCTATCGGTACATCCTCACCGTAGCCGACAACGACGAAACGCTCGGGATCTTGACCGTTGGCAACTAGGTAGTCGAATGCAGTCTGGGCTCGCCGCTCGCTCAGGTCGAGGTTGGCGACCGGCTCCCCCTGGTTGTCCGTGTGTCCACCGATCTCGATCGGCACCGCCGGGAACTTCTCGAGCGCATCAATAATCTCGTCGAGCAACGCGGCCCCAACCGATGTGAGCACGTCGCTGTTCAACTCAAACTCGACGACCTTGCCCTCAATCAGGTCATCGAGGTTTTCCTGTAGTTCGATCACGTCTTCTGGGGTGAACGCCGGCGGTTCGGGGATAGTGAGGCCGCTGACAAATGCGAAGGTGGTTTCGGCGATAACGTCCTCGATGGCGTCACGGGCGTCGCGGCGCTCTTGCCGTGTCTCGTACTCACCAGATATCTGCACCAGTTGGACGTTGGCGTTGACAAAGATCTCCCCCTCCGGGAGTGTTTGTGCGCCGATTTGCATCAGGCTGAGGATCTTCGACAGCCAGTCTCGCTCGCTGTCTGCCCCCTCCTTGACCGTCAGCCCGGTCGCGTCCACCCCGCCGGGAAACAGCCTGTCCAGTTCCTCCACAACCGCCGTGCGACTCGA
>JASJAS010000070.1 GCA_030066875.1 Acidimicrobiia bacterium | reverse complement strand
CTCCTGAAAGCAGCCGAGACCATCGGTGTTGCCCCAGCACTGGATCTATGCGCAGGCTGTGGGCGCCGTGACGGGCTGACACGCTTCAGCTTCTCCGCCGGCGGGGCGCTATGCGACCATTGCCGTACGCCGGGTGCCTATGCGTTGCGCGACGGGCTCACCACGTACCTGGCCGAGTTGGCCGCGGCAGATCTCGACGAGATGCCCGAGACGCGCGACGAGTTCTCCGGGGAGGCCAGGGGAGTCGCCCGCCGCTTCGTCGAATACCATCTCGAGCGGCAGATCCATTCGATGGCGGTGCTCGATGTATGACGGACTGGACATGGGCCGGGTACCTCGCCATGTCGCCATCATCATGGATGGCAACGGTCGTTGGGCCAATGCCCGCGGCATGCACCGCACCCAGGGACACGCCGCCGGTGAGCCGGCCTTGTTCGACGTGATCGACGGTGCCCTCGAGATCGGGGTGAAATGGCTCACCGCCTATACCTTCTCTACCGAGAACTGGTCGCGGGATCAGTACGAAGTCGATTACCTCATGCATTTCAACGTCGACCTGCTCCAGCGCCGCCGCGACGAACTCCACGCCAAAGGCATCAGGATCCACTTCATCGGGGAGCGAAATGATCCGCGGGTGCCGGACGAGTTGCGGGAACGCATGCGAGATGCTGAACAGCTGACCGAGGCGAACGATCAGATGCACATGGTGTTCGCGTTCAACTACGGCGGTCGCACGGAAATCGCCGGGGCCGCCCGCCGGCTTGCCGAAGATGCCGTCGCAGGAAGAATCGACCCGTCCGACGTCGACCTCGAGGCCGTGGCGAGCCGGATGTACCTGCCGAATATGCCCGATCCCGACCTGGTGATCAGGACCAGCGGCGAGTTACGGACATCCAACTACCTCCTCTGGGAGGCTGCCTATTCCGAGTACGTCTTCACGCCGGTGCTGTGGCCGGACTTCGACCGCCACACCCTCTTCGAATGCATAGTCGAATACCAATCGAGGGAACGGCGTTTTGGCGGGGCGATCGATGCTGCCGAGCCTGCACGCGATCCGGCTCGAGAGGCGAACACCGACATCGGCTGAACGGGCCCTATCATGCCCGTCCGATCCCCGAGTTTGGAACTCTCATGTCTATCGATTTCGACACAATCGTCAACCTCGCCAAGAAACGCGGCTTCGTGTTTCAGTCTTCCGAGATCTACGGCGGGCTGCGCTCGGCCTATGACTACGGACCGCTCGGTGTCGAGTTGCTGCGCAACGTCAAAGAGCAATGGTGGCATTCGATGGTGCGGATGCGGGAAGACGTAGTCGGGATTGACAGCGCCATCATCCAGGCACCTTCGGTGTGGGAAGCCTCCGGACACCTGGCCTCGTTCACTGACCCTCTCGTCGAGTGCACCAACTGCAACAACCGCTTTCGCCAAGACAAGCTGGAGACCCTCGATCAGTGCCCGTCATGTGGGAAGCGGGACACGTTCACTGAGGCGAAGAACTTCAACCTCATGTTCAAGACCCACATGGGACCGGTTGAATCTCCCGACAACGCCGTGTATCTCCGGCCGGAGACGGCACAGGGGATCTTCATAAACTTCGAAAATGTGCGCCGCACCTCGCGCATGCGGTTGCCATTCGGTATCGCCCAGATCGGGAAGTCGTTCCGGAACGAAATCACGCCGGGCCAGTTCGTCTTCCGGACCCGGGAGTTCGAGCAGATGGAGATGGAGTTCTTCTGCCGCCCCGAGGAAGCCGATGAATGGTTCAACTACTGGATCGATGAGCGCAAGCGTTGGTACGTCGACCTCGGCATGAAGGAGGAGAACGTTCGGTTCCGCGAACACGACGCGGACGAGCTTTCGCACTACTCCGCGGGTACCTTCGATGTCGACTATCGCTTCCCGTGGGGCTTCGATGAGCTGGAAGGCATCGCCAATCGAACCGACTTCGATCTGAAGGCGCACATGGAACGGTCGGGCAAGGATCTCACCTATTTCGACCAGGAATCGGGAGAGCGGTTCGTGCCCTATGTGATCGAACCCGCCGCGGGTGCCACCCGGACGACCTTTGCGTTTCTACTCGATGCGTACGACGAGGAGGAGGTTCGAGGCGACACCCGCACCGTGCTGCGGCTCGACAAGAGACTGGCACCGCTAAAGGTCGCGGTGTTGCCCTTGTCCAAGAAGCCGGAGCTGGTCGAGGTAACCACCGCGCTGGCGGCCGACCTCCGTCCGCTGTGGCCAATCGAGCACGATATCACCCAGGCCATCGGTCGGCGCTACCGCCGGCAGGATGAGATAGGCACGCCCTATTGCATCACGGTCGACTTCGACACACTCGAGGATCACGCCGTTACCGTGCGCGATCGAGACACCATGGCACAAGATCGCGTGGCGATGGACCAGGTTGCCACCTATTTGCGCGAACGACTCGGCTGAGTCAACCGGACCTCTGTCTGGCTCCTGTGACGAAGAGGTTCCTCATGAAGGGATCGACCTTTTCGAGCTTTCCGGTGAACGAGATCTGCTTCCCTCTCTCCAGATTGGCGGCTGACCCGGCAGGCAGGAACACGATCGCGTCAATGTCGGTTTTGCCATAGAGGTCTGTGTCGATCTGGGCGACGGTGACGACGGCTTTTGTTGACGGTCCGACGGAAACGGTGCTGTCCTCGTCGACCTCCCGCGCCTGCTTGACGTTGCCGGCGAGCGTCACCTCGGTTCCTCGAAAGCGCTCGTCGAATTCGCCTTCGTCCTCGAAGCTGAGGCGGCTCTCGCCGAACACCGCGTCGAAGAAACCATCCGGGAGCCCGGTTGGAGGGGGCGTCGCGACTGGGATCGGGGGCGACGAAGCCGGTGGAGGTTGGGGCGCAGGTGCCGGGGCTTCTGGAGCGGCGGACTCCCGGCGCTCGGTGGCGGGTTCTTCACCATCGGCCGCTTTCGACCCGGGTCTGGGAGCCGCCGGCTGTTGCGAGCGCGGCGGCGCTGGCTGTGGAGTCGGGGGCCGGACGGGCGGCGGCTTCTCCAGCGGCGGGGGGCGATTGCTGACCAGTTGATGAGCGGCCGCTGCCATCGCGATTGTGGTGGCAACGATCGTTTCGGCCGTAACGTCGGGGGAATCGGTGGTAAGGGTCATGCCACCGTCTTCGATGAGTATCTGCGGATGGTCCTTGATGAGCTTGACGAGCGTTCTCCGCAGCTCGGGCGTCATCATCTCGCGAAGTGCGTCCGGGCGAGATGTGTTGACTTTGAAGCTGTTGTCGAACGTCTTCTCGCCCACCTGGGTGTCTTGTTGGCCGAGTTCCCCGAGGGTGCGTGTGATGGTTGTCTCCCTTTCGAGCCGCAGGGCCATCCCCAGTGGGGGATAGAACACTCTGTAGCGCACCCCGGGCGCTCGGTTCTCCGGGGTGTCGATACGAACCGGCAGGCCGTTGATCATCCCTTCGAGACGCGGGAACAACTCGGGCACGCTGCGGGTGAACTTCAGGCCGAGGCCAACCGCGGCTCGCTGGAAGGGGTCATTGCTTCCCACCATTCTCATAGCCACGAAGAGCAACACGATGACGACGACGACCACGACGGCGATGGCACCCATTGCGTTTGAGTATACGAAACGGTTTGCCGGAGTCGGGGTCTATTGCTCCTCAGCCGGCAATGGCGGTACTTGCCCGGAGATATAGGTTGACAACGTAACGAGCGTGCGGCTGGGGCCTGGAGCGATCCTTCTGATCTCGTCGAGGATTTCGCCAAGGTGACTCGATGAGCGCGCCTTGACGTGTAGCAGCAAGTCGAATTCGCCGGTTACTGCGGCAGATGAACGGACGAAAGGGATCGAACGCAGATTCTCCGACAGTTCGGCAAGACCTTGTGTGCCGTTGTCGCGGATGCTGATGAACGCATCCACCGGGTAGCCGAGTGCATCCCAATTCACGTCGACGGTAAACGACTGGATGTAGTCGCTTTCGCGAAGACGCTTGACGCGCTGGTGTACGGTCGCCGTCGACACGCCGACGTGTGATGCGATCTGGGCATAGGGCATGCGACCGTCGTCGATCAGATGAGTGATAATCTGATAGTCAAGATCATCCATTGCTGAAAGATTATCAGACAAAGCCGACAGATGGAATAAATCATTTGACAATTTGTTTGATATGATGCAAACTACAAGAGTGGAATCGAGGGCCAGAATGATGACAATGCACCCAGACCTACTCATCGAGGTAGCCAACACCAGACACAGGGTTTACAGCCGCAAGCGCTAGGTCCAGGGGTAACCCCCCTTGTGAAACAGAAGGGAAGCCCAACTCCCTCCCCTCCCTCCGGGCTTCCCTTCTTTTTCGTCCTGATGCGCTTCTGTGAAGCGGGTTCGACGGCACCGGTACACTCGGAATGTGGCCTACCCGCGCGAAGACATCGAGCGAATCAGAGAACGAACCGACCTCGCCGAGCTTGCTTCTGAGATCACCAAAGTGAAGCGCTCCGGACGGTCGGTGATGGCCGTCTGCCCCTTCCATCAGGAGAAGACGCCATCGCTATCGATCGATCCGGCTCGCGGTCTGTTCCACTGTTTCGGATGCGGCAAGAGCGGGGACATCTTCGGCTGGGTCCAAGAGTCCCAGAGTGTCGACTTCCGCGAAGCGGTCGAGCTGCTGGCGCGCCGCGCCGGGGTCACTCTCACCGAAGCGCCGGGGGAGGCGAAGCGGCGTGGTCGACGTGAGGAATTAGTGCGGGCAACCCAAGCGGCCGTCGACTTCTATCGGGAACGTCTGAAATCGGGGAATGACGCAGGTGTCGCCCGCAGCTATCTGCGAGGCCGGGGCTATGGCGGAGAGGTCGTCGAGCGGTTCGACCTCGGCTACTCGCCCGACAGTTGGGATGAGCTGACCCGCCACCTGAAAGGCCGCGGCTTCCCGGACCGAACGCTGTCAACTGCAGGCTTGGCGTCGCGCAGCCGGATGGGCAGACTCATCGACCGATTCCGCGGCAGGATCATGTTCCCGATATACGACCTGCGCGGCGACCCTGTGGGGTTTGGAGCCCGTCGCCTCGAGGGCGACGGACCAAAGTACCTCAACACCTCGGAAACTCCGATCTATCACAAATCGAGCCTCCTCTACGGACTGAACTGGGCGAAGAGCGACATCGTCAGACGAGGCGAGTCGGTGGTGGTCGAGGGTTACACGGACGTGATTGCACTGCATCTTGCCGGTCAGCCCGTGGCCGTCGCAACCTGCGGAACGGCCCTCGGCGAAGACCACCTCGACCTGCTGCGCCGTTTCAGTGAACGGGTGTTGCTCGCTTTTGATGCCGATGAGGCGGGTGCCGGTGCCGCACTCCGTGGCTTCGACATGGCCGTGCCCGGTGATCTCGACCTACGTATCGTCATGCTGCCCGAGGGCCGTGACCCGGCTGATCTGGTCGGCGAGGGTGACGAGGCGCTGCTGGTCGCTGCCATGAAGGAATCCCAACCTCTGCTGCAGTTCTCCGTCGAACGAGAGCTTGCGCGCCACGATTTGGGCGAGGCCGAAGCCCGCGGTCGGGCGATTCGCGGCGCCGCGGCGATGGTTGCGCGCCATCACGACCCGCTGGTCAGACACGAGTACGCAGTGGCAATCTCGCGCAAGACGGGAGTCGAGCTACGGCTCGTCGAGGAGGCTGTCGCCACTGCCGCCAGAAATCGGCGCACCGAAATCAACCGACCGGCACAATCCGGCCCGCACAAGCTGTCGGGCATCGAGAAGGCCGAGCGAGAGTTACTCCGGCTGGTGATGATCAACGATGTCGACCTTCGCCAACACGAGCTGTCCGCGGAGCTCTTTGCCGACGACGCGTACAGGGCGGCGTTCGGGCATGTTTGGCCGGAGATCGAACAGCTGCCTGCAGGCAAGTCACCCGATCTTGGGCGGATCCTGGGGAGTGAAGACAATGAAGAGACACGACTCCTGGCGGGCCTTGCTCTCGAGGATCGGCCCCAGTCGGATCCCGGCGACGTAATCAATCGGCTCAAGGTGGGGGTGGTGACCCGCCGAATCGAAGAACTGCAAAGAGACCTCGAAAACCTGTCCGGTGAGGATCAGGGTTATTCCGACAAACTCGAGGAGTTGTTAGCTTTGCAGCAGCAGAAGCAGCGTCTCCGGAGCCGTGAGTGAACGAAGCAGCAGCAACCGTCCTCGAACAGCTGACCAAACGCGGGCAGCAGCGCGGCTTCCTGGTGGTCACCGAGATCCTTCAGGAGCTCGAAGATGTCGAAGCCCCCGCAGAATCGTTTGACGAGGTTGTCGAGGCCCTTCAGGCGAACAAGGTCAATGTGCGGGAGGACTCGCAGAACGCGCTCGAAGCCACCGCGCTGAGCAGCGACGAGCTCGTTCACGTCTCCGATCCGGTGCGCATGTACCTGCAGGAGATTGGTCGCTATCCACTGCTGACTCCCCAGCAGGAGGTGGAGCTGGCGATGCAGATGGAGCAGGGCGAGCGGGCCTCGGAGAAACTCGACGACGTTATGGCCGCGGATCTCCCGGTGGCGGACCGGGTGATTCTGCAGCGGGCGGCCCGCAACGCCGATCGGTCGAGGAAACGGTTGGTCGAGGCCAACCTGCGTCTGGTTGTTTCAATCGCCAAGAAGTATGTGGGACGGGGGCTTTCGCTGTTGGACCTGATCCAGGAGGGGAACCTCGGTTTGATCCGGGCGGTGGAGAAGTTCGACTACCGCAAGGGCTTCAAGTTCTCCACTTATGCCACCTGGTGGATCCGGCAGGCCGTCACTCGGGCGCTGGCCGATCAGGCGAGGACCATCCGGGTACCGGTGCACATGGTGGAGACCATCAACAAGCTGGCGAGAGCACAACGGACGCTGATGCAGGAGCTGGGCCGGGAGCCCACCATCTCTGAGATCGCGCAAGAGCTGGAACTCGAGCCACAACAAGTCACCGAGCTGCGACGCATCGCTCAAGACCCTGTGTCGCTCGAGACCCCGCTCGGGGAGGAAGACGACTCCACCCTCGGCGATTTCGTTGAGGACACCGATGCCGATGTCCCGGTGGAGGTGGCATCGTTCAAACTCCTACAGGAGTACTTGTCGCTGGTGTTGGAGGGCCTAAACGAGCGGGAGCGGCAAGTGCTGATCATGCGGTTTGGGCTTGCCGACGGCAAGGTGAAGACGCTCGAGGAGGTCGGCAGCCACTTCAATGTCACCCGCGAGCGGATCCGACAGATCGAGACCAAGGCGCTGGCCAAGCTCCGTCAGCCTGCGCGCGCCAAGCGCCTGGAGGGCTACCTCGAAGGGGCGTAGTGCTTTCCGGTTCGGGTGTGGGTACTCGAAAGCTGTCTTCAGCGCTGAGGTAAGGCACCTGCCTAGTGTCGCGGGCCGCTGCCGTCGGTCCGCTCCCTGATGGCGTCGCTCGCACTCGTGAGTTGATCGGCGACAACGCCCCGGATAGGCGCCGTGCCGGTGTCGACAATCTCCCTACCTTGGTCGATGACCTTGCGCACGTTCTCGTTCGTGGTGGCCCGCCGATACGCGCGACGTAGCTGCTCGTAGCGATCCCGTCCGGCCTTGGCGCCGAGCAGGTAGCCGATCCCGAAAGCGATGGCGATACGGAGTTTCATGCGAGCATTGTGACATAGTTAGGCCTCCTGCCGCACGTCTGATACCATCCGTCGGCCCGCAGCGCGGGTCTTCCTTTCCGGGGTAGCTCAATCGGCAGAGCAGCGGACTGTTAATCCGTTGGTTGGGAGTTCAAGTCTCCCCCCCGGAGCCATCAACCCACATCGGTAGAACCAGACGAGGTTCTCCGTCGCCACGCTTACCAGAGGACATGCCCCGATGGTCGCAGTGATAGCGCTCGCCGCGTTCCTGGTGGGCTTCAGCAAAGCGGGCGTGGCAGGAACGCTCGGCCCTTCGGTGACTGTGATGGTCGCGCTGGCACTGCCGGCGGACGACGCGGTTGGGCTGCTACTTCCAATCATGATCATCGCCGACTGGTCCACCGTCGCCGCCCACTGGAAGCGTTGGGAGACCCCTATCTACCGGCGGCTACTGCTGGCCGCTCTCATCGGGATAGCTATCGGAAGTGTCGTGCTGTCGTCGATCGACGAGGAAATGCTCCGGAGCATCATTGCCGTAGCAATGCTCGCCTACGCTCTCCTGTATGCAGCGAGCCGGTCTATCCGTCTCGACCCTGAGAGGATCGAGCGCTACGCCTGGCCGGCCGGAGTGACGTCCGGGTTGGCATCGACGTTCGCTCATCTTGGCGGCCCTCCTGTGTTTGTCTATCTGATGTCTACGAGCCTCCCGCCCCGTCGGTTCGTGGCGACCGGCGCAATTCTGTTTGCCACGGTCAACCTCCTCAAGGTTCCCGCGTTCTTCTATGCAGAGATGTTCAACGCGGAGCTCATCGCGTCGACTCTGTGGACGTGGTTGCTGATTCCGGTCGGAGTGATTGCCGGCCGAGGCGTGGTCGAGAGGCTCAATCGACTCTGGTTCGAACGGATCACGGTCGCGTTCCTGGCGATTGGGGCGGTTGTGCTGCTCGTGGTGTAGACACGAGAGACAGCTCAGGCACCCAGCACAACCTGCCGACGAGATTGCAGGCAGATATGTGCCGCTGAACCGCGCAACCAGGACAGATGGTGAGACCCGAATCCGTCGAGAATCCGCAGCCGGTGTCGCCGCCCCTCTTTGGGCGGGAGCCGCTGTTTGACCCACGCGATGTAGAGCGCGCTTTTCTCGTTGCGTGCACTTTCATCTCGCTCAACGCGGCTGCGTTGGGTGCCCTTCTTGCCTTGGTTTGGGACTGGGGTTCCGGGTGGATCGTCACCATCGTTGGCGTGGCGATCGCGTTCGATGGCTTGCGAAGAATCCGATCGGGTGCCCGGGCCCCGGTGCTTGCCATGCTTCTCGCCTACAGCGCAGCAACGTATCTCACATATATCCTCGCGCCGGTCCCGGACGGTGCCGTCGCGGCGCCCTCGGCGTTCTTCATCACCGCAGCCGCACTCGTGCTATCGCGGCGGCGCAGTGTTGGCTTGGCCCTCTACATCGCCGCCTGGTGCGCGGCGGTGCTCTTCATCGAGGCGCCGCTGATCGCAAGCCAGCCGACGGCCGTGCAAGTGCAAGGGATGATTGCCCTCAGCGTCGTTCTCTACCTTGGGGCTACCTTCCTGCTCACCTGGATTGCCGCCGCCGCAGTGCGCCATCGACAAATACTCGGCGAACGCCTCGAAGCCAGCCGAGCTCAGCTGCAGACGGTCGTAGACGGATCGCCGGTCATCTTGTTTGCCGTCGATGACAACAACGTGGTGAGGGTTTCCGAGGGAGCCGGCCTTGCTGCGATTGGCTTGAAGCCGGGCGAGGCTGTCGGAGTCCCAATCGAACAGTTTCTCGAGGACAGTCCGGAGGCCATCGAATTGCTCGACGTAGCAGTGAGCTCGGGTGCGATGACCAGGGGAGAGGTCAACATAGGCGGAGCAGTCTTTGACGTCAGCGTCTCACAACTGCGCGATGGCGCGGGCCGAGAGGCGGGCGTAATCGGGGTGGCCACAAACGTGACCGAACAGTCCGACAACCGGAAACAACTCGAAGAGCTCATTCGGTCGAAGGACGAGTTCGTCGCAACTGTGTCGCACGAACTTCGCACGCCGCTGGCCTCGGTGCTGGGCCTCTCCGAGGAGCTGCGGGATCGGGCAGCTGAGTTCTCACAGGCTGAGGTCGATGAGTTCCACTCGATCATCGCTACCCAGGCGACCGATCTTGCCGCGATAGTCGAGGACCTGCTGGTGATCGCGCGAGCCGACATCGAAGCGATCGCGATCGTGAGCGAGGATGTCGAGCTGGCTACGGAAATCAACGCCGTGCTCTCACCCCTGAGCCTCGCGGAGCGGACCCGACTTGCCGTTTCGGTCGACGCACACACTGTCCGGTGTGATCGCAATCGGCTGCGCCAGATTCTGCGAAACCTCATCACCAACGCTCTCCGCCACGGGGGGCGGACTATCGACATTCGCGCGAGGGAAGAAGGCAAACAGATCGCGATCGAAGTAGCCGATAGCGGCACCCCCATTCCGCCGGAAGACCAAGACCGGATATTCGACGTCTTCGAGGTCGGGCGCAGTCCCGACGGTAAGCCCGGTTCGATCGGCCTCGGCCTTTCCGTAGCCCGCAGGCTTGCGCTCCTCATGGACGGCGATCTCTCGTATCGGCATGACGGGACGGCGAGCGTCTTCAGCCTGACCCTGCCCGCGTCGGATTCGCAGCCTGCACTCGCGTCTCGGGTGGCTGGCCGGTCGTAGCCGTCGGCTACCCTCGCCGCGTGAGATACCCCGCCCGGCTCGACGACCTCCGGCCTAACCGGCAACGTTCCGCAGCTTTCACAGACCAGGCAGGATCGATCGTCGCCGTTGATCAAGGCGAGGTACTACCCGCATTGGAGGAATTGGAGCAAGCCGCTGCCGCCGGCCTGTGGGCTATCGGTTACATCGGCTACGAGGCCGCGCATGCGATTGACAGACATCTCGTTGTGCGATCCAGGCATTCCGATTTCCATGCGCATCTACCGCTGCTGTGGTTCGGGCTCTACGAAACGCGTGTGCTCAATCCTGTTCCGGAAAGCGGCCTCGGTTCCTACCAGATCACCGAGTGGGATCCGGTCGACGAGCCGTCCGCCTACGAGGCCGCCATCGCCCGCGTTCGGGAACACATCATTCTCGGCGACACCTATCAAGTGAACCTCACGACGCGATTGCGGGCGAGATTCACAGGAGACCCGCTGGCGTTCTACCACGATCTAGCCGCAGCCCAATCCGGAGCCTATGGCACTTATCTCGACGCCGGCCGCTTCAAGATCGCCAGCGCATCCCCGGAATTGTTCTTCGACCGCTATCCGACGACCGCAGGCCCGGACCGCTTGATCACGCGTCCGATGAAGGGAACCGCACCACGTGGCCGCTGGGCGGAGGACGATCTCGCCCGTTACCACGAGCTGGAGGCCTCGGAGAAGGACCGTGCGGAAAACCTGATCATCGTTGATCTGCTCCGCAACGATGTGGGACGGGTAGCGGAATTCGGCTCGGTAGAAGTCACGGATCTATTGGCGATCGAACGCTACGACACGGTCTGGCAAATGACGTCGACAATCACGGGAGCGGTCGACCCCGAGGTGCCGCTGCTCGATGTCCTGCGCGCTCTGTTCCCGTGCGGGTCGATAACCGGCGCCCCGAAAGTGCGGACGATGCAAATCATCCGCGATCTGGAAACAGAGCCTCGAGGCGTGTACACCGGAGCGATCGGGTTTGTGGCGCCGAAAGGTGCCAAGGGCCCGCGGGCATCCTTCAGTGTCGGTATTCGCACAGTGGTCATCGACAGCGAGACCGGTGACGCCGAGTATGGCATTGGCGGTGGCATTACCTACGACTCCGATCCCCATGCCGAACTGGAAGAGGCAATGCTGAAGGCGCGCATTCTCGACTACGGCAGATCTGACTTCGAGCTCCTCGAGACCCTCCGCTGGAATCCCGTGACCGGCTGGTTCTGGCTCGACCGGCACCTAGCTCGTTTGGAGACGTCGGCCGAGTACTTCGCCATAGCGACCGATCGGGACGAGGTGATCGCCCGCCTCGAGGCCGCCGTCGGCGGCGAAGACGACCTTCGGGTCAGGCTCACAGTCGACCGTCTCGGCCGGATCCGCGTCTCGGTCGAGCCGCTCGTGGAGGACGAGAGACGCTCGGTTGCCGTCGCCATCGATGAGGAGCCTGTCGATACGTCGGATCCCTTCCTCTTTCACAAGACAACGCGGCGGGCTGTGTACGAAGAGAGACTGGTACGTCATCCAGACGCCGAGGATGTGATCCTGGTCAACGAGGAGGGAGAACTCACAGAATCCACGATCGCGAACATCGCAGTGAAGTTGGACGGCACCTGGTACACGCCGCCGGTTGCCGCGGGGTGCCTCCCGGGCGTCTACCGAGCGAGCCTTCTCGAGGAGGGCCGTCTGGTCGAGCGGCCCATACCGCGCCACCTTCTGGATGAATGTGAGGGAATCGCCCTGCTGAACTCGGTGCGGTTGTGGCGGCCGGCCTTCGTCGTCTCGGACTGAGGGCGATACACGAGCACCCTATGCTCCCTCCATGTTCCGCGTCGCCCTCCATGAACCCGAGATCGCCCCGAATACCGGCAACCTGATGCGGCTCACGGTAAACACGGGCAGCGAGCTTCACTTGATCGAGCCGCTCGGGTTCTCGCTCGACGAGGCCAAGGTGCGCCGGGCTGGTCTCGACTATCGCGAGTTTGCCAACGTGACGACGCACCGCGGGTGGCCGCAGTTTGTCAAAGCCATTGGTGACGTTCGGATCGTTGCTTTCAGCCAGCACGCCACCACGGTGTACACGGACGTGTTCTATCGGGCCGGCGATGTGTTGCTCTTCGGCAAGGAGTCATCCGGCCTGCCTAGCGACGTCCTCGCCGATCCCGCAGTTGCCGAACGTGTGCGCATCCCGATTGCCCCGAGCGGGAGAAGCTTGAACCTGGCCAACGCAGCTGCAGTCGGTGTCTACGAAGCGTGGCGCCAACTTGGCTTCGCAACAGGAGGCAGCCAGCTGTGAAGCATCGCGCAACGTTGCAGGTTCGGTTCTATGAACTGGATCCCTACGAGCACGTCAACCACTCTGTCTACATCCAGTACTTCGAGGCGGCCCGGGTCCAGTGGCTGGCCGAGGTCGGATTCCCGCTATCCAAGCTGAAGGCGGAAGGCATCCAGATCGTCGTCGTCGAACTTCATACTCGCTACCTCGGCTCGGCCGGGCCAGCGGATGAGCTGACGGTTGAAACGGAACTCACCGGCTTGCGACGAGCATCGATGAGTTTCGAGCAGCGCATACGCCGCAATGACGAAGTCCTGGTGGAACAGACCATCAGCGCTACCTGTTTGGGTCCCACGGGTCGTCCGATCCGGGTTCCGAAGGAGCTGGTGGAAGCCCTGCGGGGAGCGTCGTGACCGAAGCCGGATTGATTGCCGAGGTCGAGGACACTGCCTACCGGGCATGGCCGGCCAAGGAGATGGCCGAATACGACGGCTGGCAGCTGCGCTACGCAGATGGCTTCTCTCGACGTGGAAACTCGGTGTACCCGGCACATCGGTCAGCAATTGATGTCGAGCAGAAGCTCGACTGGTGTCGATCGTGGTTCGCCGAGCGGGGTCTCGGGCTGGTCGTTCGGCAAAATCCGGTGACGGAGGCCGGACTGGACGACATTCTCGCTGGACTCGGATATGGCGCGGAGGGACGGACCAACGTGATGGTTGCCGACCTGGCGCCGGCCGGCACTGCCTCATCCGCCCTCGCTCTTGCGGGCCAGGAGGCCTGGCTCACGGCTGCTGCGCGCCTTTGGGGGATCGGCTCCGATCGGGTTGCCGGCTGGCGAGGGATTGTGGAGCGCATCGACTTCCCAACGGCTTACGCGCTCGTCGCCGAGCTTGATGTGCCAGTCGCGGTGGGGCTGGGGGTGGTGGCGGACGGCTGGCTCGGCGTGTTTGAGGTCAAGGTCGCGAAAGATCGCCGCCAGCGCGGTCTGGGCAGAGAACTGACGAAGAACCTCATGGCCTGGGGCGCAGAGCATGGAGCAAGCCGTTCGTTTCTCCAGGTTGTCGAAGACAACACCCCTGCTATGGCGCTCTACGAGGGCCTCGGCTATCGGACGCTCTATACGTATTGGTACCGGCGCTCCCCCCGAAGCATTCCGGCGTAAATGGCGGCCTATGTAGGCCGCCATTTACGCAAGAACGGGGCTGGGCCTAGCTGTCGTCCGAGGACTTGAAGTCGTCGGCGGATGGCATCTCGAGACCTTCATCCTTCATTGTGCCGTAGGCGCCGTATGCGACGGCTGCGGCAGCGATGAGACCGACGAACAACCCGAACTTGACGAGGCTGGTCTCGGTGATCCACCTCAGGAGAATGAAGATGACGCCAAGACCACCCAAGATCAGTGCGAGTTGTTCTGCCTCGAGGTTGCCCGCCTTGGCGTTTGCCACGTCAAAGGCCTTCAGCGCGATGACCACCGCACCGGCGATCGCCAGGAGGACACCTGCCCAGGCAAAGAAGCCGGAGTCGAACGCCTGGATGTTCGCTCCGATTCCAGCGAAGCTGAACCCGTACCAAGGCAGGAACAGCGAGATGATCGCCAGAATCCCGCCGCCCAGGGCGATCTGTTGATTCCGGCTGAGCTTGCTCAAGTCCATGTGGCTCCCCTCGAAGCGCGGCTGCTCGGTCGGCAGCGTCTGTTCACGCGCTGAGCGTAGTCATCATCGTGGCCGCTTTGCGGGATTCTCGACAGCGCTTCTGGACCTCCCAGATATGACCAGGGACTAGTCAATAGGGGCTAGTCCTGTCTAGTCCTTCTCTGCGCACCCGAAATGGCCACTCTCCGCGGTTGATAGAGCGCGATTTTTGCCGATACGTACTACATGGATGAAGGCCGCGGCACCGCGCTGCACCGGGTGCGTAAAAGCAAGAAGAAGGGGGGCAAGGCGTGGGTGGTGACTACTGCTGTGGGGGCGACGTTGTTGGTGGTGTCGGCGATTGTGTTTGTGGTGTCGGCGGGGACGCAGGGGTTGACGTTGCATGCTGAGGCGGTGCATGTGGCGGATGAGACATTGCGGATTGCGACGGTGGCTCGGGCGCAGGTGGCGATGGCGAATCACTTTGCGTCGATTGAGCGGGAATTGGGGGTTGATGTTTCTGAAGAGTTGTTGACGTCGGCGGATCAGGCTCGCTCCGCGTTGGGATTGATTGGGTCGGGAATCGAGCAGCTGGAGGCGTCGGGTGGGGAAGTGTCGGTGGAGTTGGCGGCGGCGTTTGTTGAGTTCGATGCGTTGTCGCGTGAAGTTCTCAGTTTGATTGAGGCGGGGCGGTCTCAGGAGGCTAATGAGATCGTTGCTGGGGAGTTGGAGGGACCGTATGCAACGGCGTTTGCCTTGTTGCAGAAGGAGCGGGATCGGCAGCTAACAGAGGTGGCAGCTTCGGATGAGTCGATGGCTCGTTTGGGAGACATCGCCCAAGTGTTGCTGGCTCTGTTGATTCCGGCGGGGATGATCATCATCTATCGGGAGTTGACCCTTCGGATGCATCGTCAGGCTGAGCTGAAGATGCGTTTGGAGGCGGAGCGGGCGGTGGGGAAGGTTCGTGAGGATTTTGTGGCGAACGCTTCCCATGAACTCAGGACACCACTGACGATCGTTTATGGGATGGCGCAGGTGATCGAGGACCATCCCGAAGCCACAGCTTCGGTCAAGGAGCTGGCTACCAGCATTGTGAATGAGGCCGAGGATCTGCATCGCATGGTCGAAGACCTCCTCACTACGTCGCAGTTGGATGCGGATGCACTCAAGTATGTGATCGAGGATGTGTCGACTGCTGCTGAGGTCGATGAGGTAGTGGCTCCGATGATCCGTACTGGGGGGGCCATCGAGTGTCATGCCGAAGACGCACTGGTAGCGGTGGATCGGATGCGGCAACGCCAAGTCCTCCGCAATCTCATCAGCAACGCCCGGAAGTATGGGGGTTCTGAGATTCGGCTCACCGGCCGGGTACTAGGTGGGGAATACCAGTGGACGGTGTCGGATAACGGGAAAGGCGTCCCCGCCGAAATCGAGGAACGCCTCTTTCAACGCTTTGTCCATAGGGGATCACTGGTAACGGCTCCCGGTGGAGTCGGAATCGGACTCTCCATCGTTCGTGCCCTCGTCGAAGGCATGGGCGGAACCATCAGCTACGCCAGGGACGACGGATGGACCCAATTCAAGGTCACAGTGCCTCTGGCAAAGAACCAGCAGGCAGCAGTTGCCCCCCAGGCGATGGTTGAGCCAGCTCGTGCCCGCGAACCCGCCCCGTTGATGAGCCGCAAGGGTGCAAATGCTCCCTGATTCGCTGCGTTCCGCCCCTGACCCTGCCCGGCCTCGTCCGGGCCTCAGTGCTGTCTTGGGCAAGTGTGGAACCAGCTGGGGATGACGATGAAGCAGCGTTCTCCCCACCTGCTACCCGGCCAAAGCGACGCCCGTCGCGCCCAGCTTCTAGCGGAATCACCTTTCGAATCACTGCGCGACGAAGTCGCTCGAGGCGGCGTCTTTTCGGCCGATAAGCTGGCCGCGCTGTTCCTGGTGCTGGGGCTCTTCTTCTCGCAGCTAGGCGTGGTCGGAACGCCCGCCGCCGAGGCAGCCACCTCCGTTTTCCAAGAGGGCCATGGCGGGTACAGAGCGGGCTTGGATACCGAGATCGATGAAACGCTGCCGGACCTGCCCGGCGGTGACAAGAGCGAAGCATCCGAGATCCGAGTCGACTCGATCACCAGCGGCAACCAACAAGGATTGATCAAGTTCGGATCCATCTTCGACAACGACGGGGGACCGATCCCGATCGGGTCCACCATCAACTCCGCCACCCTCGAAATCAACGTCTCCAGCGACGCCAACCCGGCGACCGTAGTTTCTATCAACCGCCTGCTCGGGAACTGGCCCGAAACCGCCACCTGGAGTTCAACCGGTGACGGGATTCAACTAGACGACGTCGATGCCGTCTCCGTCGTGGATGATGTCTGGAACCCGGGAGAAGTCGCAGGCCCAGGCTGGAGGACCTTTGACGTCACCACCTCGCTTGCTATCTGGGCAGGTGGCGCCGCCAACCACGGCTGGGTCATCACCACCAACGACGAAAGCAACGGCCTCCAGTTCTACAGCTCCGAACACACCAATCCAGTCGAACGGCCCAGACTGACCATCGACTACACGGCGCCGGAGCCGAACGTCGTCGACGAGCACTCGAACGTCGAGGCGCAGTCCGTGGAGCCTGCTCCTGAGGCAGAGACACTCGAACAACCCGAGACAGCCCTTGCCGAACTTCAGACACCCACCCCGGAGCCGACCGTTTCGATCGAGCGAGAGACGGTCCCGGTTGAAGAGATCCTCCTCGGCCTGCCAGTGTCGTTTGAACAGAACGTGGGTCAGGCGGCAGATCAGTCGGTCGACATCGTCGCCCGTGGTTCGGCGTACGCAGTTTCCTTGGCGGATGGCGACGCCATCGTGGTCGTCGGCGAAGACGGAGCGGGCTACGTCTTCCGCATGAATGTCCTGGGTCGAGCCAATCAGCCCGCGCTCGTGACTCACGGGGAACAGGCGGGCTCGGTCAACTATTTGATCGGTGACGATCCCGACCAGTGGCTCACCGACGTGTCCACCTTCGACGCGGTCGAATACCGGGACGTCTATCCGGGTGTCGACCTTCGCTACTACGGCAACCTCCAACAGCTCCAGTACGACTTCATCGTGCAGCCGGGAGCCGATCCTTCCAGCATTGCGCTCGGTTTTGACGGGGCTACCTCATTGAGCGTCGACGACACCGGTGGGCTGGTGGTCGGGCTCGACGGGAGTCGGCATGTCACGTTCTCGGCACCCGTGACCTATCAGAATATCGGCGGCACTCGTCAACCCGTCAAGAGCGCATACCTGCTTACCGGCGACACTGTGCAATTCGAGGTCGGTACTTTCGACCCAACCGAGCCGCTGATCATCGACCCCACATTGGTTTACTCCACCGAGGTTGGCGGCACCCAGATCGACCGGGCAGCCGACGTCGCTGTGGATGCATCGGGGAACGCCTACATCACGGGCCACACCCAAATGAGCAGCTTTCCAACCACGGTGGGGCCGCATGGGACACCGGGCAGCTTCGCAATCATGGTTACCAAGCTCAGTGCCGACGGAAGCTCGATCGTCTACTCGACATACGTCGGAGGCTCGGGCCCGGACGCCGGCGACGCCATCGAAGTCGACGGCTCGGGCAACGCTTACGTCTCCGGAGACACCAACTCGTCGAATTTCCCAACAGCAAATGGTTTTGACACCTCGCACACCGGTTCCTACGACGCCGTGCTCTTCAAGCTGGATCCGACAGGA
>JASJAS010000069.1 GCA_030066875.1 Acidimicrobiia bacterium | reverse complement strand
GGCGACTTCGGTCTGATCATGACCAACAACATCGTCCATGGCTCGGACTCGCCGGCGAGCGCCGAACGAGAACTGGCCCTCTTCTTCGGCTAGCCCATTCCCATTCCGTTCCTGCGTAACTGGCGGCTCATATCGGCCGTCATCTACGCAAGAACAGGGCAGGGGGCGGGTTGGGTTGATTTGAGGTAAATCGGAAGCGCCGATACGGTGCCCTACGCGTGCAGATGTGCATGCCGAGCGCGTTTTTCGCGACGTCGTGATTGGCGCCTGGGTAAACTGATCCTGTTCCCTCAATTGTGAGCAACGATGCTTGACAACCTCTTCTCAGTCGCCGGCCGAGATATGGCCATCGATCTGGGTACGGCGAACACTCTCGTCTTCGTGCGTGGCATGGGCATCGTGCTCAATGAGCCTTCGGTTGTGGCAATCAACGCCCGCGACAACCGACCCCTCGAAGTGGGTATGGAAGCGAAGCGAATGATCGGTCGCACGCCATCCCACATCCAGGCCATCAGACCTCTCCGCCACGGGGTCATCGCCGACTTCGACATCACGGAAAAGATGTTGCGGTACTTCATCAACAAGGTGCACAACCGTCGGTTTGCTGCCCGTCCCCGCATCGTCATCTGCGTTCCCTCCGGGATCACCGCCGTCGAGAGGCGAGCGGTCGAAGAAGCCGCCTACCACGCGGGAGCGCGCCGGGCGTACACCATCGAGGAGCCGATGGCTGCTGCGATCGGTGTCGGCCTGCCCGTCCATGAACCATCCGGGTCGATGGTCGTCGATATCGGCGGCGGAACCACCGAGGTCGCCGTCATCTCGCTTGGTGGCATCGTTGTCTCGAAGAGCACCCGTATTGGCGGCGACGAACTCGATGAGGCTGTGATGTCGTGGGTCAAGAAGGAGTACAACCTGATGCTGGGGGAGCGCACCTCAGAACAGGTGAAGATGGCGATCGGTTCGGCTTTCCCCTTCCCCGACGAGCCATCAGCCGAGGTTCGCGGGCGTGACCTCGTGAGCGGTCTTCCCAAGACCGTCGTGTTGAGCGCCGCTGAGATCAGGGAGGCAATCGAAGAGCCTGTCCAGCAGGTTGTCGACGCCGTCAAGTATGCACTCGACAAGACGCCGCCAGAACTTGCGGCCGACATCATGGACAGAGGCATCGTGTTGACGGGGGGCGGGGCGCTGCTCCGCGGGCTGGATCAGCGGCTCGCCAACGAGACCGGAATGCCGATCGTGACCGCCGACAAGCCCTTGCAGTCGGTCGTCCTCGGGTCGGGCGCCTGTCTCGAAGAGTTCGAGGTCCTCCATGTTGTGCTCTCCTCCAGCGGCCGCCGCTAAAACTGCCTCCAGCAGCTCACGCCGACCGTCTGCGCGGAGAGCCTGATGCAGTCCTTCCAGAGGTTCGATCGATCTACATCCCTGATGATCGGTCTGCTCGTGGTGGCCTTCCTTCTCGCCACCTTCGACGTCCGCAGCGCGGGCGGCGGAATCGGCACCACGATGCGGGAAGGGGCGCAGACGCTGTTCTCGCCGTTGCAGGAAGCGGCCTCGGCGGTGACTCGACCCGTCGTGGGGTTCATCGACGCTCTCTCTGACATCGCCAGTCTCCGGGAAGAGAACGAGGCGCTTCGACTGGAGAACGAGCAGCTCCAAGACCAGGTACAGCAGTTCTCGAGTTTGCAGGCCGAGCTGGACCACCTCCGGGAAATCAACGATCTGACCGCTCCCGAGGATCTACCCACGGTTACGGCGCAGATCAACTCACCCGGCTCCAGCACCCTCGACCTGGTGCGCTACATCAACAAGGGAGCGGACGACGGCATCTCCGTAGGGGATGCGGTCATCGACGAGCACGGTCTGGTGGGACGGGTCGACCTGGCTTTCCGCAGCTCAGCTCGGGTCCGTCTCATCTTCGATCCGAACGTCACCATCTCGGTTCAAGACGAGGTCACCAGCCAGAGCGGTCTGCTCACCGGGGACAACGACACATTGATTCTCCGCATCTTTCGCGCCGACGAACCAGTCCGGGAAGGCAATGTCGTCGTCACTGCGGGGAGCCGGTTCCCACCGGGAATAGTGGTGGGCACTGTCAAGAAGACTGCAGCCGATGACACTGGATTCGGGCTCGATACCGAGGTCGAGGCGGCCATCGATCCGTCCCGACTGGATTTCGTGAAGGTGATCGTGGGCTACTCGCCCCTGGATGCCGAAGACGAACTGCCTGTTGATTCGGGCCCGGTCGACCCAGGGCCACCAACGGGGGAGACGCCATGAGAGCGCGTGACGTCGGCATCTCGCTGCTGCTTGTCGTCCTTGCAGTTGTTGCCCAGACCGCGGTCTTCGGCGACGGCAGGATCAACCCGTTCGGTGCGTCACCTGCAGTTGTCCTCGTCGTTGTACTCGCCTGTGTCCGCTACGTCGATCCCGAGCCTGCTCTGCTACTCGGTTTCACCGCAGGCATGTTGCTCGATCTCCTCGGCGGGGCGCCACTCGGGCTCTGGGCCATGTCGTACACGGTGGTGGTCTACGTGGCCTTGCGTTTCCGCAACCGAGCAGACGACGGCCCGGTCATCGTGGGACTAGGGGTACTCCTGCTCACGCTCCTCGCCATCGGGTTATTCATAGTCATCGGTACCCTCTTCGGAGAACGCTTCTTCACGAGTACCGCCGTGATCAAAAACACTGTCATTCCTGCCGCGTACAACGTTCTCGTTGCCGCGATCGTGTTTCCTTTGGTCACCCGTCTCATTGGTCGACGCCAGCCGGTGGGGTGGTCGACGTGAAATCGACATGGCGTCTCGGGGCGGTTGGGTTTGTCTTCGTGGCGATGTTCGGCATCCTCACCCTGCAGTTGTGGCGCGTGCAGGTAGTTCCGGCTGAGGACTACGTTGCCCAAGCCGAGGCTTTGCAGGTCAAGTCGGTATACACCCCGGCACCGCGGGGCCAGATCGTCGATCGGGCAGGCCGCAAGCTTGCCGAAACCCGCCCGGCGTTTTCCGCTGTGGTTGATGGTTCCTTGGTGCCCGAAGCAGCCGTCGAGGATTTGGTGTCGTTACTTGCCGCATTCACGGGGCTCCCCGCAGACGAAGTCGCTTACACCGTCGAAGACGCTCGCACCAGAGGAGATCGCCGCGTAGTCATGGCCGATCTCGACAACGAAGCCGCGGTGTACCTCGCCGAACATCGGGAGGAGTTCGTCGGGGTGTCGGTAATCCCGGTTCCACAACGTACCTATCCGTACGGGAACCTCGCCTCGGGCGTGCTTGGCTATATCGGTCAGCCGGATCCGGTGGACATCGAAGAGGGCGCCAAACACACCGACATCTTGGGGAAGGCCGGGCTCGAGGCGCAATATGACGACGAGTTGCAGGGAACCGAGGGTCGCATCTGGTTCCAGGTCGATGCGTTCAGAACCGTCCTCGATGTGCTGGGTGAGGACTTCCCCGATCCCGGTAACACTTTGATCCTGGAGCTGGATATCGAACTCCAAGAGGTTCTCGAGCAAGCTCTCACCGACGGACTCGAACTGGCCCGGACCGAGTACAACCCGGATGGCTGCGAGCCCGGAAGCGAAGAGGACGGGACCGAAGACAAAGGCTGCCCGGTCCGTGCGGTCGGACTCGTGATGAACGTCAACGACGGCTCGGTACTCGCAATGGGCTCTGTGCCCAACTTCGATCCGTCCATCTTTGTCGCGGGGCTCGACGAGCAGGTCTACCAAGCACTGCCGGAAGGCGCGCTCATCAACTTCGCGGTCACCGGCCAGTACGCCCCAGCGTCGACGTTCAAGGCCTTGACCTACGTGATGGCGATGGAGGAGGGCATTTCTCCGCAGGATGTGGACTCCGTCGAGGAAGAGATCCTCTGTTCCGGTCAACTCGCCAAGCCCCTTGGCGAAGGGAGCCAGCAGGTCTTCTTCAATTGGACCCGTGAGGACGACGGCCTGCAGAACATCCACGATGCCTTGATGAGATCCTGCAACACCTACTTCTGGGAACTCAGCTACGCCCTGTGGGATGAATACAAAGGCACCGACCAGGAGAACTTGTTGCAGGATTGGGCGCGGCTGGTCGGGTTTGATGAGAAGACCGGCATCGACCTACCCACCGAGCGCCCCGGGATTGTTCCCGACCGCGAGTTGTTCTCGAAGTGGGCCGATGAAGATGACCCGCGGCTCGACCCGAGCCGGCTCGACTTCGAGAGCCCCTGGTTCGGTGGCGACCTCTTCCAGGCAGCAGTCGGCCAGGGATCGATGCTGTCAACGCCGGTTCAGCTGGCCACCGCCTACGCCGCGCTGGTCAACGGAGGCACCGTGTGGCAACCGCGTTTGGTGGACGAGATTCGTACGCAAGATGGCGACCTCGTTCGGGAGTTCAGCCCAACCCCGGTGCGGGTCATCGACGACCTGTCCGCAGCCACCGTGCGTGCGCTGCGCAATGATCTGCGGCGGGTAGTCAACGATCCCCGAGGCACCGCCCACTCTGCCTTCATCGACTTCGGAGAAGACCTGGATCAGGTTGGGGGCAAGACCGGCACTGCCGAGGTCATCAAACGCCGCACCGACGACGAGGACAACGTCATCCAAGAAGCTGTGACTACTGCACTCTTCGTAGGTGTCACCCCGATTGACGATCCCGAGTGGGTCGTCGTGGTGATCATCGAACGGGGAGGCAGCGGCGGCGGGATTGCAGCACCTACCGCCAAACCCATCCTGCAATTCCTCCTCGATCAGCCGATGACCGAGGTCGCGCCGGCGCTGGTGGCAGACTGATGGTTCTCACAGCCCGTCGCACCGAACCCGTCACGCTTCTCCAAAGGGAGCGTGCCCTCCGTCCCGACCTGGCGCTGATCGTCTCCTACCTGGCGTTGAGTGGCCTTGGTCTCGTCATGATCTACTCGGCTTCTGCACCCCGGTTGCTGGCAGACGGGCAGAGCCCGACCGAACTCGTGCGGCGTCAGCTGATCTTCGTTGTTGTCGGCATCGGCATGTTCATCCTGGCCTCCCTCATCGAGCACCGCACGCTGAAGATGCTGGCCCCTATTGCCTACGTTGGAAGTCTGGTCCTGCTGATCGTCGTGCTCTATATGCCGGTCGTTGCCGGTGCCAATCGTTGGATATCGATTGGTTTCTTCCGATTCCAGCCTTCGGAGGTGGCGAAGATCTCGCTGATCTTGGCACTGGCCGCGACCTTGGCGGGTTCCGTCGAGAAGACGATGCACTGGCGAGAGGTAGCCAAATCCGTTGTGCTGGTAGCCATACCTGCGGTGCTCATCTTCCGCCAGCCCGATTTGGGCACGATGCTCGTGCTCGGTTTTGTGGCCGTCGTCATGGTGTTCAGCGCCGGGATCACATGGCGCCAGTTCGCCTTCCTCCTCATCTCTGCGGTTGTCGCTTCGGTGAGCCTCTTCAAGGCAGAGGCGATCGAGGAGTATCAGATCGCCCGTATAACTGCGTTCCTGGACCCGACCGCTGACGTTGCCAACACCGGCTACAACCTGGCACAGAGCAAGATCGCCATAGGTTCGGGAGGGCTGTTCGGGCGAGGTCTGTTCCAGGGGCAGCAGACCAATCTTTCGTTTGTCCCCGAGCAATCGACAGACTTCATCTTCACCGCGATCGGCGAACAACTCGGGTTCGTTGGGGCAACCGTTGTGATCGGCCTATTTGCGGTGATCACCTGGAGGCTGCTGGTGGCTGCAGCGAACGGTCGCGACCGATTCAGCCAACTGGTCGCCATTGGTGTTGCCGCGATGCTGGTGTTTCACGCGTTCGTCAACATCGGGATGACCGTGCGTTTGACGCCGGTCACCGGGCTGCCCCTGCCGTTCCTGAGTGCGGGTGGTACGGCCTACATAGCGATGAGTGTCGCAATCGGTCTAGGACATTCGGTATGGATGCGTCGATCGCCGGTTCCCGTCGATGCGGATCTTTGATCCGCATCGAGGCGTGAATCGATGAATCAATTCACGTGTTGATGGCTGATCTGTGACTTGGTCACAGATCAGCAAGCCGGTCTCGTCGAGACCGCCCCGGCTTGTGACTTGGGCCGGACGTGACCGAGGAACCGACCCGTCAGTCGGGAACCAGCTGAAGCCGTGTCTGCTTCGCCTCGTGCGGGTCGTAGCAGTAGCGACATCGCGCCTCATATGAGTCGGTTGCCCCCAGCACGACGAGTTCATCCGAGTCGACGACGCGTTGGGTAAAGAGTCCGGGTCCACCACATCGATGGCACACGGCGAGGCTCTTGGTGACGTACTCGGCCCGGAGCATCAGCGAAGGAATCGGCTCGAACGGCCTGCCGAGGAAGTCGAGATCGAGACCCGCCACAATCACCCGCTTCCCTGCGTTGGCGAGCATGGTGGCCACCTCGACCAGCCCGATATCAAAGAACTGACCCTCATCTATTCCAACCACAACGGTGCGATCCTCGACCGCCGACAGCAGCTCAGCCGAGTCTTTGGCCGGCTCAGCTTCGACCGAGAGGTTGCTGTGCGAGACGAGCCTCTTCTCCGCATAGCGTGTATCGAGTTCGGGCTTGAACACCTGGGTGGGGACTCGAGCGAGGTTGTAGCGGATCAGTCGCCGAATCAGTTCTTCGCTCTTGCCGGAAAACATCGGGCCGGAAATGACCTCGAGCCAGCCCTGTTCAGCGCGTCGGTGCATGAAGGTCGAGCGTAGCACGCCGATGGTCGTGCGGAGCACCTGGGTTACCGCTAAGAGCGACGGATTTCTACTGTCGAAATTCGCGGTCTTTCTGCTACTCTTCGAGTCCGTCGAGCCGCATTTCCGTGGCTGGGCGTCTCGAACCGGGGAATGAGGATGCGGGCCAGCTTCGCACATCCATACTCACTGCTCGACCCGATTCTGCTCGGGTTTGTTGCCGCTTGGGCCAGTCTGACGGCACGCAGTCTTTTCGAGAACGCCGCGACGAAACCGGTACTCTGGCCGGCACCGGCGGCAATGTCGCCGCCACAAACATCTCGCCCTACTTGGCGACTCAAGGAGATCATTGATGGCATTGTTCCGCAAGAAGACCGCGCGGGTAGTCCGCCGGGGAGCGGTCGAGGAACCGAAGCAAACCCCTTCGGAGAAACAGGGCTCCGGGTCTAGGAAACGCGGCGGCCAGCGAGCCGCACAACGCGGTGGCAAACAAAACGGCAACGGTCGTTCGACCGCATCGCAGAAGCGCGGCGCGGCTCGTAGCGGCGAGCGGCGCCGACCGAGGCCACACCTCGAGGTTGTTCCGCCGCCGAACACTGCTCGCAAGCAGATGTTGGTGAGATCGAGCCCGCATCAGACACAGATCGTCGTCCTCGAAGGCCCGGTCCTCGTCGAGCACTATGTAGCCCGTTCCGACCAGAAGTCGCTAGTCGGGAATGTCTATCTGGGCAAGGTCCGCAACGTCCTCCCCGGGATGGAGGCGGCGTTCGTCGACTTTGGCGAGGGGAAGAACGGTGTGCTCTACGCCGGTGACGTCAACTACGACGACGCGGAGATCGAGGGCAAAGCCCGTCGGATCGAACTGGTCATGAAGCCCGGGGACACCGTGCTCGTTCAGGTCGTCAAGGACGCGTTGGGGCACAAAGGTGCCCGACTAACCAATCAGATCAGCCTCGCCGGTCGCTACCTCGTGTTGGCGCCCAACTCAGACGTGCGTGGGATCTCCCGCCGTCTTCAGGACGACGAGCGCCGCCGGCTCCGCACCGTGATAGGCGAGGTGCGGCCAAAGGGGATGGGCGTCATCGTTCGGACAGCTGCCGAGGGGGCTTCCAAAGAGGACATTCAAGCGGATATCAAGCGGTTGCTTCGCATCTGGGCGGAAATCGAGGCCCAAGGGGAACAGAAGGCCCCGAAGTTGCTTCATGAAGAGCCTCCGCTGGTGCTCCGCGTGATCCGCGAGCACTTCACCAGCGACTTCCGTCGGCTCCTCATCGACGACCCCAAGACCCATGAGCAGGCTCTTGCCTATCTCGAAGGCACCGAGGCCGACCTTCTAGACAAGGTCAAGCTCTACGAGGATGAACTCGGTCTCTTCGAGAGGTTCCACGTCGAAGATCAGCTGCGCAAAGCCCTCGATCGCAAGGTTTGGCTGCCGTCCGGAGGCCACATCGTGGTCGACCGCACGGAAGCACTCACAGTCATCGACGTGAATACAGGACGCTTCGTCGGCCGGTCCAATCTCGAAGAAACCGTGCTGCAGAACAACCTGGAAGCAGCGGAAGAGATCGCGCGGCAGCTGAGGCTGCGCGACATTGGCGGCATCATCGTCATCGATTTCATCGACATGGAGGTTGCCAAGAACCGAGACGCCGTCCTGCAGCGACTTCGCGAGCATCTCGCCAAAGACAAGACCAGAACGCAGGTCTTCGATGTATCCAATCTTGGCTTGGTCGAGATGACGAGAAAGAACGTGTCGGCTGGGCTCCTGGAGTCGTTCAGCGACGTCTGCCCGCAATGCAACGGCCGCGGCGTGGTTCTCTACGAAGAGGCGGCAACTGCGGGGGCCCCGCTTCCCGCGGCCGAAGAAGGGTAGCGACTGCCGCTGAGCCGGGGCCGCTAGGGGTTTCTGCCCGGCTGCGGTTGTACTAATATGCGCCGGCGCTCCTACGACGGGCACGGTTGCTCGCGGGTCGGGCGTGTACCGGCACGATGAGTTGTCCGGGGATCTCGGAGGAAATGATGTACGCGATCATCCGCGCCGGCGGAAAACAATCGAAGGTCAGCGAGGGTGATGTACTCGACGTCGAGCGTCTCAAAGAGACCGGCGAAGTCGTCTTTACCCCGTTGCTGATCGTCAAGAAAGACGGCACTGTCATTTCCGATGCGAAGAAGCTCGAAAAGGCGAAGGTCACAGCTGAGGTTCTGGGAGAGCACCGCGGGGACAAGGTCGACGTTTTCAAGTACAAGAACAAGACGGGATACCGGCGCCGTGCCGGGCACCGTCAGACTTACACGACGATCAGGGTCAAGAAGATCACCTTGACGAGCAAGAAGAAGACAGCAAGCAAGGCCGCCGGCAAGGACAAGGTCGCGGCTGCCGAGGAGAACTAGCTCATGTCCAAGACGAAGTCGGGTGGTTCAACCCGGAACGGTCGCGATTCTGCGGCACAACGGCTCGGCCCCAAGGCTTTTGACGGCCAAGCGGTGACCGCCGGTTCCATACTCGTCCGCCAGCGCGGTACCCGGATCCATCCCGGTCTCAACGTTGGTCGCGGCGGCGACGACACGCTGTTTGCCAAGGTCGACGGCGTCGTCGAATACGGCACCCGCAAGGGCCGCCGCCAGGTGAGCGTCCTAGCCGTCGACTAACGTCGTCGACTAGGTCAGAAGCCCGGCGATCGGTCATGGCTTCATTCGTCGACCAGGTCACCATTCACGTTCGCGGCGGATCCGGCGGCGCCGGTGTCGCCTCATTCAAGCGGCAAAAGGGGAAACCGCGCGGCAAGCCGACCGGGGGCTCCGGGGGAGCCGGTGGTTCGGTCGTGATTCGGGCCGATAGTTCGCTATCCACGTTGCTCCGCTACGCCCGCAAGCCGCATTGGAATGCCGAATCGGGCACCCACGGTGAGGGCGAGCTGCGCCACGGCCGCGCGGGTGAGGATCTCATCCTCAGCGTCCCGCTCGGCACACTGGTCCGCTCCATGGATGGGACTTTGCTCGCCGACCTCGTCGAAACTGGCCAAAGCATCACGGTCGCCCGGGGTGGCCGGGCCGGTCGTGGCAACGCGGCCCTCATTGCCCGGAGGCGCAAAGCGCCCTCGTTTGCCGAGCAAGGTGAATTCGGCGAGGAGATCTCGGTCGTCCTCGAGATGAAGCTGATCGCCGATGCTGCTCTCGTCGGCTATCCGAACGCCGGCAAATCGACCCTCATTTCTCGTGTGTCCGAAGCAAGGCCCAAGATCGCTGAATACCCTTTCACGACGCTGACCCCGAACCTCGGCGTCGTTGCCGTCGGTGATCACGAATTCGTCCTAGCCGATATTCCCGGTCTGGTAGAAGGCGCGGCCGACGGCAAAGGGCTTGGCCACGAGTTCTTGCGCCATGTCGAACGAGCTCGAGTGCTGGTGATTCTGCTCGACCCAACCCCCCTGCAAACAGATTCACCGCAACAGCAGTACGAGGTGCTGGTCAGCGAGTTGGCGAAACACTCTCCTGACCTGGTTGCCCGACGCCGTGTTGTCGCGCTTAACAAGATCGACACAGTGGACAACCTGGAAGCGGAGCAGCATTGGGCGGAATCAGCCGGTGTCGAGGTTCTCCCCATCTCCGCGGTCACGGGCGAGGGAGTCTCCGTGCTGCTCTATGGCATCGCGGATGAGATCGAGCAACACCTCCGGGAAGCGCCGGACCGTGCCGGTTTCGTTCTCCACCGCCCGCTTCCCCCGTCGTTTTCCATCGAGCGCAAAGGCAGCGAGTGGGTCGTGGAAGGCAGGGCTGCAGAGCGTGCGGTCAACCTCGATGACCTGACGGTGGCTGAGGCTGCCGACTTCGCGGCGCGGCGGCTCGCGCGGATTGGGGTCGACGCTGCTCTGGCCCAAGCCGGAGCAGTTGCCGGGGATGACGTGCGGATCGGCGATATTGTCTTCACCTACGAACCGGCCGAAGGGCGGGCAGGCGAAGGCGAGGAAGAACAATGAGAAACCCGGCACCCACCGGCAAACCGGTTGTGGTCAAGGTGGGGTCCTCGAATCTTGCCCGGCCCGAAGGGGGCATCAACGAGGATGGGTTGACTCGCGTCGTACATCAGGTGGAAGCGCTTTGGGATCGCGGTCACCCGACAGTGTTGGTGTCCTCAGGTGCGGTCGCGGCCGGTCTCAGCACAATGGGGCTGAACGAACGGCCGTCGGATCTCCCCGGCCTCCAGGTTGCCGCTGCAGTCGGCCAGAGCAAGCTCGTCGAGCGTTATGCCCGCGAGTTCGCATTGCACGATCGCATTGTCGGCCAGGTGCTCATCACTCGAGATGTCGTTATCGGACGCGAACAGTATCTTCACGCCAGGGAAGCCCTGGACCGCATGCTGGGGCTGGGAATCGTCCCCATCGTCAACGAGAACGACACCGTGGTCGTCGACGAGCTCAAGTTTGGTGACAATGATCGGCTGGCCGCCATCGTTTCCCACCTGGTCGACGCCGCCCTGCTGATCATCCTGACCGATACGGCCGGACTCTACGACAATGACCCCCGACTCGATAGCGACGCTCAGCTGATCAATGCCGTGCGAGACACCGATGAGATCCTCGATGACCTCCATCGCAGCCGCAAGGCAGGTGCCATGGGTTCCGGAGGTGTAGCCACCAAGATCGCGGCAGCTCGCATGGCTGCCTGGTCGGGCATCCCGACGGTGATCGCGGCGGCATCCGATGTTGATGCTCCATTGCAGGCAGCCGAGGGTGAAGAGGTCGGCACCTGGATCGCGCCTCGAGAGGAGAGGCTGGCGGCTCGCAAGCTGTGGATCGCATTTGGGCTGCCGTCCTGGGGTCACGTCACCATCGACGACGGCGCCATCGCCGCGCTGCGCGATCGCGGGGGATCGCTGTTGGCCGTGGGGGTCACCGCAGTCGAAGGCATGTTCAGCGTCGGTGACGCCGTCGAGGTGATAGATCGCCGTGGAAACCTCGTTGGCAAGGGTTTGGTTCGTCTGGGCTCCTCGATGCTGGCGCGCGTGGCCGGCAGGCACACCTCCGAGGTAGGTGGCGAAGTGATCCATCGCGATGACCTCGTCGTCCTCGTCTGAGCGGTTTCAGGCTCCCGGTTTGACGGCGACGACCTCGCCGTGAATGAAGGAGAACCAGCCATCCGCCTCTGCTGCCCATTGCAACCACGCCTCAGACATTCTCTCGATGTCTTCCGCCGACGCGAGGCCCAGTTCGACGGCGCGGCTGGTGAAGTAGGGGAGTTGGATCCGATCGGCCCACAGCTGGGCCCACTCGGAGCGCTCCGACGCGGTCGCGAATGTCCAGGTCGAAGTGGTGGCCACCGGATCCGCGAAGTCGGCTTCGTTCACCCACTGCAGAAGCCGGCGGCCCGCGTCGGGTTCCCCGCCGTTTGCCCGAGCCACGGCGCGGTAGAGCTCGAGCCACTCCTCGATCTCCGGATAGGAGGGGTGGTGCGTCATCGATGCGTAATCGGAGTCTCGTACTGCAATCAGTCCATCGGGCTTCAGCACGCGCTTGATCTCGCGAAGTGCGGCAACCGGATCTGCGAGGTGCTGCATCACCTGATGCCCATAGGCCACATCGAATCTGGCGTCCGGGAAGGGCAGTTCGTAGACCGACTCGGTCTGGAAATGCAGGTTGGGCCGCTTGCTGCCGGCCTTGGCGGCTAGTGCGATAGCGGCTGGGCTGTTGTCGATTCCGACAACGGTGCCTTCGGAGCCGACGTGATCGGCGAGACCGATGGTTATCGAACCGGGACCGCAGCCGAAGTCGAGAACGTGAGATCCGACCGGTATGCGTGGCGTCACGAAAGCAGCCGCTTCTTCGGCAGTACGCCGCGCATGAGCGGCAACAACCACCGGACTATGGCCATGGGTATACCGCTCGCGGGCACCGCTCATCGGGAAACAGTACACGCCACGACAGCCGGAGGCGCTCTGACCCGCTACCGTTGCTTTCCATGACAGACCGGCTCACCGAACTCCAAGCAGGAATGGTCGTTCCCTATGGCGGGGACAAGCTGGCCCGTGTCAGCAAAGAATTGGCAGCCGCTTTTCAGCCTGGCGACCATCTGGTCGTTGTTCAGTCAACCGGCGACCTGCTCCATATCCCGGAGGAAGCCCACACCACTGCCGCCGCGGCGGTTGATGCGGCCAGCCGCGCCTTCGCCGAACTGGGGGCTGTGAGCGACGACCAGATAACCGCCTTCTACAACGATTTCGGTCGGCGGCTCGCCGACGACGCAGCGTTCTCTCCAATCGCCAGGGCCAATGAGAAGGATGTCGCGCGGGCCAAGGAGCGTGGACGCTCGACGACTCGGCTCGCCCTGTCACCAAAGATGCGCGCAGACATGGTTTCCGGTTTGCGTATCTGGGAGGGGGCCCCGTCCACACGCAACTGGCCGATGGAGACCGTCAGCCACACCGGCTGGCAGGTGGATCTGATGCGGGCGGGGCTGGGAGTCGTTGGATTCATCTTCGAAGGACGCCCCAATGTCTTTGCCGACGCGACCGGAGTGCTTCGGAGCGGCAACGCTGTTGTGTTCCGGATCGGCTCCGACGCGCTGGAGACGGCTCGGGCGATTGTTGAGCATGCCCTGGAGCCGGCAGTCGCTGCAGCAGGCCTCCCGTCAGGTGTTGTGTCGCTGGTGGACAGCAGGGCGCGCGCCGCCGGATGGGCTCTGTTCAGCGACGCTCGGCTTGCCCTGGCCGTGGCGCGCGGCTCGGGAGCTGCGGTTGCACAGCTAGGTGCAGTCGCCCGTCAAGCAGGTCTTCCGGTGAGCCTGCACGGGACCGGCGGCGCCTGGATTGTGGCCGGCGACAGTGCCGATCCAGCGAAGTTTGCTGCAGCGGTGGAACACTCATTGGATCGCAAGGTGTGCAACACCCTCAATACGTGCTGCATCGTCGAATCTCGCGCTGCGGAACTGGTGCCGGTGTTTCTCGACGCACTCGATCGGGCGGGCAAGAATCTGGGCACCAATTCGAAACTGCATGTCACCCAATATGCGGAGCATCTGCTCCCTCCCGTGTGGTTCGAAAAGGTCGACATCAGCCGGGCCGAAGGCAATGTCCTCGAGCCCAGAACAGAGCCGATCGCCGAACACCGTCTAGGTCATGAGTGGGAATGGGAGGACAGCCCGGAAGTCACGCTGACCGTGGTGCCGGATCAGCCAACGGCCGTTCGCCTGTTCAACGAGCAGAGCCCCCGCTTTGGGGCCAGCCTCATTGCGGAGTCCGCGGCCGAGCACGAAGAGTTCTGGGCGACGATCGATTCGCCCTTTGTCGGCAACGGCTTCACCAGATGGATCGACGGCCAGTATGCGCTGAGCCGGCCCGAACTTGGGTTGTCGAACTGGCAGGGCGGGCGGCTGTTTGCCCGCGGTGGAGTCCTCAGCGGTGATTCAGTTTTTACGGTGCGAACGCGAGCAACGCAAACAGACCCGGACCTCAGACGGTGACCGGCTGGGACACCGCTGCTGCGTCCGCAGAGTCTCTGCAGGCAGCGGGCTACCTGGCAGATGAACGCATCGCACAGGTGGTGTTCTTGTCGGATCAACTCGGCAAGCCGATATTGGCCGAAGGCCCCGCCGGTGTCGGCAAGACGTCGCTGGCGTTAGCCATCGCTGCTGCCACCGGCAGACGTCTCGTCCGGCTGCAGTGCTACGAGGGTTTGGATGAAGCCAAGGCTCTCTATGAGTGGAACTATCACAAGCAGCTGCTGCGGCTGCAAAGCGATGAGGGTAAATCCTGGTACGAGATCGAGGGCGACATCTTCACAGAAGAGTTTCTGCTCGAACGCCCGCTGTTGGAGGCGATCCGCTCCGAAGACCCTGTGGTGCTGCTGATCGACGAGGTCGATCGTGTCGAGATGGAAACCGAGGCCTTGCTACTCGAGGTGCTGGATGCCTTCCAGGTGACGATTCCCGAATTGGGCACAGTGATCGCAAAGCATCGTCCGGTGGTCGTGCTGACCTCAAACAACACAAGGGAGCTGTCAGAAGCTCTGAAACGAAGATGTCTCTTCTTGCACATCGATTATCCGACCGTGGACCGGGAGCGACGCATCCTCCTGCAACAGGTGCCAGATCTCCCAGATGCTATGGCCGACAAGATCGCCAGAACCGTTCGTTCGATCCGGCAGCTTGCTGTGCGCAAGGCTCCCTCAGTTAGCGAGTCTCTTGACTGGGCCCGCACATTGCTGGCGCTCGGCGTCGAGGATGTCGACGCGAAGATCACCGTGGGCACGCTCGAAGTCTTGCTCAAGTACCAGTCCGACATCGAGAAAGCTGCCCGAGAACTGCTCGAATCGTGATCAAGAGCCTCGGGTCGTTCATCGGGGAACTGCGCGAGCTGGGTTTGCCAGTATCCACCGCGGAGGCGCTGGATGCTGCGGCAGCGCTGCAGGTGATCGACATTGGAGATCGAGCCGCGGTGCGGGAAGCACTTGCGGCAACCATGGTGAAGGTGCCAAGACACCGCGCGTCATTCGATACTGCGTTCGATGTCTTCTTCGGAGGCGTCCCTCCGGCCATCACAGAGGACGAGACAGATCGCGAGCCAAGTGGCGACAGGGATTCGGATGCACTGATCGCCCAACTGGCCGCGGCGCTTCGCGGCGGAGACGGTGCGGCACTGGGTCGAGGCGTGCGAGCTGCGGTCTCGCAGCTGTCGGGTTTCCAGCAAGGCCGTCCGGTCGGGGGCCGCTACTACCTATACCGGGTCATGCAGCGGCTCGAAGGGATAGAGGAAGCACTTGCCGCCGGAAAGGAAGTGGCGGGCTTCGGCGGTCGGCTGTCGCGCGACGACGTTGCCGAACTGATGCTCCTGCTTCGCGAGGAGATTCGGCGGGAAATCGTCCGGCGGCTCGTGGCCGATCGGGGAGCAGAACCCGTGGCGCGGACTCTGCGGGAACCGCTGGTTGAGGATGTGGACTTGATGCATGCCACCCGGGCAGAGCTGGAGCGGGTCGAGGCCGCGGTTGCTCCACTGGCCAGGAAGCTGGCAACCAGGCTCGCGCAGCGTCGGCGCCACGCCGCTCGGGGTCGGCTCGACCTGCGGCGGACGATCCGCAAGTCCCTGGCGCACGGGGGAGCTCTGATCGAGCCGAGTTATCGCCCGCCTCGGGTTACCAAACCGGAGATTGTCCTGCTGTGCGACGTATCCGGCTCGATGGCGACCTTTGCGCGCTTCACGATGCAGCTGACCTACGCCATCGGCCACCAGTTCTCTCGTGTGCGCACGTTTGCGTTTGTGGACGCGGTCGACGAGGTCACCAAATTCTTCGGTCCGGGCACGGATTTCGCCGACAGTATGAGCCGGATGCCTCGGGAGGCCCGGGTGGTCGGCCACGACGGCCACTCCGACTACGGAGCGGTGCTACGCCAGTTTGCAGCCCGCCATTCGAGTGCAGTCACGGCTCAGACCACGGTCATCGTCACCGGTGACGCTCGCAACAACTACCGAGAGCCTGAGGAGGAGCTTCTGGCCGAGCTGGCGAGCAGGGCCCGATCCCTGTTCTGGCTGAACCCGGAGGCCCGTCGTTTCTGGGACACCGGCGACTCGGTGATGAGTCGATACCAGCCTTCGTGCGATGCGATTCACGAGGTGCGCACCCTGCGCCACCTCGAACGTTTCGTCGAAGACATCGCGTTTCCACGGCACCGTTCCCACCCCTCGATCCTGCGTGCCCTTAACTAATCAGCACCTCGGCCGACAGGTACGCCAAGGAAACGTTCTGAGGGGAACTGTGAATACGTGGTTTGGAATCGAGATGTCGACAGCTCGTGCATTGATAGTTGATGATTCAGAGGTGCTACGGCGCCTCATTGAAATGTGTCTGCGTCCTGCAGGCTTCGAGGTCTTCACCGCTGCCAACGGCAAGGAAGCACTGCAGGTTGCTGCGGAAGCCGCACCCGATCTCGTCATCCTCGACATCGGTCTCCCCGACATGACCGGGTGGGAGGTGCTCGAGGCGGTTCGCGCCGAGGCCGCCACTGCCGACGCCAAGATTCTCATCCTTTCTGGCTACGAGGATGCCCACACCGAGGCGAAGAAGCTCGGTGCAGACGCGGCACTCGTGAAGCCATTCCGCAACGACGAGCTGCGTTCGCTCGCGGTCGATCTCGCCGGTCCCCGTCTGACTGAAGCGTCGCCCGCGTAGATCGGCCGGCTCCAGGCTGGTTCCTTTCTCCTTCGAGAACTTGTACGTTGTTGGTGCGGTCGGTGGCTGGGAAGGCAGACCATATTCGGGTTCTCACCGCGACGTTCCCGCTGGTCGTGGCGCTTCTCGTACCTGCTGGTGCGTGCGCCGGCCTGGCCGAACCGGTTGCCGGGGAGGTGTTGCGAGGTTTCGCGCCGATCGGGCGGTATGGGGGCCATTGGGGGATCGACATCGCGACGCCGATCGATTCTGCTGTCCGCGCTGCTGATGGCGGTCAAGTCACGTTCGTCGGCAGTGTCGCTGATGTGCTGTCGGTCACGGTGGCCCATGGAGGCGGGTTGCGGACGTCCTACTCGTACCTGAACTCGGTTGGGGTAGTCGTCGGCCAGCAAGTGACCCGTTCCACAGTTCTTGGTCGGAGCGGCGTCGATCACGGCCGGCCCGCACTGCACTTCTCGGTACGAATCGGTGACGTCTATCAGGACCCGGAAGACTGGCTGGGTTGCTTTGTGGCACCACACTACGGGCTGCGGCTGATCCCTATCCCGGACTACGACGAGGCGGTGGGCTTCAATCGAGCCGAGCACCGGTCGGCGGCCTATGCTGCGGTCCGTGCGACGCGGCATCCTCGGCGGTACCTTCGACCCCCCTCATCTCGCTCATCTCTTCGCAGGCGAGGCGGCGTATCGCGATTTGGGTCTCGACGTCGTGACGTTTCTTCCTGCCGGTGCTCCCTGGCAGAAGGCCGGGCGCAACGTGGCATCTGCTGAGGATCGTTGGCAAATGACACTGTTGGCCATCGCCGACGTTTCGTATTTCGAAGCTGATGATCGAGAGATTCGCCGTGACGGTTGGACCTACACGATCGACACGCTGAACAGCTTCCCAATCGACGAGGAACTCATCCTGATCCTGGGTGCGGACACGGCCCGCGGGCTGCCAACTTGGCACAACGCCGACGAGGTACTGCGTCGTGCCTCGGTTGCGGTTGTGCCCCGCCCTGGGGTGGAGCCGGGCGAAGTCGATGTGGCACTCAGTGGAGGGCGCTTCGTTTGGTTGGATACGCCCGCGGTGGAACTCAGCGGCACGATGCTACGGCGTCAGGCCCGCGCGGGGCGCAGCGTGAGGTTCCTGGTGCGCGACGCGGTGTGGCGCTACATCGACGAGCACGGGGTATACGCGACGGGGTGACCCTTCCGCAGTTGGCATCTATTATTGCC
>JASJAS010000007.1 GCA_030066875.1 Acidimicrobiia bacterium | reverse complement strand
CCGCCACCACAAAGCGCAGCAGCCCCGATGCCGCCGCCGCGCAATCGCAGCGCGTTGATCAGCGCGATGGTGATGCGCGCTCCGCTTGCGCCGAGCGGGTGACCGATGGCCACCGCACCCCCGTGAACGTTGACCTTGTCATGTTCGATATCGAGCATCTTGGCCGACCAAAGTGCCACAGCGGCAAATGCCTCGTTGATCTCGACCAAGTCGAGGTCGCTGCGATCCAAATCCGTTGTTGCCAGAGCCTTGTCGATTGCCTCGGTGGGACGTTCATGCAGCGTCGGGTCGGGACCGGCTGTCTGCCCATAGGCCAGTATTTCGGCGACGACGGGTAGGCCGGCTGCCTCAGCCGCGGCACGGTCCGCGACTATCAGGGCCGCCGCCCCGTCCGAGATCTGGGAAGCATTGCCGGCGGTGACCGTGCCATCGGAGGTGAACGCGGGGCGGAGCTTGCTCAGCGATTCCACGGTCGTTCCCGGTCGCAGTCCTTCGTCTGACTCAACGATGAGCGGCTCTCCCCGCCGCTGAGGCACGTCGACGGGGACGATCTCGTTGTCGAAGGCCCCTGCTTTGGTAGCTGCGACCGCCCTCTCGTGGGATGCGGCGGCCCATTCGTCCTGTTCGGTGCGGCCGATGCCGAGGAGCTTGTTCTTGCTGTCGGTCGTTTCACCCATGAAACACCGGTCGAAGGCGCAGAGCAGGCCGTCCTGGTTGAGGGCGTCTGCCAGGACGCCATCGCCGTAGCGGAAACCCTGACGTGCCCCGACGACTATGTGAGGAGCGTTGGTCATCGACTCCATGCCTCCGGCAAGGATGAACTTGGCTTCGCCGAGACGGATCCGCCGTGCCGCGTCCTGAATGGCGGTCATGCTCGAAAGACAGACCTTGTTGATCACGGTCGCGGGCACACTCATCGGAACCCCGGCGTTGAATGCTGCGAAACGGGCGGTGGCCTGCCCTTGCCCCGCCTGGATGACATGACCGAATATCACCTCTCCAATCTCGTCGGTGGGTATGCCGGCCCGGTCGATCGCGCCCCTCATGGCCACGGTGGCCAGATCGGTCGCTTTCAGGGGAGTGAAAGCACCGTTGAATTTGCCGACCGGTGTGCGAGCAATAGCGCAAATGACGGGATTCATCGAGGTCCTTTCTCCGTTGTCCCGATGCTAACCGGCTGATGAAATCAGCCTGCGGTCAACTCGGGCTCCCTTCCTTGCGTTCTTGCGGACAACGGCGGGTTAGGGCACCGCCCAGATCCGCAAGAACAGATGGGAGGCGGGTTAGCCGAGTTCGATCTCGGTGAGGAGCCGGCGAATGCGCTTCTCGCTGACCTTGCCGCGGGTGCCCAGGGTCTGGGCGAAGAGACTCACGCGAAGCTCTTGGATCATCCAGGCAGCATCCACTAGACGCTCATCGGCGGCCAGGGCTTGTTGGATTCGCTCTAGTTCCTGCTCGAGACGCTGTACGACCTCCATCTGCTGTTGATCTCGCGCCGGGTCTTGCGGCAGCCGGTCTAGGCGCCGAGCGGCGGCTTCGAGGTAGCGACGAACGTCGGGAAGCCGGTCGGATCCAATCGCGGTCATGAAGCCGCGATAGACCAGCGCCGACACCTGATCGGCGACGTCCCGCAGTGCGGCATCGAAGTGCTGTATGGCTGGACGATTGAAAGCGGTTTCCAGCGTGTGCAGTGACGCAAAGACCTCGAGCGATTGGGTGGCGATGTTCGTCACCCGCGGATGGAGTTCATCGCGAGCCGTCCCCAGCAATGCGTCGAAGTCGACGGCATTCCACGCCGGACCCCCCGCCTCCGTGATGACCTCACCCAACGCTGCCCCGAGACAGTCCTCCACCCACTCTGTCTGGTTCTGGTACGGCCCGGTGCGCAGCGCCGCTTTGGCTTCCGCAGTCAGCAGCGGGCGGAGTAGCTTGCCGGGCGTCGGCAGGTTCAGCAGCAAGAGCCGGATCGTGCCCTGCCACATTGCGGCACTTTGTTCGGCTTCGGTGGCGAGCAGCCGCACGGCAACCGAGTGCCCTTCGTCAACCAATGCCGGGTACGCCTCGACGGTATGCCCGGCCCCGCCGATCTCTACGGTTTGAGGCAGTTCGCCGATGCTCCAACCGGACAGGCCCGTTGTTTCCAACTCGTGGGTGCTCGCATCGACGATCGATGCAGTTGCTGCCCGCAGTTCCTCCTTCAACGTCGCCAGGTCATCGCCGGCGGCGACCTGGTCGCCCGATTCGTCTACGACGCGGAATCGAGGACGGAGATGCGGAGGCAAGGTCTGGACGTCGAACGCGTCCACCGGAATCGCGGCGCCGCTGATCTGTGCCAACTCGCGACGCAACGGATGCAGCAAGCCAACGTCGTCGGAAGGATCGAGCCGGCCCATGACCCTTTGTGCCGTCTCGGGCACGGGAGCAAAAAGCTTGCGCAGATGCTTGGGCAGCGACCGGATCAGAGCTGTGATCAATTCGAGCCGCAATCCGGGCACGTGCCATTCGAACGCTGCCGGGTCGATACGCTCGAGACCGCGGAGGGGGATGTCGATTGTCACGCCGTCGGCCGGGCTCAAAGGGTCGAACTCGTAGTCGAGGCGAAGGCCGAGATCGCCGTACGACCATGCTGTCGGGTACGCCTCCGGATCGGGCCGGCGTGACCCAGGATCGACGAGATCGGAGCGGCTGAGATTCAGCAGCTGGGGATCCGCGGTTTTGGCGTCACGCCACCATCGGTCGAAGTGGCGGACCGTCGTGACGTCCTGGGGAATCCGCTCCTCGAAGAAGGCGACGAGCGCATCATCGTCTACCAATATGTCGCTACGTCGCTCGCGAGCTTCGATCTCGAGTACGTCATCGATCTGCTTCTGGTTGGCTGCGGCAAAGGGGTGTTCGGTATCCCATTCCCCCGCGACAAGCGCATGCCGGATGAACAGTTCACGGGCCGCAGCCGGATCGGCTTTGCGGTATTGGACGACGCGATCGGTGTGTAGCGGCAAGCCGAGCAACGAGACCGTTTCCCTGGCGACCGCAGCCCCGCGCCCGGCGTCCCACCACGGATCGGAGAACGACCGCTTGATGAGGTGTGCGCCGACCTCCTCCGCCCACTCCGGCGGAATGCTCGCGAGTGTACGCGCCCATAGCCGGGTGGTCTCGACAATCTCGGCCGCCACTACCCATTCGGGGGAACGTTTGAAAAGGCTCGAGCCGGGCGAAATGTAGAAACGCGTTGCCCGCCCACCGCGGTATTCGTATCCGTCGGGGTCCTTGCGTCCTACATGTGACAGCAGCCCAGCGAGCAGAGAACGGTGGATCTCATCAGGTGTAGCGGGCTTGCGATTGCGATGTAGACCAAGTTCGTTCGAGATATCGCGCAGCTGGGCGTGAATATCCTGCCACTCTCGCACTCTCCGATAGCTGAGGTAATCGTCACGACAGAGCCGGCGGAATTGACTCGACGTGCGGGCGCGCCGCTCGGCCCCGATGTAGTCCCACAAGTGCAGCCAGCTCAGGAAATCAGAGGTGGCATCGACGAACCGAGCGTGTTTCTGGTCGGCTTGCTGCTCCCGGTCGATCGGCCGCTCTCTCGGGTCCTGTATCGAGAGCGCGGCTGCGATGACCTCGACTTCTCGGAGGCAAAGGTTGCCGTCTGCGGCGAGGACCATGCGAGCCAGCCTGATGTCCAGTGGGATCCGAGCCATCCTTCTTCCCAGCTTGGTGAGACGCCGCCGGGCGTCTTCCTGACCGGGTCGCAGCGCCCCGACCTCCTCGAGTAATGCCAAGCCGTCGCGGATGCTCCTTGAGTCGGGAGGGTCGAGAAACGGGAAGGACTCGACGTCACCAAGATCGAGCGCCGCCATCTGGAGAATCACCGACCCCAGTCCGGTGCGCAGAATCTCGGGTTCGGTGAACTCGGGCCGTGAGTCGAAATCGTCCTGCGAATAGAGGCGGATACAGACGCCGGGCCCTAATCGCCCACATCGGCCGGCGCGCTGGTCGGCAGAGGCCTGCGAGATCGGCTCGATGGGCAGGCGCTGCACCTTGGTTCGTCTCCCGTAGCGTGAGATCCGCGCCGTTCCTGCGTCGATGACCGCACGTATTCCGGGAACCGTCAATGAGGTTTCGGCAACGTTGGTGGCGACGACGATGCGGCGTCCCGTGTGGCGCTGAAACACGCGGTTCTGTTCGGCGGCAGATAGCCGACCGTATAGCGGGACGATCTCGGTGTGACGCAAGTCGAGTTCGGCAATCGCATCAGCGGCATCTCGGATCTCCCGCTCGCCGGAGCAGAAGACCAAGATGTCCCCTTCGGCTTCGGTGAAGAGCTCGACTACGGCATCAGCGATTGCCTGGGGCTGGTCGCGGGGCTCGGGCTGCGTGGGATCGTCGAGGGGACGGTACCGGTGTTCCACCGGATAGGTGCGCCCGGAGACCTCGACTACCGGTGCGCCGTCGAAGTGTGCGGCGAATCGCTCTGTGTCGATGGTGGCTGAGGTGATGATCAGTTTGAGATCGGGGCGACGCGGCAGCAGTTCTTTCAGATACCCGAGCAGGAAATCAATGTTGAGGCTCCGCTCGTGAGCTTCGTCGAGGATGATCGTGTCGTACCGGTTGAGGCTTCGGTCGTTGTGAATCTCGTTGAGCAGGATTCCGTCGGTCATCAACTTGATGACGGTTTGGTCGCCGACCTGGTCGGAGAACCGGACCGTGTAGCCGACGAGCCCGCCGACAGTTGCGCCCAGCTCGTCGGCGATGCGGGTGGCGATCGAGCGAGCCGCGATCCGTCGGGGCTGGGTATGACCGATCCACCCTTCGCTTCCTCGGCCGAGCTCGAGACAGAGTTTCGGTAGCTGCGTACTCTTCCCGGAGCCGGTCTCGCCGGCCACCACCACGACCTGGTTCTCGCGGATGGTTTGGAGCAGCTCTGCGCGTCGATCGACGATCGGAAGATCGGCCGGATATGAGATCGTGTCTGGTCGGGCGCGTCGCCTCTCCTCGATCCGGACGGCTGCGGCATCCAGATCAGCGGCGATGGCCCGCAGTGCTCGAGCCCGCTTCTCGGGCACGTTGATCTTGGCGGCTCCGCTGATCCGGCGCTGCATGGCGCGCCGGTCGGCCAAGAGAAGCCGGTCGGCAAGGGCACGTAGGTCGGTAATCGTCTCTTTCATGGGACAGGGGAGGGAAGCGCAATCATGTTTGCACTATTTTGGTGGGATGTTCGCTTACAACCTGGACCACGTCGCAATTGCCGTTCACGACCTCGACGATGCGATCGCCGGCTACCGGCGTATGTTCGGAGCTGAGCCCATGTACCGCGAGGTGGTCGAGGAGCAGGGCGTAGAGGAGGCCATGATCGCAGTAGGAGGGTCCTTCATCCAGCTGCTCCAGCCGCTGGCCGAGGACACTCCAGTGGGCAAGTTTCTCGCCAACCGCGGCGAAGGCATGCACCACATTGCGCTTGCCGTCGCCGATATCGAAGGTGCGCTCGACCATTTGCGACAAGAGGGATCGCGGCTGATCGATGACGAACCGCGTATCGGCGGTCGCGGAGCCCGTATTGCCTTTGTTCATCCGAAGGCGTTCGCCGGAACGCTCGTCGAACTCGTAGAGTCCAAGTCATGACCCCAAGGTTCGAAATCACCGGTGGCGCAGGTGACGAGGAGGCAGCCGCTATCGCCGCGGTAATTGCCGTCCTGCTCGAGGATGAAGCGAACGCCTTGGCGACACCGCCGCTAGCTCCGCGACAGAGTTCGTGGGTTTTGGCGTGGCGACCACGAGACATTCCTGCACCGCTTCCATCACACACCTACGATGCGCGTCCTTGGTCTGAGCTGGAGTCGGCCGAGCCTGGGGAGACGATCGATTAGCCGGAATCCGGTTCTGGTTCGGCTCGCGGGTTGTGGGTCGAGACCTCCGGGCTTCCAGTATCCGCCGTGGTCGGGGCCACCGCCTGGGGAATGATCCGCGACAAGGGCATCGAGAAGCGGAAGGAGGCTCCGGTAGGAAAGCGGGGCACGTACCAGACATCGCCACCCATCGCCCTGGCGAGTTGCCGTGCGATAGGCAGACCCAACCCAACGCCTTCATCCGAGCGGGAGTCCCCCTTGGATACCTGTTCGAAGTGCTCGAAAACGCGTTCCCAGTCGTCCTCGGCGATGCCGGGCCCGTTGTCCGATACGGAGATGGTGTAGATGTCGGTACCCGCTTCGCCTTCGATCTCGACGGCATCCCCACCGTACTTACGGGCGTTGTCGAGGAGGTTGCGTAAGACCTGGCCGGTGCGACCGCGATCGGCTTTGACCATGACCCCGCCGGGAATGGCTGCGTTGACTTCTTTCCCGGTGTCCGCAAACACGAGGCGAGATGTTGCGGCGACCTCGGCGGCGAGGTCGAATTCCTGGACTCGCAACCGAAGGCGACCCGCCTCGATGCGTGGGATCACCAGTATGTCTTCGACGAGGCTGCTCAGGTGATGTGCTTCCTGCCTCATGATGATCAAGAACTCTTCGATCTCTTCCTTGCCGAGTTCGCTCCATGTGGCTCTCAATGTCTCGGAGAAACCGGCGATGCTGGTTAGCGGCGTGCGAAACTCGTGGCTCACCATTGAGACGAACTCGTCTTTGAGCTCCACCGCGCGACGTTCCGCGTTGAGTGCGGTCTGGTGCCGCATCGTGGACGCGTGGAGTGCCTGCACCGCGCCGTACAACAAGGTGGCCATGATGGCTGCAATCGCGACTACGACGACCATGTCGAGGGCCAGTTCCCTTGTTGCACTCACGTTCGGATCGAGGATTGGTCGCACTACGGCAGCTGGGATTCCCACCAGTACGGCGAACGCGATTACCACGATGGCCACGGGAATCCGCAGCAGCAGCAGTGCCCCGGTCAGCACGTAGAGAAAGGCTACGGCTTCGATCAGCCCCGGGTCGTCCCGCAGCATGCTGATGATGCCGATGACGATTATGTCGGTGACCAGCATTGGAATTGCGCTGGCCCCGTGGCCGCGTCGCCATAGGGCGTCGCCGCTGAGATAGAGGCCGACCAGCAGAACCCAGGGAGCCGCATCGAGACTCTGTGTCAGACCCGTAATTGCGAGGATGGTCAGGGCTGCGCCGAAGAACGCCCGCATTGTGTTGAGCCGTGCCCGAACATCGGTGTACTCGACCGGTGCTCGAAGCCTGGCCAGATCCGATGTGCTCACGTTTCAGGTCCTACGTAGTTGCTAGCTCTAAGCCCCCGCTGGTCCTCGCAAGCCTACGCCATTGGGGCGGACAACAGTTGTTGTTGCTCAGCGGGCTGCAAGGAGCCGATCGAATGCCTCATCGGGCACCCGCAGGTCCCCGTTGCCGATGCCAACCTGGAGCTGGGGCTTGTACTTGCCGTGGTAGTCGGAACCTCCGGTAGCAACGATGCCGAGCTCGGAACAGATCGAGGCGAGCCGCTGGCGCAACTCGGGGGAATACTCAGCGTAGAACGACTCGATTCCACCCAATCCCCGGTCAACCAACTCTGCAAACCCGTCGGCGTATTCATCAGCACGCAAGTTGAGCGTATGGGGATGGGCGATGACCGGAACGGCGCCGGTCGCTCGGGCGTAGGCAATTGCTTCCTCGGCTGCCAGCCTCTGCCGCGGGGCATAGGCGGGGCGTCCTTGGGCGAGGAATCGGTCGAACGCCTCTGCTACCGACGTCACAATGCCCTTGTTGACGAGGACACCGGCGAAGTGAGGCCGACCCACGACACCCCCGCCCGCTTCGGAGAGTACGTCTGCATACGTAATGTCGATCCCGAGCCCTCGGAGCAATTCGACTATGTGCTCGTTTCTGGCGTTCCTCCCTCTGCGCAATATCGCCAGCTGTTCTTCGATCAAGCCGGGACCGGGTTCGAGGCAATACACCAATAGGTGCATGGATTGCTCGCGCCACAGCACCGACAGCTCGGTGCCACCGATGAACCGCAGTCCGGCTCGCTCTGCGGCGGCGGCAGCATCGGGAAGACCTTCGAGCGTGTCGTGATCGGTGAGGGCAATGCCGCTGAGTCCCAAGTCGGAAGCGATTGCGACGATCTCCGCGGGCGTCGCACTGCCGTCGGAAAAGGTGCTGTGCAGGTGGAGGTCAACCGCCATAACCCGTGCCGGCGGCGGTCGAAAGACTCATCCCCAGACGATGTTGGCCAGAACGAGCAGGCCCACCCCGACAACAACCCACACCCCGATGCGCTTGGTCAGGGCGATGGCCCGCTGCTTACGGGCGATCTTGGTCTGCTCGGCCTGCTTGACGGCGCGATTCTGTCGCTGCCTTTCGCGTTTGTCGCTCGCCATAGCGCCGCGATTCTACCAGCGACCTTCGCAGCCAACATAGGCCACAGTGCCTATTCCGATATGCTGATCTGCTCGATGTAGAGCGTCTGCAGCGGGACGCTGACCTCACCGAATGCGTTGGGACCCAGCGGGATCGCGGCAATGCGCTCGAGCGTATCGAAGCCTTCTGTCACTCGTCCGAATACGCTGTAGTTGGGTGGCAACCCGGCATCCGCAAACATAATGAAGAATTGAGAGCCCGAGGTGTCGGGTCCTGAGTTGGCCATAGCCAACACACCCTTCTCGTAGAGGAAACCGGCGGCCGGTAGCTCGTCGGGAATCGTATAGCCGGGCCCGTCCCGGCCGGTAGCCGTCGGATCACCCGCTTGGAGAACGAAGCCGGGGAGTATGCGATGCGACACCGTGCCGTCGAAGTATCCCGCCCGCGCTAGAAACACAAATGAGTTCACCGTTTCTGGGGCGATCCCGGGGTCGAGTTCGATGGCGATGTCACCACACGAAGTCGCGATGACGGCCTGGAGCGGAACGGCAGGGTCGAGCCCTTGATCCTCGGGACCGCTGAAGACCATCGGTGCAATCTGGGCAGGGGCCAACGCTTCGCATGCCGTTGGTTGCGCGACAAAACCGGCGTAGTCGGACGGAGGTAGCGGCGGCAAGGTGGTCTCGGGCGAGGTCGTGGTCGTCGTTGGCGGCGCTGCCGTAGTCGTCGTGGTGGTGGGCTCACCGCGGGTGGTTGCAGTCGCATCGCCCGCGTCGAAACCATCTGTGTCAGAGTCGGAGCCTCCACATGCAGCGAGTAGCACCGAGGCGGCGACGGCGGCGACAAACAGGAGTCGGGTGGGGGTAGACATGCGGCAGGATGGTAGTTCCGCTTTGCAGCTACAGGGGTACACTCGCCGCCATGTCGATAGTTGTACAGAAGTTCGGCGGCACCTCGGTAGCCGACGCCGACCGGATCAAGGCAGTTGCAGCTCATGCCGTTGCCACACGGAAGGCCGGGAAGGACGTAGTAGTCGTCGTCTCAGCGATGGGCAAGAGCACGGACGAGTTGATCGTGCTCGCCTCGGAGGTGACCGACAACCGGCATCCTCGTGAGATGGACATGTTGCTGACGGCTGGCGAGCGAATCTCGATGGCACTCGTGGCGATGGCGATTCAAGACCACGGAGTTGGCTCGACAAGCCTCACCGGTTCCCAGGCCGGCATCCTCACGACCGAGGAGCACGGTCAGGCGGAGATCATTGGAATCAGGGGCGATCGAGTGCGCGAGGGACTTGCGGACGGCAAGATCGTCATCGTTGCCGGCTTCCAAGGGTTTAGCCCGGAGACACGAGATGTCACGACGCTGGGGAGGGGTGGTTCCGACGCGACCGCCGTCGCCCTGGCTGCCGTCCTCCGCGCCGAGGTTTGCGAGATCTACACGGATGTCGATGGGGTCTTCACGGCTGATCCACGGGTCGTGCCCGGCGCCAAGAAACTGGACGAGATCTCCTTCGAGGAGATGCTGGAGATGGCTGCCGCCGGCGCCGGCGTGCTGATGACGAGGTCGGTTGAGTTCGGGCGTCGCTATCGCATCCCCATACACGTCAGATCATCTTTCCACGGCGGAGTAGGAACGTGGGTCAAGGAGGAAACCATGGAAGAAGCGATCATCCGCGGCGTTGCCCACGACGTCTCTGAGGCGAAGGTCACCGTTCATGGAGTTCCGGACCAACCGGGTGTGGCCGCCCGTCTATTCGAGCCGCTTGCTGAAGCCGGTGTCTCGGTCGACATGATCGTGCAGAATGTCTCACTTCAGGGCGTGACCGACATCAGTTTCACGGTTCCTCGGGCCGATCTCGATATGGCCGAAAAGGTCGCGGAGGCTGTGGTTGGCGACGTCGGTGCCGCTGGGGCAGACGTAGATCACAACATCGCAAAGGTGTCCCTCATCGGCGCCGGAATGACAGATGAGCTCGGTATTGCCGGGAAGATGTTCCGAATCCTGGCCGACCACGGCGTGAACATAGAGATGATCAGTACCTCACCGATTCGCATATCCTGTGTGGTTCGAGGCGACGACGTGGCAGCCGCGGTGCGTGGTCTCCACGACGGGTTTGCCCTCGGCGAGGAACAGGAGAGTGCAGAGAATGGGTAAGAGAACAGCGATTGTTGGAGCAACCGGCGCCGTCGGCACCACCATGCTCTCGATTCTCGAGGAGCGCGACTTCCCGGTTTCCGAGCTGAGGTTGATGGCCTCGAGCCGCTCGGCCGGCAGGGTTGTCCCCACCAAGTGGGGTGACGTAACCGTCGAGGACCTCGAGACGGCAGATCCGACAGGTCTCGACGTCGCCTTGTTCTCTGCTGGTGGAGCCCGTTCCAAGGCATACGCGCCCAAGTTCGCTGCGGCCGGGTGCGTCGTAATCGACAACTCATCTGCGTTCCGCCAGGAGCCAGATGTGCCGCTGGTCGTAGCGCAGGTCAACGATGCCGCGATTGGATCTCACCAAGGGATCGTGGCCAACCCGAACTGCACCACCATGGTGCTGATGATGGCTGCCGGACCCCTGCACGGTGCGGCCGGGCTCGAGCGGATGAGCGCTACGTCCTATCAGTCGGTGTCCGGCTCCGGGCAGACCGGCATGGAAGTCCTTACCCATGAACTCGACGTTCTTGGCAAGGACCGCGAATCCCTGGCTCAGGGTGGTTGGTCCGATCCCGGTAGCGACCTCTACAGCCGGCCGATCGGCTTCAACGTGCTTGCTCATGCCGGGTCATTCACCGAGCAGGGATACACAGACGAGGAGTGGAAGCTGGTCAACGAGACTAGGAAGATTCTGGAGGCACCCGATATCAAGGTGGAGCCGTTTTGTGTGCGAGTACCCACCATGGTGGGCCACGGCATCGCGGCGACCATGTTCTTCCGCCGGCCCGTGACCCTCGAGGAAGCGAACGAGATACTGGCGGATGCACCGGGGGCACAGCTCTGGGATGACACCAAGGTGCCGACACCACTTGATTCTGCGGGCATCGACGATGTGCTCATCGGCCGGGTGCGACCCACCGTGGGCGATGAGGGCGGCATCAGCCTGTGGACCGTTGGCGACAACCTCCGCAAGGGCGCGGCGCTCAACGCCGTTCAGCTGGCGCAGCTGTTGTAACGCGGCGCAGCCTGGGCGCCTGGAGTTCGATTGCATCGAACTCCAAGCTGCTTGCAGCAGCCCAGTTCGATTGCCCTCTCAGCAGGAGAGGCCCGAACTTCAAGCTGCTTAGAAACCGCCGGGTGATATGGAGTTCGATTGCATCGAACTCCACGCTGCTTGCAGCAGCCCAGCAGCCGGGGTGTGTGGAGTTCGATGGCATCGAACTCCAAGCTGCTTGCAGCAGCCGGGCTTAGGTGCGCTTACCTCTTGGCCGATACATGCGGTACGGTAGAGCTGAGCCGCAAGAGGTCGCCATGATTGCCAAATCTTCGATCGTCATCGAACGTTCCATCGATGAAGTGTTCGACTATGTGAGCGATGTGGAAAACATGCCGCGTTGGGTTTCTGGGGTTTCCCGGGTACGTCTGCTGTCGGACAAGGTCAAGGCGGGTGCTCGGTTCACCGCCGAGTATGCCGAGGGTATGCGCAAGTCGGCTATCGGGTTCAAGGTCGTCGAATTCAAGCGTCCCACCAGGTTTGCCACGACCTCGGAGCGGGGTCCGTTCTCCTTCCCTTTCAAGGGAACGCTCGAGCTGCGGGCCGTCGATCACGGTACCGAGGTGACAACCAACGTGGAGACCGGTCCCGAGAGCCTGGCGGCTCGACTCGCCGGACTGCTCTTTGGTCCGTTATTGAAGCGCAGTACCCGGCGCCGCCTCCACGATGAGCTGGAGGCGCTACGGGCCAGCATCACACGCAATCGCGACTGACCGCAAACCCCCGCCGGCTTGCTCTGCTGCGCCGTCTTCCCCCTGAGGGAGAGAATGGGAAGAGGCCGGCATCGCTGCCGGCCTCTGGTCGGGACGGCCGGATTTGAACCGGCGACCTCATCGTCCCGAACGATGCGCGCTACCAAGCTGCGCCACGTCCCGTGGAGGAGGGATTGTAGCCAGGCCGGGGACGTTGCGGCCGCTGCGGGTTCTAGAGCTTGTCGATGCGGACGCGGTCGATCCGGTTGCGGTCCATGCGCATGACGACGAGGCGGTAGTGGTCGATGCTCAGCTGATGCCCATCGGCCGGTATTTGGCCCGCCACCGCCAGGAACAAACCACCGACCGTGCTGTAGGGCCCTTCGGGGAACTCGTGGTCGAGCGCCTCGTCGAGATCGTCCAGCGGCAAGCGGCCGTCTGCCATCCACCGACCCGGCCCCACCTGGACAATCGAAGGAATACCGGGGTCGTACTCATCCTGGAGCTCACCCACCAACTCTGCGACGAGGTCCTTGATGGTGACGATGCCCTCGATGCCGCCGTGTTCGTCGAGAACCAGGGCAAACGTGAAGCGGCGTGCCCGCATGTCTTGCAGCACCTGCAGGATGGGTGCCGATTCCGGCACATAAGTGGCGGGTCGGATCAGGGCCGAGATCTCGGCGGGGCCTGGGTCGCCCGGCAGGCGAAGGACGTCCTTGACATAGAGGATTCCGGCAAGATCATCCAGATTGCCCCCGGTCACCGGGAATCTGGAGTGTGCAGCGCTGGTTACCGCATCGCGCACGGCCTCGATCGTGACCGGGTTTCCCAGCGTGACGATGTCGACCCGAGGTGTCATGACGTCCTTGACGGGCCTGTCGGCGAGGGTGAACAGAGAGTCGATGATCTCCCGCTCGGCGGCCTCGATCTCGCCCCCGGCGGCACTGAGTTCGGCCAGCGCCTTGATATCGGCCTCGGTAACACCCCGGTAGTCGTCGTCCGCCGGCATACGAAAGAGACGGAGCAAGCCCCGCGTGACCGTGGTGAAGAGCCGGGCGATCGGTCCTAGCACGAGAGAGAGTCGCCAAATGGTCGGGGCGACTGCCAACGAGAAGCGCTCTGGGTGCCTGGCAGCCACAGTCTTGGGAGTGATTTCGCCGATGATCAAGACGACGATCGTGACCACAACCGTCGAGACCCAGGGACCCCACTGCTCGCCCAGCAGTGAGATGAACAGCGTGGTGGCGACCGCCGCTCCCAAGATATTGACGAGGTTGTTGGCTACCAGCAGGGTTGACAAGAGCCGCTCCGGGTCAGCGACTAGCTGGGCAACGCGCCTGCCCCGCCGCCCCAGCGACGAAACTTGGTGAACCCGCTCGCGGCCGATGCCGATCAATGCGGTCTCCGACCCGGAGAAGAATCCGGACCCGACGGCACACGTCGCCAGAATCGCGATGTAGACGATGTTGGTGGGGTTCATGCCGTGCTTTGCATTCTGCAATTTCGGGTCGCACCGAGCCCGTCGCTTCGGGCGCACCCGCTTGCCGTCCCTCGGTGGAGTTCTCGGTGCATCGAGCTATCCCGCGAGAGCGCTCTCCACCGCAGTCCGGATGTCGTGCGCATCGAACGGCTTTGTCACCCAACGGGCCACGCCCGACCGCTTGGCGAGGAAGCTGTCGGCCTGGCGATCGAGGAGCAGTACAACCGGAACTGCGGCTTCGCCGTTGAGAGCAGCCTGCTGGTGGAGTTCACGGGCAATGGCCATACCACCCATGTTGCCGATCTGGAGATCAATGACAACCGCCTCTGCTTCCGCCTCTCGCAAGGCATCGGCTGCGGTCGTCGGATCGTTGTGGTCGATCAAGCTGTAGTCGGGTTCGGTCAGCGCGGCATGAACCTCGTTGCGCGCCCAAGGCTCATCCGCGATTACCAGGATGCGTGATGCCATGGCCGGAAGCGTACTACCGGCCGGGGTCGGCGGCATTACCGCCCAAGAGGGGCCGGTTACCATGCGGCGTCGTGTTGAGACGTCTTTCCTTGTTTCTGCTCGTTGTTGCCGCCGCGTTGGGCATCGTCCCAGCCCTTGCCGAAGAGTCCGGTGCGGGGTCGGTGGTCGTCGCTGATGTGCGCGGCCCGCTCGACCAGCGGGGACTCGACTTCTTGGTAGATGCGATCGGGACCGATGACGCCCAGTTGGTGGTGATAAAGCTCGACAACGCCGGGATCGCCTCGGGGAATCCGGAGGAGCTGCGGCAAGCCATAGCGTCTTCAGTGGTTCCCGTTGTCGCCTGGGTAGGTCCGGACGGAGCGGTTGCATACGGCGGGGCTGCCCAACTCCTCGAGTGGGTGGCAATCGCAGGAGCGGCCCCGGGAGCCCGCATCGGCTTCACGTCACCGACGGTTGCGGGCGACAAGCTGACGATCCTTGCCGGAGATTGGGCGTGGGATCTGCAAGATGAGGAGGTGGTTGTCGACGAAGACACGACGCTGGAGCCCATCGAAATCGTGCAGCCGACTATCGGACAGTTCATCGCCGCACTCGATGGCCTGGATGTGGTTGCGGGCTCGTCGACCGTCACACTCGAGACGGCGACTGAAGCCAGGTTGGACGACGGAACACCCGTGACGATTTCTTCCGTGGAGGTACGGTTTCTCAAGCCGACATTGCTCACCCGGTTTCTGCGACTCGGCACCCGCCCGGATGCAACGTATTTCTTCCTGCTGGCCGGGCTGTCCGCAGCCGCCTTCGAGTTTTATGCCGCCGGAGCCGGGGTGGCTGCGGGCGCCGCGGTGCTCGCCTTGATCCTCGCGGGCTACGGCTTCGCCACCCTGCCGATGAACTGGCTCGCTGTGGCCGCTGCGGTGCTCGGGCTCGGCCTATACACGTGGGACTTTCAACGCCATGAGCTGGGGATCCGCAGTCTCGCCGGAACGGTCTTGATGTTGTGGGGTGGCCTGGCACTCATTCAAGAGCCAGCTCAGATGAGCACAAAGTGGTGGGCTGTGGTGCTGACCGTCGTCGGCATCATGCTCTTCTATCTCTTCGCGATGACCACCATCGCCCGTTCTCGGTTTGGCACGCCGACGATCGGCCGGGAGCATCTCGTCGGCAGAGTTGGGGTTGCCGAGACGGTGTTGCAGCCGGATGGGGTGGTCTTGATCGACGGAGCCCGCTGGCGAGCGCGGGCACATCGGGCCGCCGAGGTGGAGCCGGGGTCTCCTATCGAGGTGCTTGCGGTGGAGGGAATCACTCTCCAAGTCGCTCCACCGGGTCCATCGAGCTAGCCGATTCCGAGCCGATCGCGAAAACTGGGCTTAGCGAATGGCAATTTATTCCTGGCGTGCGTCGGATCAGATGTCTATTTTCTCCCGGCCGCTGCATTGTGTCGCAACTGAGGAGGAGGAGCCTGTGACACCGATGGATCGTTCGTGGCAGCCTATTGCGCTGTGCAGGGGGAACCATTCGCATCTGTTCTTTCCGCCTACGACTTCCGAGAGGAAGGATGAACGCGAACGTCGGGAAGCCCGGGCAAAATCCATCTGCCAGGTGTGCCCGGTCCAGGCCTCTTGTCTCGAGTACGCGCTGGAATCCACGGAGCAGTACGGCATCTGGGGTGGCTTCACCGAAACCGAGCGTCGCCAGATTCCAGCAGCGGGTTCACCCTTGCCTGCTACCGGTCGTCAGATTCCTGCCGCGGTCTGAGCGATCTGACATCGCCGTGTCTGACCGTCCGGCCGCGGCCGTCGAACCACTCGAGCAGCGGCACGGCGTGACGGCGGGTCACCCCGATCAAATCGCGAAACTCGGCCACCGTGAACTCTCCCGATAGCTCTTCGAGTCGGCGGTCGATCTCCGCGATTTGGTCCGGTAAGTAGACGAGGTCCTCGCCGATTCTGACGAGAGCGTCGCTCCGGGCGAGGGCGTACAGCAACTCGGTACTCAGCCCGAGCTGGGATGCCCTGGGTACTGCCAACCCAGCCCCGAGCTGTTCTCGAGCGTGGTCCCAAGCTTGCTGTTCTCGTGTGGCGAGCCCCGGTGAGAACTCAGCCAGCCGGATCGTGGCCCCGTCGTCGACCAGATCCTCGCTGCCCGCCACGACCAGAGTTATGGAGTCGGCTCCGGTGCCGAGAGATGAGGCGAGGGTGGCTTTCGGCATCCCGGGTCGAAGCCGGTTCTCTGCGTGGTATGCGGTGACGGCACCGATGACGGATTCGCACAGGGCTGCTGCGGCGGTAGGTGCCATGGTGAACTGGCCGTGCCGGAAAGGTGAAGAGGGGGTGCCTCCTCCGGAGTCCCGGGCAAGGTCGTCGAGGGTTGCCGTCCCCCGCACTCCCAAGAGTCGGTCGGCGATCTCGTCGGGATTGCCGCTTGCGTTGGCGGCCAGAGTTCGTATCGCTTCTCTCAGCTGGGGACTTCGCTCCGCCGGGTGAGGATCCAAGACGCTGCCGCCGGCAACAACAGCTCGGCGGCCTGTTTCTCTGAGAATGAAGCGGTCCGCGACTTGGAGAGGTATCCCGGGTTGCGTTCGCAGCAGCGCTATGGCGCCTTCACGGTCCGTTTCCAAAAGGCGAACCTCGGCGGGCCAAGCCCCGCTTCCCAAGTGCAAGTGATAGGCCCCGCGGGTCAGCACCTCGCTTTCGAGGCTGCGCACAGTGCGCACGGCCGCCAGGAAACGGCTGCTCGTCCGGAATGAACCGGGCCGGCCCAGCATGGCCCCGCGATTCACGGTTTCGATTCCAACGACGTTGAGTGCCGCCCTTGTCCCCGGCCCCAGCGTGGATCGAGCAGCTTCGTGGCTCTGCACACCCCGCACCCGCACCGGTACCTCGCCGGGCCACAGAGCCAGCTCGTCTCCTTCCGCCACCCAACCACCGGCCAGGGTTCCGGTGACCACCAATCCGGCGCCAGGTATGGAGAAGGACCGATCGATCCATAGACGCGGCCGATCCATGTCGGGTGAAGGTCCCCGGACCCTCAGTTGCGCGTCGAGCTCTGCCCGCAGCTCCTCCATCCCGACACCGGTTACCGGGGAAACGCGGACGATCGGCCATTCGGACAGCAGAGTCCCTTCGGTCGCCTCGAGGATGCCGAGTTCCGCAAGGTCGACCGTCTCCGGATCTGCTAGATCGATTCGGGTGAGGGCAATCACGCCGCGCGCCGTCCCGAGAAGATCGAGGATTGCTAGATGTTCTTCGCTCTGCGGCATCCATCCCTCATCGGCGGCTACGACGAACAGGGCAATGTCGACGGCCCCCATTCCCGCCAGCATGTTCTTGATGAAACGCTCGTGCCCGGGCACGTCGACAAAGCCGACCTCGGTCTCGCCCAGGGTTGACCAGGCGAAGCCGAGATCGATGGTCAGCCCCCGTTCCTTCTCCTCAGCCCAGCGGTCGGGATCACGGCCGGTCAATGCCTCGACGAGAGTCGATTTCCCGTGGTCGACGTGACCCGCGGTTGCGATGATCGGCATGTCAGCGGAGTGCCCGGGCTATTTGGTCGTCGTCTTTGGGGTCAACGGTTCTCAGATCGATGATGAGATTGCCTTCGCGGCGGCGCGCCAGGATCGGCGGCTGCGCACGGAGGAGCCTTTGCCACAGCTCGTCGGCGGCACCGTCCAGTTGGAGATTGGGAGATGGGATCGTTGCCCCTGGCACGGAGCCGGCACCGGGGAGGGATTCGCCGGTGATCACGCGACCCCGGTTCCGCAGGGATGCCAGCAGTTCCTCGTGGCGCCTTCTCAGTTCCTCCTCGGGAATCGCCGCCATGGACCAAAACGGTATCTCGCCCCCGCGATCAGAGGCGTACAGCTCGAGGGTTGCTGCGAGGGCCGCATGGGTGGGACCGTCGATCCGGACCGCCCGGGCGAGGGGATGGGTCCGCATCTTTTCGACGAGTTCGGCTCTTCCCACCGCGATCCCCGCCTGGGGCCCGCCCAAGAGCTTGTCACCGGAAAACAGCACGAGATCGGCCCCCGCCTCGAGCGTCTGGCGAACACCCGGTTCGTCTCCCAGCCACGGTGGGGGTGTTCCCGGCAGCCAGGGGACACGGGTGTCGAGCAGGCCGCTCCCCACATCGGCGATGAACGGCACGCCCGCGTCCGCCGCCAACGCGGCCAGTTCTGCGTAGTCGACCGATTCGGCGAAGCCCTCCAAGCGGTAGTTAGATGGATGAACCTTGAGGATGGCCGCGGCCTCGGCCGCCACGGCCGCATAATCGGAAAGCCGGGTTCTGTTGGTGGTTCCTACCTCGACCAACCTGGCTCCCGACGCTTCCATCAACTCGGGCAGCCGGAAGGATCCACCGATCTCGATCTCCTCGCCCCGGGATACAACGGCATTACGCCCGGCGGCGAGAGCGGCTAGAGCGAGCAAGAGAGCGGCGGCGTTGTTGTTCACCACGAGGGCTGCTTCTGCACCAGTCAGGGCGGTCAGTAGCCGCCCGGCGTATGAAGCCCGCCCACCTCGGGTTCCGGTGGTGGCGTCCAGTTCGATGTTGCCGTATTCGGTCGCGGCCGCGCGGGCGCTGCGGCTTGCATCGATGTGGAGCGTTGCTCTCCCGAGATTGGTATGCAGCAGAACTCCGGTCGCGTTGATGACGCGTGCCGGTCGAGAAGCGAGCAGTTCGGACGCGGTGGCCGTTGCGAGGGCAATGGGATCAGCTGCGCCTCCGGCGCTGAGGATGTTGCGAGCCTGATCAATAGATTCACGGGCTACCACGGTGGCCAGGCGCGGGACGAGGCCCATCGATTCGAGTTGCCGCGCCACGGCATCGACCCTGGGTAGATCGTGAAGCTCCATGTGGCAGAGCCTACCCATGCCGGTATCCTCGCCGACATGCGCCCAGTGTCGATCCTGTTCATACTCTTCATCTTGATCCCGCCAATCGAGATCGGGCTGTTCATCGCCGTTGGCAGCCGGATCGGGTTGTGGGCAACGCTGGGGATCGTTCTGCTGACCGCCGTGATCGGTGCTTCGCTGGTATCGCGCCAGGGCCGGGCCGAACTGGCCAAGCTCCAGGCGGAGTTTGCCGCAGGGCAGTTTCCGGCCAAACCGCTGGTGCACGGTGCAATGATCCTGGTTGCGGGAGCCGTACTCATTACCCCGGGTTTTCTCACTGATGCAGTCGGTTTCGCCCTTCTGTCGCCTCAGGTACGTGAAGTCCTCCGCAAGTGGGGAGTGCGCCGCTGGTCGAATCGGGTGACAGTTCTGTGAGCACACCGCTGCCACGTCCGTCGGCAACGATGTGCGTGCTCCACCAGGCGGCTTCCAGCGTCGAGGTGCTCATGGTCAGAAGAAGTCCCTCGGCTCGCTTCATGGGCGGGGCCTGGGTCTTCCCCGGTGGGGTCGTTGATCCCGAGGACCTCGATCCGATTGCCCTGGCCTCCATCGAGGGACTCAGCGATCCCGATTTGGGTCCTTGGCTGGCGGCGGCCTTCCGCGAGGTGGTCGAGGAGACCGGCATCTGGCTCACCGGTGAGCCCTTTGTCGAGGCGGCTCGGGGAGGCATCGTGTTCGAGATTGCGCGGGACCGTGAACTGCGGTTTGCGGGCGATCGAACCGCCTACTTCGCCAACTGGATCACACCCACGATGGTTCCGGTCCGATTCGACGCCCGATTCTTCATCGCTGCGATTCCCGAAGCGGTGACCCCGGCGCCCGACGAACGGGAAATCGATGCTGCCGCCTACGTTGCTCCGGCGGAAGCGTTGCGACGTGCTACGGCCGGGGATTGGCTGGTGCCCTTTCCGACTCAGCGCACACTCCAACAACTAGCGGACTTTGTTGATGTGGAATCGGCACTCGAGGAATGGCGGCACAAACCAGTTGTGGCCGTGCAGCCCCGGATGCGGATCGGCTCGGATGGGGCTCTCGAAGTGGTTATGCCCGACGACCCCGGCTACGAAGATCTAGAGGACTTTGCTCCCGACCCCGATGCTCTGAAACAGGCAGCACGCGTCTCCGCCAGCAGGGGCCGACCGCTTGCAGAGGTGTCGGATGACGAGCATTGAACTGGTTCTAGCGCCGAATCCGGGTCCGTTCACCGGGCCCGGAACTAATACCTATGTGATCGGATCTGGCGGCGAGGCCCTGGTCCTCGACCCCGGCCCGATCATCCCGAGTCATCTCGATGCGATCCGGGTGGCGCTGACCGGGGCACTGCCGGTTGGTGTGGTAGTCACCCACACACATCCGGATCATGCTCCGGCCGCCAATGGTCTTGGTACAGAACTAGACGTTCCGGTGTACGGGTTTGCGCCTGGCGATGGTTTCGAGCCGACCGACAACATCGAAGACGGATCTCCGATACCGTTCGGCAGCGATCGACTGATCGCGGTGCACACTCCAGGCCACACCCCCGACCACGTCTGTTTCCTGCTCGGCGAATACCTTTTCACAGGCGACCACATCATGGGCGGCTCGACCGTGATCATCGAAGACGCCGCGGCGTACATGGAGTCCTTGCAGAAGGTCGCCAACCTCGACCCGGCCCATCTGTATCCGGGTCACGGCCCCGAACTCCCAGAAGCGCGGGCGGTGATCGCCGAGTACATCGCCCACCGGGTTGAGCGGGAGCTGCAGGTCATGGCGGCGCTCGCCGCAGGGGCAAACAACATCGACGATGTCGTCGACGAGGTCTACCAAGGAATAGATCCTGCGCTGCGGATAGCCGCCGTGTTTCAGGTCCACACCCAGCTGATCAAGCTACGCGACGAAGGTTCGGTAATCTTGGGATCGGGCGGCGCAGATGGGACGACGGCAGTTCGGCTTGTAGAAGGGCCGTAGGTGTGAGACGAGCCACGGTCGCAGCGATCGCTTTCACGCTGGTGTTGATGCCTGCGTTCACGGTGTCGGCACAAAGTGAGATCACCCGTGATGACATCGCGACTGCAGAGGCGGAGCGCCGGGCGATCTCTGCGAATCTGGAGACCGTCACTGCGGATTACGACGCCGCCGTTGCACGGCTGATCGAGCTCGAGAACTCGTTGACCTCGCTTGGCATCGAACTTGCCGAGAAGGAGCAGGAACTCGCCGCGGCCCGGGTCGCTGCACGCGAGGTCGCCAGCGACCGTTACAAGTACGCAGGATCATCGAGCTCTGTCCTGTTCCACTCGGCGACCATCCAAGATGTCCCCATCAGGGCCGGCTATCTCGACATCCTCAGTCGAGAGGGGACAGATATCGTCATCAGGCTCTTTGGGCTCGAGGAGAGCTATCAAGCGCAGCAGGTGCTCGTCGAGCAGGCGCTGGCCAGTCAGGTCGAGACAAAGAACGAGCTCGAGGAACTGGCGACGTCGATTCTCGGCCAGCTCGAAGCCGCAAATCGCGATTATGACGCCATAGTCCGGGCATTTGAGATCCAAGAAGAGGAACGCAGAAAGCGGGAAGAAGAAGAGCGCCGGCGCGCCGAGGAAGAACGAATCAGGCGTGAGGAGGAGGAGCGTCGCGCCCGAGAAGCCACCTCGACAACAGCTGCCCCCAGCACGACTACCACCGTGGTCGAGAGCACGACGCTGCCACCCGACGAGAGCACCACGACGTCGGTTCCGAACGAATCAACAACAACAACAACCAGCGAACCACCTACCTCTACCACGCAGCCTCCCCCTGCTGCAGCCATGGTGTGCCCGGTCGATGGTGCGGTGGCGTTCACCGACACATGGGGTGACCCTCGCTCGGGTGGTAGGACCCACAAGGGTGTCGACATGATCGCCGCTAGAGGGACCCCGCTGGTTGCGATCGAAGCCGGAACCGTAAAGCGGATGCGCAACGGGGGGCTCGGCGGTATCACCGTAACGCTGCGTGGCATCAGCGGCGACGAGTTCTACTACGCCCATCTCGACGGATGGGCCGCGGGGCTCAGCGTGGGACAGAGTCTGGCGGTGGGCGAGTTGCTCGGCTATGTCGGCAACACCGGCAATGCCCAGTACACGATTCCGCACCTGCACTTCGAATGGGCACCCGGCGGCGGGGCCGCGGTCAACCCGTACCCGCTGGTTGCCGACCTGTGTCTGTGAGGGCCGAGCGTTCCTGGCCGGTTTTTGGCAGGTTCTTGCGCCGGTTCTTGCGGACATAGCTTCGGCATGACGTAGGCATATCCGCAGGAACAGCTCGTCGCGCTGCGCCCTCGGTTCTGGCGGACATAGCTTCGGCATGACGTAGGCATATCCGCAGCAACCCCCGGGGCGGCCGACCTCAGCCCATCTTGGCGAGTTGTTCGGCGACGAGGGTGAGGCGGGCGGAGCAGCCGTCGTCGGCGATGGGGGGTAGCAGCGAGGTGAGTGACTTGGCGGCGCCCGCAATCGCCAGTGCTGCAGCCGAGTCGGGTTCAGCCACGACAACCGGGTTGCCGGCATCGCCACCCTCGGCAACTCGGGGGTCGATGGGTACCGTTCCCAGCAACGCGACGCCCAGGTCGGCGGCAAGGGCGGCCCCACCGCCCGACCCGAACAGCGGATAGTGGTCACCCTGGGGTGTGGTGAAGCCGGACATGTTCTCGATCACTCCAATCACGGGCATATGCGACCGTCTTGCCATGTCCGCAACCCGGGCGGCCACCTTCTGTGCCGCGAGCTGCGGTGTAGTAACCACCACCATTTCCGCCTGCGGTAACAGCCGGGCAAGTGCCATCTGCACGTCGCCGGTTCCCGGCGGCATGTCGAGTAGCAGATAGTCCAGATCCTGCGGCCAGGCGACATCTCGCAGGAACTGCTCGAGCGCCTTCGACAACATCAGGCCGCGCCACATCAACGCAGTGTCTTCATCGTCGAGCAGCAGCCCGGTGGAGACGACGTTCAAACCGTGCGAATCGGCCGGGATGATCTTGCCGTCGGATCCGGCCTCCAGCCGCTCGGCACCCACGCCCAGGATGCGCGGGATGGAGAAGCCCCAGATGTCGGCGTCGAGCAAGCCCACCCTGTGGCCCTGCGCCGAGATCGCCAAGGCAAGGTTGGCGCTCAACGAAGACTTGCCGACTCCGCCCTTTCCGCTGCTCACTGCGACGACCCTGGTGTTGGGATGAACCATCGTCGGCTCGGCCTGTTCTCGGGCGCGTAGCCGGGCCCGCTCCATGAGCGCAGTCCGTTCATCTTGAGTCATGGCCCCGATTTCGATGTTGACCTCGTCTACGCCGGGCACGGCCCGCAACTTGCGCAAGACTTCGCCCTCGATCTGATCCCGCAGCGGGCAGGCGGCGATAGTCAGTGCCACCTTCACGGTGACCGCAGCACCGTCGATCCGAATGTCTTTGACCATGCCGAGATCGACGATGTCCGCGCCCAATTCCGGGTCGATGACCCGCTGCAATGCAGCTTCGATGTCCGTCAACTGAATCATGCGGAGAAGCGTAGACTGCCCCCGACACGAAAAAAACCTATCGCCATAGTGGGAACTCTCCCATATACTCCGGCGAGACAACCACCCTCCGGAGGTCACAGGGCCATGATGACGAACGACGAAACCACCACCGTAAAGGGCGTAGCGCTCACGAGCAGCGCCGCCGCAAAGGTCAGCGAACTGATCGAAGCCGAAGGCGACACGAGCTTGTCGCTGCGTCTTGCGGTCCGTCCCGGTGGGTGCTCGGGTTTCTCGTACGACATGTATTTCGACTCGTCGGTGGACGCCAGCGACATCGTCAACGAGGTCGACGGCGTGCGGGTGGTAGTGGACGCCGAGAGCGCCATGATGGTCGGCGGGGCCACGATCGATTTTCGCGACGGTGGCTTGCAGGGCGCAGGCTTTGCCATCAACAACCCCAACGAGCAGCGTTCCTGCGGCTGCGGCCAGTCCTTCTGCTGATCTGACCCCGTCCCGGGAACCAGCACAACTAGCCTGACCCAATGGCAAGGCGGAGCGGTTGTGCCGCCGGCGGGTGCATCAAGGTCGTTGCGGCGATACTCCTCGTCCCGGTCGTGGTCGGATTGGGATACTGGTTGCTGTCGAACATGTCCCGGGTGCTGACCCATGACAGCGTCGACGCAGTCGTTGTTGACCTCATCCCGTCGGTCGACGATGACGGCGACACTCTCTACCGCCCCGTTTATGAGTACCAGGTCGATGGTGCGACCTATCGCTACGAATCGATGGTGAACCTGGGTGGCGTGGTAGTCCCGGACATCGGTGATCGCAAGACCCTGCTCTACAACCCCGACCAACCGGGTGATGCGCGCGTCCGCAACTACCTCCTGCTGCTCGTCCTGCCTGCGATTCTGCTGGCAATCCCATTGCTCATCTTTGCCGCCATGTTCTGGGCGATGCTGCGCCGCAGTCGTCAGCCTGAGGTCGTACTTCCCGGTCAGGCCGGCAGCGCGGCGCCGCCGTGGAGCCCGCCATCTGATTCACCCAGCGCCCAGGACGAAACTGCAGTCGTCGGCGACGTCATCGAAGCCACCTTCATGGGAATGGAACCGTCCCAGATGGACGCCCAAGGCAACGTGCGCTATCGAGTCAAAGCGCGGGCGGAGATCGACGGTGTGATCCATCGCTTCCGCGGGGAATGGCTCGACGAAGATCCAACCCTGTTGTTCATGGAGCGGGGCAACCTCGTGAAGGTCCGTGTGGATCCCGGCGACCCTTCGTCATACGAAGTGCTGATGCCCGACCCGGGTTGATCCAGTTACGCTGGCCGGCCCACTCATACGGAGGTGCCAAATGCCTAAGAAGATCCTCGACGTACCCAGTGCCCCCGCCCCGGTCGGCCCGTATTCCGTTGCAACGGAAGCGAACGGGTTCGTCTTCATCTCGGGACAGGTGGGCATGGATACCTCTGCGGATCGCTTGGTTGACGGCGGGGTCGAGGCCGAGACGCATCAGACAATGAAGAACATCGGCAATATCCTGGGCGATCTCGGTCTTGCTTATGCCGATATCGTCAAGACCACCATCTTCCTGGCCGACATGGCCGACTTCGCTGTGGTCAACGAGGCGTACGGAGAGTATGTGGCCGATGCCAAGCCGGCGCGCTCGACCGTCGAGGTGGCCGCGCTGCCCTTGGGCGTCCAGGTCGAGATCGAAGTGATAGCGGCGCGCTAGTCGTCAGATCTTCGTACACGTTGCCGTCGTGATGAGATAGCTTGAAGGGAGGTCTTGCAGGAGGTCAGAACCATGTCGGCAACCGCAGTCGCAGAGGACCTCAATCTCCACCGAATCACTAGACAGCAATTCGATCGAGCGGTGCCCTTCGCCGACGATCTCCATGGGTGGCGCGGCATCGCCGACTGGCTATTCGAACCGGAACACATCATGGAGGTGACTCTCCCGGTACGGATGGACGACGGGTTCGTCCACATGTTCCGCGGCTATCGAGTACTGCACTCTGCGATCCGGGGACCGGGCAAGGGCGGCGTGCGCTTTCACCCCAGCGCCGGGATCGATGAAGTCAAGGCGCTGGCTACCTGGATGAGTTGGAAGTGCGCTCTTGTCGACGTTCCCTTCGGCGGCGCCAAAGGCGGAGTTGCTTGCGACACTCATCGGCTGTCCGCCCGGGAGAAGGAGCGGGTCACGAGACGGTTCACCGCAGCTCTCGGCGACACGATCGGGCCCCACACTGACATCCCGGCTCCCGACCTGTATACCGATGCGCAGACGATGGCTTGGATGTACGACACCTATTCGATGATGCACCCCGGTGAAGCCAACCTGCCTGTGGTCACCGGCAAGCCAGTCGAACTCGGTGGTCTGGCGGCTCGCGATGGCGCCACCGCTCGGGGCGCGTTCTACGTGACCGATCACTTCCTAGCTATCGGGGGGCTAGCGGGAGTCGACTCGCTTGATGGTCGCACGGTGGCAATCCAAGGATTCGGCAGTGCCGGGAGACATGCCGCTGGTCTGTTCCGCGATGCCGGTGCTCTGGTCGTAGCGGTGTCCGATTCGCGGGGAGGGATCTACGACCCGGCCGGTCTGAATGTACGCGCCGTCGGTCGTTTCAAGGACGAGACGGGAACCGTCGTGGGTTTCCCTGGATCGGAGTCGTTGCCGCAGGCTGGCGTGCTCGAACTCGAATGCGACATCCTCATTCCGGCTGCCATCGAGAATCAGATCACCATTCGGAACGCGTCGCGCGTCCAGGCCCGGCTGGTGGTCGAAGCAGCCAACGGCCCGACCACCCCTGCAGCCGACGACATCCTTGCGGAACGCGGCATCAAACTGCTTCCCGACGTCCTAGCCAACGCCGGGGGCGTGGTCGTGTCCTACTTCGAGTGGGCGCAGAACATCGAGAACCAGAAGTGGGAAGAGGCGGATGTCGTAGAGAAGCTGCGCACCCGAATGCAACGGGCCACCGAAGTGGTGCTCACACGGCGAACTGCCCTCGTCGAAGGCTTGGATGGCTACCGCGAGGCATGGGAGGAAGCAACCAAGAGCAGTGCTCTGGTTGCCAGGCCTGATCTGCGCACTGCAGCCCAGGTGGTCGCCATCCAACGCTGCCGCACCGCGGCTCTGCAACGAGGAGTGTGGCCGTAGCAAGAGCCTCCGAATTGTCTGCCTAGTACCGTTGACGCCGCAGCAGATGCCTGAGGAGGTCGACCATGAACCGTGATCAAATCCTGCGCTCGCTGGGCCTGGAAGACGAAAACCCCGGGGCCTACGCCGCTGGATGGATGGAAACCGGCGGAGATCTTCTCACCAGCTACGACCCGACGACGGGCGACCCGATTGCCTCAGTTAGACAGGCGACTGTCCAGGACTATGAGAACGTCGTCGGCAACGCTGCCGAGGTCTTTCAGGAGTGGCGGATGCTCCCGGCGCCCGCCCGCGGCGAGTACGTACGCCTCCTGGGAAATGCCCTACGCGACTACAAGGACCCGCTCGGTTCCCTCGTCTCCTATGAGATGGGCAAGATCAAGCCGGAGGGTGACGGCGAGGTCCAGGAAATGATCGACATCGCCGATTTTGCGGTAGGGCTCTCCCGCCAGCTCTACGGGTTGACGATGGGGTCGGAACGCCCCCGCCATCGGATGTACGAGCAGTGGCACCCGCTCGGGCCAATCGGAGTGATCACGTCGTTCAACTTCCCCACTGCGGTCTGGGCGTGGAACGCCTGCATCGCCGCCGTCTGCGGGGACACGATGATCTGGAAGCCTTCGAGTTCCACACCGCTTACGGCGGTCGCCGTTACCAGGATCGCTCACGAGGTCATGGCGGGCACCGGCTTCGAGGGTGTCTTCAACCTGGCCATCGGATCAGGCCGCACCGTCGGCGACACGATGATCAACGACCGGCGGGTGCCGCTCATTTCGGCAACCGGCTCGTGTGGCATGGGAGAGAAGGTGGGTACTGCTGTGGCCAAGAGGCTGGGCCGGTCCTTGCTCGAACTCGGGGGCAACAACGCCATCATCGTGATGGACGACGCCGACGCAGAGTTGGTTACTCGGGGCGCCCTGTTTGCCGCCGTCGGAACCGCCGGTCAGCGCTGTACGTCGCTGCGCCGCCTCATCATGCAGCGGGGCATCTCTGGCGACGTCGGCAAAAGGCTGGCCGAGGCCTACGCCAGCGTCCCCATCGGTGACCCGCTCGAGGATGGCATTCTGATGGGGCCGGTGATCGACCAGGGTGCTGTCGACACGTTTGCCGCAGCAGTGGGAATCGCCCAAGAGCAGGGCGGCGAGGTCCTGTTTGGCGGCAACGTCTTAGACCGGCCGGGCTACTTCGTCGAGCCGACCATCATCAAGATGCCCGCCGAAGCCGAGATCCTCGGTGTCGAGACCTTCGCCCCGATTCTCTACATCATCGAGTTCGACGAGCTGAGCGAAGCAATCGCCATCAACAACGGAGTGACCCAGGGTCTCTCGTCGGCCATCTTCACCGATTCGGTGAAGTCAGCCGAGCGCTTCCTGTCCGCCGAGGGTTCCGACTGCGGCATCGCGAACGTCAACATTGGGACATCCGGTGCCGAGATCGGTGGTGCTTTTGGCGGCGAGAAGGAGACCGGCGGCGGCCGTGAATCCGGTTCCGACGCGTGGAAGGCCTACATGCGACGCCAGACGGTCACCATCAACTGGAGCGACGACCTACCACTTGCCCAAGGCATCGAGTTCGGATAGGGGCACGCACTCGGGTTTTGGCGTCCGAGACCGGAGCAGATTCCGGGCAGGGACGCCAAAACCTCATCGGGCCGCTACTTCAGTGCAAACGGCGGGTACTCGTCGGTGAGGCCGAGCAGCCAGGCAGTGGTTCGTGTCGACCAGCGGAGCGTGCCCTGGACGAAGTTGAAGATACCGTCGGGATAAACCCCGGTGATAGCGATAGCCCAATACGCGATCCAACCGGCGATCGCGGCGGCAATGCCGACAAACTCCAACACAATCAAGTGTGGAAGCAGGAGCAAAGCCTTGACAAACCAGAGGATGCCCGTGACCGCAAGGCCGCGGCTCCGGCCCAAACCGGGCTCCGTGATGGTGACCGTGGCCGGGTACTCGGGCTGCTCCAAAGCAAACGCTGGATACTCGTCACGCATGCTGGCAAGCCACGCAGTCACCCGGATGCTCCATCCGAGCGTGTTGTGGACGAAGCGGGCGATACCGGGAGGAAGGTTCCCGCTGAAAGCGATCGCCCAATAGCCGATCCACGATGCGATGAACGCGCCGAACTGGACGAATGCGAGGACGATCATGTGCGGCAGCGCCAGCAGCACTTTGACGGGGAAGATGATTCCCGCAACCGCCAGGCCGCGGCTCCTCTCACCGTCGCCGTAATCGATGGATACGTCTACCGGATATGCCATGTTGGTCTCCCTTGGTCGAGTCGACCCTACCGGACGTTCCCCGGAGATCACGGGTCTTCAGCCGAAGCGATACCCGACGCTGCGGACGGTTGTAATCCACGACGAGCGCTCCTCGCCGAGTTTGGCCCGCAACCGACGGATGTGAACGTCGACGGTGCGCGATCCGCCGAAGTAGTCGTAGCCCCACACCTTGGAGAGAATCTGGTCGCGGCTCCACACCCGGCCGGGGTTTTCCACCAGGAAGCGCAGTAACTCGTATTCCATGAAGGTCAGGTCGCGGGGCTCTCCACCCACCAGCGCCTGATAGGTAGCAGTGTTCAACTGCAAATCGCGGAAACGGATGATGTCGTCGTCTGCCATCGCCGGGGTAGTGGAGTGCAGCCTGCCGAGGCGTACCCGGAGTTCTGTGCGGTCGACGGGTGAGAGGACGAAGTCAGTAAACCCGGTTTCACCCACGATATCTGCGGTCATGGTGCGGTCGATCAGAAGCAGCACCGGCAACCCGGATTCTTCGGTGATCTTCCCGGCTACGGTGAGCGCCCGTCCCAGATCGGCGGTCACCTCGACTACGGCGGCCGCCCACCCTTCTGCCGGCACCCGCTCCTCGAGTGAGCTCAGGTCATCGAGCGGAACCGGTTGGTATCCGGCAGCAAGCAGTGCCGCGATGAGCGGCTGAGTCGGCTCGGCGGGATAGACGGCTACAAACATCACAGCACCGGCAGATACTGTTCCAGCTCGAACCGGGACACGTGATGTTCATAGCGCTGCCATTCGCGGCGCTTGTTGCGCAGGAACCACTCGAAGACGTGCTCGCCGAGGGTGTCCTTGACGAGCGCTGAGGCTTGCATCGTGTCGAGCGCTTCGGCGAGGGTCGTGGGGAGACGTTCCGCAGAACCAATCGACTCGGCGTCGCCCAGCTCGTAGCCCTGCTCGATGCCCGTCAGCCCAGCCGCCAGGATGGCCGACAACGCCAGGTAGGGATTGCAGGCAGGGTCGGGAGCTCGGTATTCGATGCGGGTTGCGCCGGGTCGGTTGCCGGCAACGCTGGGAATCCGTACTACGGCGGCCTGATTGGTGCGGTCCCAGGCAGACAGCACGGGCGCATCGAACCCGGTGACCAGCCGCTTGTACGAGTTCACCCATTGGTTTGTGATCGCGGTTATTTCGCGGCCGTGCCGGATCAGCCCCGCGACGAAGGCCCGGGCGAGGCCCGAGAGGGTGTCGGTCTCGGCCTCGTCGTGAAACGCGTTGCCGTCGCCGGCAAAGAGCGACAGATGGAGGTGAAGGCCAGAGCCGTCGTGACCCTCGAGCGGTTTCGGCATGAACGTGGCATAGATGCCCTGCTCCATTGCCACTTCCTTTATGGCAAGGCGCGTCGTAACGAGATTGTCGGCCATCGTGAGGGCGTCGGTGTGGCGCAGGTCGATCTCGTGCTGTGAGGGCGAGACCTCGTGGTGCGACGACTCAACGGGTATGCCGAGCCTCTCCAGAGCCACGATCGTGCTGCGGCGGTACTGCTGGGCCACATCGAGCGGCGTCAAGTCGAAGTAGCCGCCCCGATCCAGAGTCTGCGGCTCAGGGCTCGTGTCCGCGAAGTAGAAATACTCCACCTCGGGCCCGACGTAGAACGAGTACCCGAGGGCTCGGGCCCGTTCGAGGTTCTTGCGCAGGACCCAGCGCGGGTCGCCCTGAAACGGCTCGCCATTGGGAGTGACGATATCGCAGAACATGCGCGCAACGGCTCCATCGCCGGAGCGGAAGGGCAGGATCTGAAAGGTCGTTGGGTCCGGCCGAGCCAGCATGTCAGATTCCTGATCACGGGAGAAGCCATCGATGGCGGAACCGTCGAAGCGCATTCCGTCGGCGAAAGCCGATTCGAGCTCCGCCGGGGTGATAGCAAACGACTTGAGGAAGCCAAGAATGTCGGTGAACCACAACCGGATGAAGCGCACCCCGCGCTCTTCGACTGTCCTGAGAACGTATTCCTCTTGCCTTTGCATGTGACCTCCAGGGCGCGATGCTAAGCGCGCTTCAGTGCCGAGAACAGGCCCAAAACCGCCACGAAACACAGTGTTCACATTCCCGTTACTCGAAAGAAACCCGTGGTTGGCATACTGTGGGGGCACCGGTGAACCGGTGCGTTGTCATGTGAAGGAGCCAACAACATGGTCTACAGGGCCGAATACATCTGGATCGATGGCCAGCAGCCGACTGCGAAGTTGCGGTCCAAGACAAAGATCGTCCCCGACGCGGATGCGCCGCCTATCTGGGGTTTCGACGGTTCGAGTACCGAACAAGCGCCGGGTGAATCATCCGATTGCGTTCTCCGTCCGGTACGAATCGTGTCGGATCCGATTCGTGGTGGAGAAGACAAACTCGTTCTGTGCGAGGTGCTCAACACCGACATGACACCTCACGAGAGCAACACCCGAGCGTACTGCGCCGACGTCGCGGAACAGTACGCCTCACACGAACCGCTGTTCGGCATCGAGCAGGAGTACACCTTCTTCAAGGATGGCCGACCCCACGGCTGGCCGGCGGGCGGCTTTCCGGCTCCCCAAGGGGGTTACTACTGCGGTGTCGGCGCCGACGAGATCTGGGGTCGGGACGTTGTCGAGCACCACACCGAAGCATGCATCGCTGCCGGGCTCACTCTCTCGGGCACCAACGCTGAGGTCATGATCGGCCAGTGGGAGTTCCAGATCGGTCCCGGCGATGCGCTGTTGGTTTCCGATGAGGTCTGGCTGGCTCGCTGGCTTCTGTACAGAATCGCCGAGGACTACGACATCTCGGCTCATCTCATGCCCAAGCCGGTGTCGGGCGACTGGAATGGGGCTGGCGCCCACACCAACTTCTCGACCAGCGAGATGCGGGAGAGCTACGACGCCATCATCGCTGCATGCGAGGCGCTGGGGAAGAAGGCCGACACCCACATCAAGCAGTACGGTGCCGGCATCGAGCAGCGGCTGACCGGGCTCCACGAAACGGCGCCTTGGACCGAGTACAGCTACGGCGTTTCCGACCGGGGTGCCTCGGTGCGGATCCCCTGGCAGGTTGCCCGTGACGGCAAGGGCTACATCGAGGATCGGCGGCCCAACGCCAACATGGACCCGTACGTCGTCACTGCGCTGATCACCGACACGGTCTGCGCCGACGCCGAGGGCTAGCCAGCCGTTAGATGAATCTCCTCATACTGAGACGGGGCCCGCGAGGCCCCGTCTCTGCATTGTTCTGAGTTGGTGTGGACGACGATTTCACTTAACCCGTCGGATGGACTGCTTCGGCGGGATCCATGCGTGCCGCTCGGATCGCCGGGTACAAGCCCGCGAGAGCGCCGACGGCGAGGGCCACCGCGACACCTGCAGCCAGCGCAGCGACGGGGATGTCTACCACCCAACCTTGGCGGGAGGCGTAGACCTGGGTGACGGTGGCGCCCAGCACAGCCCCACCGACGCCGCCGATGAGCGACAGCAACACGCTCTCCGTCACGAACTGGCCGGCGATGTGCATGCGCTTGGCTCCGAGGGCTCGCCGCAGACCGATCTCAGACCGGCGTTCGAGCACCGATATCACCATGACGTTGGCGATACCGACGCCACCGACCACGAGGGCCACCGCACCGAGACCGAGCAGTAGCCGGGTCAGGTTCTGGTCGACGGTCGCCTTGGCTTCGAGCGCGTCGGAGGGTCGGGAGACCTGGACCTCGTTCGGATTCTCGGGGTTGGCAGTGCGTCCGAGCAGCGCTCGCACCCCTTCCACCTGGTCCGGGTGCGTCCGCAGGTAGATGGTCGAGGCATTGGGTTTGGTGTCGAACAGCTTGGCGGCAGTCGGGTAGCCGATGAAGGCGGCGCGGTCGAGGTCGGGGTTCAGCGGGAGAGGATCGAGGATCCCGATCACGTTGAACCAATGTCCGTTGAGATAGACCATCGGCCCTTCGCTGATCGAGGTGATTCCGAGCCGCTCTGCACTCACCGCGCCGAGCACGATGGCAGGAGTACGCACCGTTGCGGTGTCGAGAAACCGGCCCTGAGCCAGTTTGGCCTGCAGAGTGTCGGCAGTCTCGACTTCGGCCGCATAGACGGTGATCCCATTGGTCTCCGATTCGGGTATGTAGTTGGTTCGGCGCACGCTCGCGGACACCGACGTCAGCGCGGCGGCCTGCTCGACGGGAGGGATACGCCGCACCATGGCAGGGGCTGCCTCCGGTAGCTTGGCCTGTTCGCCGAAGACCGACTGGCCGGCCTGTACCGCAAGCAGGTTGGTCCCCAGGTCATCGATTTGTCGCAACAGGGCAGCCTTGGATGAAGCTGATATGCCCAATACGCCAATCATCGCAGCGATACCGATGGCGATCCCGAGAGCGGTGAGCATTGTCCGTCCCGGCCGCGTGCTGAGCCCTTGACCGCCACTACGGAGGAGGTCGAGCGGTCGGATGCGGCTGCGGGCAGTCGCTTCCATCATGCCGCCTCCCCGTTCCGGACATCGGCGACAACGCGTCCATCGACGAGTTCGATGCGCCGGTGGAGGCGGGCTGCGATCCCCTGGTCGTGGGTGATGATGAGGATCGTCCTTCCCTGGCGATTGAGGTCGAGAATCAGCTGGATTATCCCCTCGCCGGTCTTGGAATCGAGGTTCCCGGTCGGCTCATCGGCGAGAATGAGAGCGGGCTCGCCAACCAGCGCCCTGGCGATGGCGACTCGCTGTCGTTCGCCTCCGGATAGTTGCCGGGGGCGATGGTCGAGGCGGTGCCCGAGACCTACCTGTCGCAGCGCGACCTCGGCGGCTTGGCGCCTCTTCGCTCTCCCGATTCTGCGGTAGACGAGGCCGGTGGCAACGTTGTCCGTTGCCGAGAGGCCCGGCACGAGATGGAACTGTTGGAACACGAAGCCGATGCGTGCGGCCCGCAGCCCGGCCAGGGTCTGGTCCCGTCGGGTGCTCACATCGCGGCCTTCGAGCCAGACGGTGCCGGAGGTAGGCCGGGCGAGGGTCCCGATGATGTTCATCATTGTTGACTTGCCGGAACCGGAGGCTCCAACGATTCCAACTAACTCGCTGCGCGCCACCGAGATAGACACGCCTTCCAGCGCTCGTATCGGTGGACTTCCCGGGTACTCCTTGACAACATCGCGCAGTTCGAGGACGGTCATTCCGGTACCACCACTCTGTCGCCCTCGTTGAGATCGCCGGCAACTTCGACCCAACCGTCGGCGAACTCGCCGAGGGTGACCCCGACATAGGTTGTCGTGCCGTCGGAGTTGAGCTTCTCGACGGCATAGCCGCCCTCGACGAGAGCAACGAGCGCACGAGCGGGAACGGCCAGTACGTCTGAAGCCAGCACGTCGATGACATCGACAGAGACCTGGCCCGGCTCCCGATCCGCGGCGGCACCGAGATCGAGACGCACCCGATAGTTTTGACCACCGAACGCGTCCTGGGATTGCTGCGCCTCGATCGAATCCACCGACGCCGCAAGCCGGGTGCCATCGGCGGTTTCCACCTCGATGCTGGGCGAGCCCTCGAACGCCGTCTTCTTCCGAGTGCTGATGTCGAGTGTCACGTAGAGGGTGGACTCGGTGACCTCCAGCACTCCGCCAGCTGCCGGATCGCCGATTCGGGGAGCGGCGGCCACTCGAACCGAGTCGTAGGGAAGGAACAGCAACTGGGTTCCGTCGATACGGCCTGTGTCATCCAGGCCATGAGCGTCCTGCCAGTCCTTGACGGCCTCTCGGGTTGCCCGCCCATACTTGCCGTCGATCTCGATGTCGGCGGCGAGGTATTCCTGCTCCTGGAGGTAGCGCTGCAGCTGTTCGACATCCGATCCTTTGGAGCCGGATGTCAGCTCGCGGTACATGGGTACGTCGCCATATGTCCAGTAGGTCGGCTTCTCGTCTACTTTGTAGAGCATGTCTCCGGGCCGGAGCACCGTTCCATCTTCCGGGACCCAGCTCACCGTTCCGGCAGCGAAGCCGGGGAGCGCAAACTGCTCGCCGTAGCCGAGTGAGCCCTTGAACTCCTCGGCGTTCTGCAGAGTCTTTCTGCTCACCGTCTCGGTGTTCGGTGCTGCCGCAGGGGCGTCGGTCGTGGTCCCGGCTGCCGGCGTCTCATCGGAGCCTGTTACCCAGAGAACCCCGACGGCGATGGCAGCCACCGCCAAGCTGAAGATGCCGATGCGCCTCATCACGAAGTCTCTCCTTCGAGGATCAGACCACCGGTGTCACCAAACGCTTCCTTGATGCACTTGTCGAGGGCAGTATCGATAGCTTCCGGGTCCACGCTCTCACCCAGCTCGATCATGACATTCCCGTCGCCGCTTGGATCCGGCCAGTCGATACCCTCAGCCCTCATGCACTGGGCAAGAGCCAGTTCCTGATCCATCATCTCTGCCTCCTGCTCCGGGCTCAGGTCGAACTCGCCAAAGGCTGCCTCGAGGATCGGATCGCACTGGGCTGCTGCCTCCTCGAACGCGCCGTCGAGCATCAGGTCCTCGCCGTCGCCTTCGATCTCGATCACACCACCGCTGCCGGAGCTGGGGTCGGGCATGTCGATGCCGTGCTCCCGCATGCACTGTGTGTACTCCTGGAAAGCCTCTTCCGGGTCGACGGCCTCTGTGGTGGTGGTCGTAGCCTGGCTCTCCGCTGGCGACTCGATGCTGGGCAGCGTGGGAGTGGTGCTTGCAACATCGCCGTCGCCGCAAGCACTCACGACGAGCAGCAACGCAACCGCTATCGGAATCATTCTTCTCAACATGTGTTGCTCCATTCGGAAGTGTCCCGGGCAGAGTGACGAACCGAGGCTGAGAAGAAGCTGAGAGCCGCTGAGAAGACTCTCAGAGTTTCTCAGCCAGTTCTCAGGTTCAATGGCCGATACTGTGCCGGTGCGAGTCTTGATCGTTGAAGACGAAGTCAATCTGGCCAGCGCCGTCGCCCAGGGCCTGCAAGCCGAGGGATACGACGTAGAGGTTTCCCACGACGGTGAGGACGGGCTATGGCGTGCCCGTCACGGGCAGTTCGACGCGATGATCTTGGACATCATGCTTCCCAAGCTGAACGGCTACCGCCTATGTGCAATCTTGCGCGAAGAGCAGATCTGGACCCCGATCCTCATGCTCACCGCCAAAGACGGCGAGTACGACGAGGCAGAAGGGCTCGATACGGGAGCGGACGACTATCTCACCAAGCCCTTCTCGTTCGTGGTGCTCCTGGCGCGGTTGCGAGCGCTGGCGCGCCGGTCTGAGTCGATCCGTCCCGAGATTCTGGCGGTAGGGGATCTCTGCCTCGATCCATCAACCCGTGAGTGCCGGCGCGGTGAGGAGGCGATTCGCCTTACGCCTCGCGAGTTTGCTTTGCTCGAAGCGCTAGCTGCGGATCCCGGGCGGGTCTTCACCAAGCAGGATCTGCTGGATAGGGTCTGGGGTCTCGACTACTTCGGTCCGGCGAACATCGTCGAGGTTTATGTCGGGTACCTGCGGAAGAAGGTCGACCGCCCGTTCGGAACCCACAGCGTCCAGACCGTGCGCGGCGTCGGCTACCGGTTGACGGCATGAGCAGGTTCGTCGCATGGACGGTGAGTGTGCGGGGACGCATCACCGTTGCCGTGACCGTCTCGTTTGCCCTGGTCATGGTGTTCGGGACCTGGTTCCTGTTGAACCGGGCCGAAGCGGCTTGGATCGACGATCTCGAGGCCCAGGACCTCGCCGAACTGGAGATGATTGCCCAAGACATCATGGCGATGGAGGCGCTGGATGCGATGCTTGCCCCGGAGCTGATCCTGCCGGTCGGGGAGGGCGGGACGAGCTACTTCCTCGTCGACGAGGCGGGTGTGGTCGTCGGCGAGACCCCACCCGGCGTCTTCGGCGGAGCCGTGATCATCGATGGACCCTTCGCAGTCGATGGCGGCCCAGTACCCCCGGTTTTCGGTGAGATCACAGGCGAGATCGAACTCCGCGATGACATCACTACCGTGACCTTGCCCGTCGAGCTTGCCTCCGGAACGCTCACTCTGACTGCGGCGTCGCCCTTGGAGCCCGTCAGAGCCGGGGTCAGCGCGTTGCGTGGAATCCTGCTCGTTCTCGTGCCTGTGCTGGTTGGGGGCATCGGCATCACCGCCTGGTTCGTGACCGGTCGCGCCTTCCGTCCCGTCGAGAGCATCTCCGCGCAGGTCGATCGCATTACCGATGATCGGCTGGAGGAGCGAGTGCCGGTTCCGGCGAGTCGTGATGAGGTCGCCGACCTCGCAGTGACCATGAACAAGATGCTCGACCGTCTCTCCGCCAGCAGGCAGCGTCAGCGTGAATTCGTCTCCGACGCCTCGCATGAACTGCGCAACCCGATCGCGGCCATCAAGGCCAAGCTCGAAGTCGCCCTGGCGCATCCTGAGAGCATCGACTGGAACGAGACCGCCACAGCTGTTCTCGAGGAACAGCAGCGTCTCGAGTTCCTGGTCGATGAATTGCTGCAGCTAGCCCGGCTCGACGAACAAGCAGCAGCTGGTCGCGAGGAGGTCGATCTCGACGACATCGTCTTTGCGGAGGCAAAGCGAGTCGCTGGGACGGAGATGGACCTCGATGGGGTGAATCCGACGCGGGTGACCGGTAATCCACGGCAGCTCACCTTTGCGGTGCGGAACTTGCTGGACAACGCCGTGCGTCATGCTGAGGCCAAGGTGGCCGTGGCACTCGTGGTCGAGGGTGAGCAGGCTGTGCTCAGCGTCGACGATGACGGAACGGGAATCCCGAAGGGTCAGCGTCGCACGGTCTTCGAGCGCTTTACCCGGCTCGACGAAGCGCGCGATCGTGGGCGGGGCGGAGCCGGCCTGGGTCTGGCCCTCGTTGCCGCGGTTGCTGCTGCGCACGGAGGCGACGTGTCCGTGGTCGACTCTCCTCTCGGTGGTGCTCGGTTTGTTCTGAGTCTGCCTGTTGAGTCCTACGCGCCCAACGTCCGATCGGATTCGTAGAGGGCTACCGACGGACAGGAGCCTATCCCTCGGTAGCGGCGTCCTTTGCAGCGTCGAGCGCCTGGTCGAACGTCGCCGCCGCGATGTTGTAGTCCTCCAGGGCACCCAACCGCTTCTCCGACCCTGAGGTGTTCACCAGGCCATCGAGCATGTCGTCGGCCGCCTGCTCCATTGCAGCGGCTGACGTGGTCACATCACTCCACTTCTCCGCCGCGGCGGCAGGCACAACGACCTCATCGACATCCTCTACAAACGCCGTTGTGTCGGCCTTTAGCGCACTGAGCAGATCGCGGGTTGCGCCGTAGCCGGTCACGTCCGGATATTCGTCGTTGATGGTTTGGGCATCGGTGCGCATCTGGGCCGCGGTTGCTCCAAGCGAATCGGCGGTTGAGATGAAGGCCATTACCTCTTCTGGCAGCGTGGTGGTTGTGGTCTCCTCGGGTGGCTCAGTGGTGGTCGTCGTGGTTTCTGCGGCAAGGGTGGTCGACACCACCGTCTCGGCGGCCGGTAGGTTGTTGACGAATGTGTACGTAAAGGCCACGAGGGCTAGCACCACCAGCGGCAGAATCCACCGGCCGTGCTTGGGATCTTCCTTGCTCACACGCGAAAAGATAGTCACTCTCCGCCGTTGTGCCATTTCATCCAATCGGGCCATTAGCCTGCCCGGATGGACATCAACAACCGGGCAGCGATCGTAACCGGAGGGGCCCGCCGGGTAGGGAAAGCTATTGCACTCGCCCTTGCCGGGGCAGGTGCCCGGGTGTTCATTCACTACAACAGCTCCGCCGGACCCGCCGAGGAGACCCTTGACGAAATAGAGGCCGCCGGCGGCACCGGTGCTATCGGAGCCGTCGACCTCGGCAATCCCGAGCTGGCTCCTCAGCTAATTGACATGGCTACCGATGCAGTTGGAGAGGTGTCGATTCTCGTGAATTCCGCCTCGGGTTTCGCCACGGATTCGCTCGATGACGTGAGCATCGAAGGGTGGCGGCGAAGTCATGACTTGACCCTCGTGTCGCCGGTGTTTCTCACCCAGGCTTTCGCGGCAGCACTCGGTGATGGCGCCGATGGCGCGGTCGTCAACGTGACCGACGTGCGCACCATGACTCCGTACCAGGAACACTTTTCCTACGTGATCGCAAAGGGGGGAGTCGACGCCTTCACCCGGGCCGCCGCGCTGGCCCTGGCGCCGCGCATCCGGGTGAACGCAGTGGCGCTTGGTGTCATCCTTCCGCCGCCAGGAGAGGACGCCGCCTACGTCGAGGCGCTGGCCGAGCAACTTCCTCTGCAGCGGGTGGGCGGCACCGATCCCGTCGCTGCCGCAGCGCTCCATCTAATCCGCAACGACTTCATCACCGGGGAGATCATTCGTCTCGATGGCGGCGGTCACCTCGTCTAGATCGGTGCCCATCCCGTTCTTGCGTATACCACGGCTCATATAGGCCGCCAGTTACGCAAGAACGCAGGAGCATCTGCTCAGAGTTCGAAGAGCGCGCCTTCGTTGGCGACGGACATTCCGGCGCGAGCCACCCGCACAAACTCGTCGCTGTCACGACGCAGTAGAGGGTTGGTGTGGTTGAGATGAGTGAAGTGAATCTTGCGGCGCTCCTGCTCGTCGAGGTCGGCGAAGCGCCGCAACGACTCCTCGACGCTGGGGTGGGCGATTGCCTTCATGTCGCGGCCCGGCAGCTCATCGTCTGAGAAGAAGGTGCCGTCGAGCAAGGCGGTGTCGACCTGGGATAGATGGTGCTCGATCGGCGGGTCCCAGCCTTCCCAACCGTCTGTGTCGGGCACGTAGAGCAGGCTGGCCGCATCGCCCTCGATCCGGAATCCCACGGTCTCGGTGGATTCGTCGCGATGGGGCACGAGGAATGCGTCAACGCTTACCCGATCGGACAGCGTGATCGGCCCATCGATTACCCGCAGCTCGATGTTCTCCATGCGGAGAAGCTGATCCCACGGTGCATTGTCCCGCAGGAATTCGACCATGCGCGGCGCACCCCAGACTGGGAGTCGTTGGGTGTTCATGCTCTCCGGGCCCAGATGGATCAGGCCCGTGTAGTGACCCATGTGGGCATGGGTGAGCAGAATCCCGGCGAGTGCGGCGTCGGTTGCTGCGAGCCTACTGATGTGGCGCGGGAGATCGGGCCCGGCATCGAGCAGCCAGGCCCTGCCTCGATCCAGCACCGCAACACAGGTAGTCAGGTGAGGAATGGTTCCTTCTCCGAGGCAACAGGAACCCTCACACCCCGGCTGGGGATGGCCTCCGTCCTGGGCTACGCCGAGCACCAGGGCCGAGGGTCCTGTGGTCATCAGTCGAACAGCCGGATGAAAAGGCCGCTACTGATCTTGGGAAGGAACCACGTGGACTTTGGTGGCATGACCAGACCCTGATCGGCCACGGCAGCAACTTGGGCCATCTTGGTTGGATGCACCAGGAAGAACGCCCCGCAACTTCCTTCAGTCGCGATGTAGTCGAGGGGTACGGTGCCGGGGATGTACTCGAGGCGCTCGCTGGTGCGCGGGTCGCTGATGCCGAGAATCGGGCCGAGGATCAAGTTGTTGAGCAACACGACATCCAAGCCCCCGTATGGATCGTCGCCCGCCAGCAATCCGTCGGGCACCGTCAACCGATACCACTTGTCGCCGACAAACATTCCGAACGTGCCGGGCCGCTCCGGGCGGGCCGCGTCGGGATCGTCTACGTGCAGCCGATCGACGGTCATCCGCTCGCTGACTCGCTGGACGAACTCCACGTCGGTGAGGCCGCCAAGATCCGTTACGCACCGGTTGTACTCGACCAGCTTGAGCTGTTGCGACGGGTAGATGACACCCATCACGTAGTTGAAACTTTCGAGACCGGTGGCATCGGGGTGTATCGCCGCCGTCGCCCGCGCCAGCGCAGCACCGGCCGCAGCGCGATGGTGCCCATCGGTTATGTAGAGGGCTTCGATGTTGTGCAGGCAGCCTTCGAGTTCGTCCTCGGTCTCGCTACCCCTCACTTTCCACACACTCTGCTGCACGCCGTCCTGCCCGAGGAAGTCGAGGATCGGCTCTTCTGCGGTGAGGCGATCGATGAGCGCATTGATCCCGGCATGCCGGTAGGTCATGCACATCGGATATGAGTTCGCCTGCATTTGTCGAAGAGCGTTGACCAGAGCCGCTTCGGCCTCTGGCCTGGTGTGTTCGTGTCGCTTGATCAAGCCGCGGTCGTAGGCGGCGGCTTCTACCTCCCCGACGATGCCGGTCTGGGTCCGGTAACCATCGTCCACGCGATACACGTAGTAGGCCGGCTCGGAGTGGTACTCGTAGACACCCCGGGCGATCATCATGTCTAATCGGGCCCGGCCCACCGGTGTCGCCATGTCGGGACTGGCGCCCTCGCTGGGAATGAAGTCCCTCATTACCAGCTCGAAGCTATAGGGGTTAGTGGCCTCGAGTGTTTGCCAATAGCCCGCCGGTACGGACGATTTGGGTACCACGGCCACCTTGGGCGCGTACTCTGCCGTCGGCAGATAGATACTGGTTGGTCTGACGAGAGGTCGCTCGGGAATCATCGCGCCGTCAGGGAAACACCTATGACACCGTCCTGCTCCTCGATCTGGTTGAGAGTGCCGTCGGAGACGTCACCCACGACGTGGATGACCGCCGACGAGGCTTTTCTCCCCTTCAGAACGAAGTTTTCCATGTTCTCGACATTCAGGCCGGCCCCGCGCAGGGTTGCCAGCACACCAGCCAGCACACCCACCTTGTTCACGTGACGGACTGTCACCGTGAGCTCGGTGCCGAGGAGCTCGCTGAGGTTGACGCAGTTGACGAGTTCACCGTCACCGAAAGCGGCGAGGGTAGCGATCACCGCATCCGCTATCGCACCCTGCGCTTGTTCGGTGGATGCTCCGATGTGATGAGTTCCATACACATTGGGATGCTGGGCGAGTGGCGACTCGAACGAACCGACACCAGAGCCGGGTTCACCTTTGTAGACGTCCACTCCGGCGCGGATACCCTTCTCGTCCATCGCTTTCAACAGAGCGTCCTCATCGACGATGTTGCCCCGTGACGAGTTGATGATCATTGCGCCCGGCTTCATGGCTGCCAGCAACTCGGCAGACACGAGGTTCTCGGTCTGGGGGATGGCCGGCACGTGGAATGTGACCACGTCGCTGGCGGCGACCAAGTCCATGAGATCCGGTACCCAACCGACCCCTGCAGCCTCGGCGTATACCTGCCGACCCGGGTCCGCGTCAGTTCCCGAGACTTCCATCTCGAAGGACCGGGCACGCCTGGCGACCTCGAGCCCTATCGAGCCGAGGCCGACGATTCCGAGCGAACGACCGGCCAGTCCATTGGTCTTCGAGTATTGGGTCTTGTTCCACGTTCCGGCCCGAATGTCGGCGACCTGATCGGGAATGTTGCGGTCGATTGACAGAATGAGTCCCATAACGAGTTCTGCGACGGCGACCGCATTCTTGCCCGGTGTATTGCACACAAACACGGCCTGTTCGGCCGCCCTGTCGACGTCGATGGTGTTGACCCCGGCGCCCGCCCGGATGATCAGGGAGAGGCTGGTGGCCGCATCGATGGTGGCCGCATCGACTCTGGTGGAGCGTACGACGAGGACATCGAATCCGGGAACCGCCGACCGCAGGGTCTCGTCCGCCAGGGTGGGCTGAAAACTCACCTCGTGACCTAGGTCGGTCAACTGTTGGAGATGGGTCTCCGAGAACTTGTCAGCGATTAGTACCTTCACAGCTGCGCTCCCAAACGATCGAGGTCCATGGCAGCAACATCTTGACACCTTTGGCCGTTGTGGACCAAGTGAGGTTCCTCGGGAAGCTCACCGGCACCCAGAATGTCGCCAAGTGGACAATTGCGAACGCAAACCGGTCGAATCAGGTTCCAATCGGCAGGACCACAACGAGGAAGCAGATGAGTGACAGACAGCGGCGCCGCGTGCGCGTCGAGAACGCCAACAAGCGGGTTCGCACCTATCTAGGGGGCGAACTGGTGGCCGATACCACGCGGCCGCTGCTTGTTTGGGAGAAGCCGTACTACCCCGTCTACTACTTCCCCGCCGAGGATGTTCGCCTCGAACTACTCACCGAAACCGGGGAGACCAAGCGATCCCCGAGCCGCGGCGCGGCAACGCTCTATACGGTGGCCACTGCCGCGGCGAAGGCCGAAGGAGCGGCATATCGGCATCTCGAATCACCGGTCGAGGAACTGCGCGCCCACGTAGCGTTCACTTGGGGCGCCATGGACTCGTGGTTCGAAGAGGACGAAGAGGTGTATGTACATGCCAGGGATCCCTACACCCGCGTCGATATCCTCCCCAGTTCGCGCCACATCGAGGTCGTGATAGACGGCACCAAGGTGGCTGACAGTCGCTCGGCACGATTCCTCTTTGAGACGGGACTCCCGACGCGCTACTACTTGCCCAAGACAGACGTCCGGATGGACTTGCTGCAGCCGACGGGCCTCAACACCGAATGCCCGTACAAGGGCGTCGCCAGCTATTACGACGTCGTCGTTGCAGGCAACCGCCACGAGAACGTCGTCTGGTGGTACCCATTTCCCGCGGAAGAAAGCTCGCGGATCGCAGGCCTGGTCTCGTTCTACAACGAGAAGGTCGACATCTATGTCGACGGTGAGCTGGAGGATCGGCCGAAGACGATCTTTTCCTGAACTGGACCAGACTCATCCGGCGGCTATGTAGTCGTCCAGTTCTGCCAGCAATACCTGCTTGTCGGCCTTGTCGAGGAAGGTCGCCTCTATCGAATTCCTCGCGATGGTGACCATGGCTTCGTCCGACAGGCTCAGCGCCTTCTGTGTGTCGATGTAGTTGTCGCCGACGTATCCGCCAAAGTATGCAGGGTCGTCAGAGTTGATCGACACGTTGAGGGCAGCATCGAGCATCCGCGGGAGGACGTGATCTTCGAGGCGGGCGACACCGCCGAGCCGAACATTCGAGAACGGGCAGACCGTGAGCGGCACCTGCTCCTCTGCCAGCCGTGCCACCAGGGACGGATCTTCCAGCGAGCGCACCCCGTGATCAATGCGCTCGGCTCCGAGTGCGTCGAGGGCTCCCCACACGTACTGGGGCGGGCCTTCTTCGCCGGCGTGAGCTACACGATGCAGGCCCTCAGACGCGGCCCGGGCGTACACGTCGGTGAAGAGGGTGGGCGGGAAGCCGACCTCCGATGAGTCCAAACCAACGCCGATGATCATGTCTCGGTAGGGCAAACTGGCTTCGAAGGTCGCCATGGCGGATTCAGGCGGTAGGTGCCGGAGAAAGCACAAGATGAGTCCGCTGGAAATGCCGAACTCTCTGGCACCGGTGATGGTGGCGGCGTGCATCCCCTCCATGAAGACGGCAAAGGGGATGTCACGCTCTGTGTGAGTTTGCGGATCGAAGAACATCTCGGCGCGACGCACCCCGTCTCCGGCGGCCCGCTGCAGATAGTCGAGGGTCATATCGTAGAAATCGCGTTCTGTCTGCAGGACCGCGGCACCTTCGTAGTAGATATCCAGGAACTCCTGCAGATTGGCGAACTCGTAGGCGGCTCGCAGCTCGGCAACATTGCGGTGCGGAATCGCCAGCTCGTTGCGTTCGGCGATCTCGAACATCAACTCCGGTTCGAGCGTTCCTTCGATGTGCACATGCAGTTCTGCTTTTGGCAGGCCACGCAAGAAGTCATACGGGGTGGTGCCGTTGCCCAACTGACCTCCTTGAATCGCTGAGTCCGCCGATGCTACTCGCAATACGGTCTGCGTCGGATAATGTTGGGAGCCGGGTTCGTCGGGTGTGGTGCCCGGCTCGGAGGATGCGATGACCTTCAGTTTTGGTGGAGGGCCGGTGCGGCGCTACCGGGTCTACGCCGATGACAGCACCTTGGAGTGGCGGGCCGGAGAGCGCCGCGAAGGCCCCCTGTTTCGCGATCTGAGTTGGGACTTCGAGGAGCCCGATCGATACCCGGAACTCGTGGCTTCCCAGAAACCCGGGATGATGGCCCCGAAGGCAGAGAAGGCGTTTCATCGCGCCGTCGCCACGGGCGACCCGGAACAGATATTGTCCTCCGCCGGCGAGTATCCAAAGTACCGCAACCTCGGCAATGCTCTGGCCGGTCTGTTGCTCCTCGAGTCATCTCTAGATCGAGGCATCTCTCTCCTTGGGGAAGCAGTTGCAAGTGATGAAGACATCGGGGGTCACCACTTTGTGCGGGAATACCTCCCCGAGGCCGGTCTTACCGTCGTCATCGCCGCCGGAGTAGTGGTGCACCTACCGCTGCAACGAAACTCGCTGATCCTGCTTCTCGCCGAGCTCTATCAGGCACGCAGCGACCATGACGCCGCGATCGATCTGCTCACCTCTGCCGAGCAAACATCCCACGTCAAGCTTTCACTCACCGAGCTGTTCTACGAAAGCGGTCGGTTTGAACATGTTCTCGAAGCCACCGAGGGTGTATACAACGATGACGACATCACCGCTCTGATGCTGGCCTACAGGGGGCGCGCTCTCGAGGAACTGGGCCGCTTCGAAGAGGCGATCGCGGTGCTGGCCCGGGTACTCGAATACCCCAATCGAGCCGCGTCGGTCAAAGCGATAGCGCTCGTCGGCAGAGGCGTGATCCACCAGAACCGCGGTGAGCATGCCCTTGCTGCGGATGACTTTCAACAGGCGCTTCTGGAGGTTCCCGACGACAGGGAGGCGCGAGAACACATCGAAGAGCTGATGCTGGGCGGGTCGCCGCCTGCGTAGGCTCGAACGAACGGCGCGCGGCGCCCGCGCCAGAGGCCGTTACCCTGGCCGCGTGGAAAAACACCCCATCTATGCGCTCAGCAGCGAGATAGTCGACGAGCTCGCCGGGCTCTTCCCCGACATCGCTACGGAACTCGGACTGGCGGGCCACGACGACAGCTGGCCGGATCTCAGCCCCGACGGTGCGGCCGAAGCAGTTGCCAGGATCGGCTGGCTACGGACCCGCGTCGAACAGGTCGACCGACCGAAAGACGACTGGGATCGGCTGGCAATCAACCTCGCCAAAACGACCCTCAACGAGGAGATCGACTACTTCGGGCACGGAGATCATCTGCGCGACCTCAACTCGATGTCGTCCAGCCTGCAGAGTATTCGCGAGATCTGGGATCACATGGCCAAAGAAACGGAGCGAGATTGGACCCAGATCGTATATCGGCTGGAACGTCTTCCTGCGGCGCTCGATGGTTATCGCGCCAGCCTGGACGAGGGCCGAAGAAGAGGGATGGCGGTGGCCGAACGCCAGGTGCGCGCTGCCGTGGAGCAGTGTCGGGTCAGTGAATCCGGGACGTCCCGGTTGACGGCACTTCTCGGTGACTACCAACGGGCCAACGGGGAGGACCGCCTGCTGGCGCGCCTTGAGGACGCGGTAACAGAGGCGAGGCGTGCCTTTGCCGAGTTTGGTAACTACCTGGCCTACACCTACGCCGCTGACTCCGCCGAGCGAGACGGCGTGGGTCCCGAGCGCTATGTGAGAGCTGCCTACCGATTCCTGGGCACAGAGATCGATCCGATCGAGACCTACGAATGGGGCTGGGACCAGATCGCGTCGATCAGGAGGCAGATGGAGCAAGTCGCGGCGCAAGTGGCACCCGGTGCCGATGTCGCCGCGGCGCACGAGGTGCTGCGTACCGATCCTGCTCGGACAGTCCCGGACGCCGACGCGCTGAAGGCGTTCATCGGCGATCGACTAGAGGATGCGCTCGAGCGGCTTTCCGGATCGCACTTCGACGTCCCAGAGGAGATCCGTACCGTCACGGTCAACATCGCTCCGCCGGGTTCGTCCCTCGGGGCCTACTACGTGAACCCATCTGAAGATTTCGCCCGTCCCGGCAGTGTCTGGTGGTCGTTGACTCCCGCCGGTCCCTACCCGGTGTTCGACGAAGTCAGCACCGCATATCACGAAGGCTTTCCTGGCCATCATCTCCAGGTCGGTGTCCAGATCTCCCTCGCTGAGAAGCTTTCGCGGCTACACCGATTCTGGGTGTGGAAGCCCGGCTCCGGAGAAGGTTGGGCGCTCTACGCCGAACGATTGATGAACGAGCTCGGGTTCTTCGAGAAGCCCGACTACGTCTTTGGCTGGCTCTCGGGCCAGATGTTGCGCGCGTGCCGCGTTGTCATCGACATCGGGTCGCATCTAGAACTGCCGATTCCGGAAGGGCAGCCCTTCCATCCCGGGGAGCCCTGGACCTTCGATACCGCCGTTGACATGCTCATGCGCTACGCCACACTCGGTCAGCCGAATGCCGAATCGGAGGTTACGAGGTATCTCGGTTGGCCGGGGCAGGCGATCGCCTACAAGGTCGGGGAGCGGGCAATCCTCGACCTACGGAATGAGGCGATGCAACGTGTGGGCGCCGGATTCGATCAGAAAGCGTTCCACGCCCGCCTGCTCGAGGTGGGTCCGGTGGGGCTCGACCTGCTGCGTCGCGAACTGGCAAGCTGAATCCAATGCAACCGCGCTCGCTCGATTGGGGTTGTTCCCTCTAGAGACAAGCGGAGAGGTAGATGAGCCCCACTGAAGGTGTCCTGAAGAAGCGGCTGGCGGCCGACCTGGATGAAGCGTTTCCGACGATGCTCGAAGAGATGCAAGGGCTGGTGTTCAATGGGGCGCGCCGCTGGCTGCCTTCACAGCAGGATGCGGAAGACGTGACGCAAGAGGTCTTCGTCCGCGCCTATCGAGCCCTGGCGGACTATCGACCCGAGCGTATTGCCGAGCTTCGGCTGAAGCCGTGGCTGTTCACCATCACTATCAACTTGTGTCGCAACCACGCCAGAACCCGGGGTCGGCGGCCGAGTCAGGTGCCGCTCGATGGATACCACGATCCCGCCGGGCCCGGCTCGGTTGAGAGCGACGCCGTCACCGCCGTCGCGATCGACGAATGGCGAGACCGGCTTGCCCGGCTACCGACGCCACAACGTGATGCGATTGTCTTGCGTCACGTCATCGGCTTGAGCTACGCCGAGGTCGGTGAGGTCCTCGATCGACCCGCCGGGACCGTGAAGTCAGACGTGAGTCGTGGTTTGACCCGACTCCGCACCATGCTTGCTACGGAGGAAACGACATGAACGATCCAACCGAATCCCAGATTGCTGAGATGCTGGCGACCCAGGAGGCGTCCCCGGAGACCATTGCACCGCGGGTACTGGTACGAACCGCGCTCGCCGACGAATACGTTACGACCGCCGGGCCCATCGGGCTGCTCCACATCGCCTTCAACCCCAACGGAATCTCCTCTGTGGTACCCACGGAGGATGAGTCGGAGTTCCGCCGGATCCACGCACGCAACGTAGGTCGTCCTGTCTATCCGGCGGTCGAGATGCCGGCAAGGCTGGCTACTGCCACACAACGCGCCCTGGAAACCGGCCGTCTCGGGAAGCTCCCCGTCGATCTGCGGCAGCTAACCGACTTCCAGGTCCACGTACTCGACATCACCGCCGCCATCCCGCCGGGCGAGGTGCGACCCTACGGGTGGGTTGCCAGAGAGATCGGCAACGTTGGAGCAGTGCGTGCGGTGGGATCGGCGCTGGCACGCAACCCGGTACCGATTGTGGTTCCGTGCCACCGTGTTGTACGGAGCGACGGTGCGGTGGGCAACTATGCGTTCGGGCCGCAGATGAAGATGGATCTGCTCAGTCACGAGGGAATGGACCCTGCGCTATTCGAAATGGGTTCGCTTCGCTACATGGGCAGCGACACCACGGGGATCTTCTGCTATCCGACGTGCCGGAACGCCCGCCGGATCACGGAACAGCATCGGGTCGAGTTCCGCTCTCCGCAGCTTGCCGGTGAGGGCGGGTTTCGGCCGTGCAAGGTCTGCCGGCCTGCCTAGATCATCGCCTAGGGCACTCAGCTACGGGGTCGCCGACCCTGCCAGGTGGTCCACAGCAGAACGCCGAGGCCGGCACCTACTCCAATCCAAACCGGGTTGTCCGAGCCGGCGAAGAGCGCGGTCCCAACACCGGCTCCGATGGCGATCGCACTTCCGAGAGCGACTGCCGAGCGATTCTGCTGTTCGGAGCTGATTACGACAGGCTACAGCCACGCCCACTCAGTATGAGCCGAGCTCACCCACTCGTATGGCGCGCGGGCTCAGCTAGATTCAGCGCATGAATCCCGACCAATTGATCGAGACCATCCGCACGGCGGTCATCGGACGCGATGAAGTTGTCGATGGTCCCTTCGGGCCGCGCAAGGTCACCTATGCCGACTACACGGCTTCTGGGCGATCCTTGGCATTCATCGAGGACTACATCCGCGAAGCGGTGATGCCGCTGTATGCCAACACCCACACGGAATCCTCGGGCACCGGGCTGCAAACAACGCGCTTTCGGGAAGAAGCCCGCAACCTGATTCGCAGCTGCGTCGGTGCCACAGACGAGCACGCCGTCCTCTTCTGTGGTTCCGGTATGACCGGTGCGATCGACCGGCTGATCGGTGTCCTCGGGATTCGGATCCCCTGCAATCTCGACGATCAATACGGGCTCTCGTCTCGCATCCCACCCGGGGAGCGTCCGGTCGTCTTCATCGGGCCCTACGAGCACCACTCCAACGAGCTGCCCTGGCGGGAATCGATAGCCGACGTGGTGACCATCGATGAGGATGCCGACGGCCACATCGATCTCCGCCAACTCGAAGAGCAACTGGTTGAACATGCCGACCGTGAACTGAAGATCGGGTCGTTCTCTGCCGCCTCGAATGTCACCGGCATCATCTCCGACGTGGAGTCCATCTCGATACTGCTCCACAAGCACGGCGCCCTTTCCTTCTGGGATTTCGCCGCCGCGGCACCGTACGTCGACATATCGATGACCCCGCCCTCGACGGGACCTGACGGTCATCTCGCCTACAAGGACGCCGTTTACCTATCACCGCACAAGTTCATCGGAGGACCAGGAACACCCGGTGTGCTGGTTGCACGTAAGGATTTGTTCGCCAATCGCGTGCCCGCGGTTCCTGGCGGCGGCACGGTTGCGTACGTCAATCCGGTCGACCACCGCTACCTGGAAGACATCGAGCATCGGGAGGAGGGAGGTACTCCCGCCATCATCGAGTCGATTCGAGCGGGTCTGGTATTCCAACTGAAGGAAGCCGTCGGCGCTGAGGCCATCAAACAGCGCGAGGAAGAGATGACAACCAAGGCGATCGCGTCATGGTCGGCCAATCCCAATATCGAGATCCTGGGCAATCACGACGCGGACCGGCTTTCGATCGTGTCTTTCGTGGTTCGCTACGGATCGCGGTACCTGCATCACAATTTCGTCGTAGCGGTCCTCAACGACCTGTTTGGTATCCAGTCGCGGGGCGGCTGTTCTTGTGCGGGACCCTATGGGCACCGCCTGCTCGGCATTGACCTGGAACGCTCGCACGAATTCGAGCGCGAGATCACTCGCGGGTGCGAAGGCATCAAACCGGGTTGGATCAGGGTCAATTTCAACTACTTCATCTCGGACCAGGTCGTCGACTTCATCCTCGATGCCGTGCACCTCGTAGCCGACGAGGGCTGGCGACTTCTGCCCTACTACCGATTCGATCCGGAAACCGCACTGTGGATTCACCGGCAGCCCCTGTCGGAGCCGCCGCTGAGCCTGCACGACATCGACTACTCGAGCGGTGTCATGGAGTTCCGCCACCGCCCCCACCTGCACTCGGATGACGACCTCGTCGGATACATCGACGAAGCACGCCGGATCCTCGAGGACATCGGAACGAGCGAACCACCCGAGCCGTTGGGCGCACCACTGGTTACCGAGGACTTCGAGCACCTGCGCTGGTTCCCGCTCCCCGATGAGTTGCTCGGCGTGACGGAGTCCGCAGGTGACTGACGGCAAGGCCGTCCCGGATTGGTTCTACCGGGCGATGGCGACACCCTTCGACGAAGGGGTCATCGACGTGGACGCAATCCCGATTCACTATCTCGAATGGGGCAACCGAGCCCAGCCCGGCCTTGTGCTCGTTCACGGCGGCGCTGCCCACGCTCATTGGTGGACCTTTCTAGCGCCGATGTTTGCCGAGGACTGGCACGTCGTGGCGTTGGACTTGTCGGGGCACGGTGATAGCGGTCGTCGTACGGCGTATTCGCATTCGGCTTGGGCCTGCGAGGTTATGGCGGTCGCCGACCACGCCGGGTTCCCGGGTCCGCCGGTGTTGGTCGGTCACAGCCTCGGGGGAATGGTCACCATTCAGACAGCTTCAGACCACGGTGAACGGCTGCGCGGTGCTGTGATCGTTGATACACCGGTGCGTCGACCCGACCCCGAGTCTGAAGAAGGTGCCAGAGGCCGGGCGTTCCGCAAGCCGGGTGTCTATCCGGATCTGACCACCGCTCTTGGTCACTTCCGGCTCATTCCACCGCAACCCTGTGAACACGACTTCATCATCGATCACATTGCTCGTCACTCGTTGCACGAGACCGATGCGGGTTGGACGTGGAAGTTCGATCCGGCGCTGTTTCAGCACACGCTCGTTTCCTTGCGAGACCAACTGGCGACCGTCAAGTGCCGGGTGGCTCTCTTTCGCGGCGAGCATTCGGTGACCGTTCCGCCCGACACCGCCGCGTATATGTATGAATTGATGGACGAAAACGCGCCGGTGGTGACGATCCCGGAGGCGCACCATCACCTGATACTCGATCAGCCGCTGGCGTTCGTTGCCGCATTACGCACCTTGCTTGCCGACTGGGATCATTCGGTCCCAACCCGGCCTGCTTAAGGTTGTACCGGACACCATCCGATATTCTGGTGTTCACATAGGCCGCTGGGAACCGAATGGATCGATACCGCACACCGACAGTCAGCCTCGCCGAGGCGTATCACGTCGCGCAACGCTGGTTGACGTTCCTCGGCGCAGTGCCGGAGAAGATCACCGAACCTGCTGACGGGATCATCGAGCTGCGGAGCGCAGGTCTGGTGACTCGCATCAAGTTCGACCGGACCGCGATCACCCCGTCTGCCATCCTTGCCATGCTGAAGGCCACAGACGGCGAAGCGGTGCGACGCCTCCTGTTCTCGGTGACCGGGTTCACCGACGGGGCCAAATCCCTCGGCGAAAGCCGCGGTTTCGGGCTCTTCGACATCGACGCGATCGGCGATGTCCACCCCCACACGACCTATGCGAGGAGCCTGATTCCGAGCGAGCCGTTGGAGCCGGCGTTCTTGCACACACCCTCCGACGAGGACCATGAACCGGATGCGCCGGTCAACCCGTTCGGCCCCATCGAGCAGACCGTCCCAGGTGAGTGGTCCGACTGTCCCCGTTGCGGCATCACCCAGCATCACTCGGTGGATGTCTGTGTGAGCTGCGGGGCCGACATGGTCGAACGCGGCCGAGTTGTGAACCCGGCAAGCCAACATCCCCAGCCCGGCCCGGTCGTCACTCAGCGTCAAGCCGCTGCCGCACCGGCGGCCACCACCGTTCCCCGCGCTCCAGCCGGGGGACCCCGTCTGCGGTGCCGAACCTGCGGCAGCCACGACATCGAGCTGCAGCACGGCGGCTAACCCACCGCAAACGTCACAGAAACAGGGTCCGGTCGGCCGCTAGGCCGGCGGCAGACGGGCGCGGTACGTTCGACTCATCGCTTCTTTAAGGGAGTATTGATGGTTCTCGCCCACGATGCCGGGCCCACCGACGTTGCCTTGATCCACGAAACCATCGGCGAGAACCTCCTCAAGACGGTTTCTCGTGTTCCTCACGAGGAAGCCTTGGTCGTGCCCTACCAGGGAGTTCGACTCACCTACGCCGAGTTTGCCGCGGAAGTCGATCGGGTAGCCCGGGGGCTGCTCGCTCTGGGACTCGGCCGGGGTGATCGCATCGGCATTTGGAGCCCCAACAACGCGGAGTGGGTGCTGATCCAATATGCCACAGCGCGTATCGGCGCCATTCTCGTCAACATCAACCCCGCCTACCGCACAAGCGAACTCGAGTACGCCCTCAATCAGTCGGGATGTCGGTTTCTCATCTCTGCCCCTGAGTTCCTAACCAGCGACTACCGCAAGATGGTCGCGGAGGTTGCCCCCCTGGTGGCTTCGCTGGAAAGAACCCTGTTCCTCGAATCGGACGACTGGGAGGCGTTGCTGGCCGGAAGCGACGACGTTACTCAGGCCGAGCTCGAAGCGCTTGCCGGCGGGTTGGAACCCGACGACCCCATCAACATCCAATACACATCCGGCACGACCGGTTTTCCCAAAGGAGCGACCCTCTCCCATGTGAACATCCTGAACAACGGGTTCTTCGTTGGCGAGATGTGCCGCTACACGGCGGCGGACCGAGTGTGTATTCCAGTTCCGTTCTATCACTGCTTCGGAATGGTGCTCGGGAACCTCGCCTGTACCACCCACGGAGCCACAATCGTCGTGCCGGGAGCGCGCTTTCTGCCAGAGGCAGTTCTGGAAACCGTGAGCAGCGAGCAGTGCACCAGCCTCTACGGCGTACCCACCATGTTCATTGCAGCGCTCGAACACCCTGACGCCGACGAGTACGACCTCTCCAGTCTTCGCACCGGCATCATGGCGGGATCGCCCTGCCCGGTCGAAGTCATGAAGAGGGTCATTTCCGACTTCAACATGACCGAGGTCACGATTGCATACGGGATGACCGAAACCTCACCTGTCTCGACCCAAACCGCTCCCGACGACGACATCGAACGGCGAGTGTCAACCGTGGGCCGGATCCATCCCCACGTCGAGGTGAAGATCGTCGACCCGGACACCGGTCGCACTCTGCAACGAGGCGAGTCCGGGGAACTTTGCACCAGGGGCTATTCCGTGATGCTGGGGTACTGGAATGACCCAGCGCGCACCGCCGAGGCAATCGATGCCGACGGCTGGATGCACACCGGAGATCTGGCGACGATGGACGCCGCCGGCTACGTCAACATCGTCGGCCGGATCAAGGACATGATCATCCGGGGCGGGGAGAACGTATATCCCCGGGAGATCGAGGAATATCTCTACACCCATCCGGAGGTGGTCGACGCCCAGGTGGTAGGTGTGCCCGATGTCAAGTTCGGCGAGGAGATCATGGCCTGGGTGGTGCGCAGGGGCGACTCGAACCTCACGGCCGACGAACTCACCGATTATTGCCGGGGCAAGATCGCGCACTTCAAGGTCCCCCGCTACATCAAGTTCGTCGACGACTTCCCCATGACGGTCACCGGCAAGGTGCAGAAGTTCCGCATGCGTGAACAGGCGATCGGGGATCTTGGTCTTCACGACGCTGCAGATATCGAGAGCGCCTGACGGCAGGCGGTTTCTGCAAGACTTTCCCGGAACAACTCCAGGAGGGCCATGCCGCACCGCAGCATCATCGAACCGTTCCGGATCAAGAGCGTCCAGTCGATTGATCTGCCAACTGTCGAAGAGCGAGAAAAGGCGCTGCGCCGGGCCGGTTATAACCTTTTCGGGTTGCATGCGGACGAGGTGATCATCGACCTCCTCACCGACAGCGGAACGGGCGCCATGTCGGCCAAGCAATGGGCGGGAATGATGATCGGCGATGAGTCATACGCCGGAGCCCGCTCCTTCTATCGGTTCGAGAAAGCGGTCAAGGAGATCACCGGTTACACGGAGGTGATCCCGACCCACCAAGGTCGCGCCGCCGAACGGATTCTGTTCGCCAACTCGGTGAGCGAAGGCGATGTGGTCCCCTCCAACACCCACTTCGACACGACCCGTGCCAACGTCGAGTACCAGGGTGCCGAGGCCCGCGACCTCGTGATCGCCGAAGGCACAGATCCGTCGGCGCTGTTGCCCTTCAAAGGCAATGTCGACATTGCCGCTCTTCGGGCCACCATCGAAGAGGTTGGCGTCGATCGGATTCCGATGGTGATGGTTACCGTCACCAACAACTCCGGTGGTGGTCAGCCGGTTTCGTTGGCCAACCTGCGAGAGGTTCGCCGCATCTGCAACGAGTTCGGCTTGCCGCTCATCCTCGATGCGTGCCGGTTCGCTGAGAATGCCTGGTTCATCAAGCTGCGCGAGGAGGGTTACACAGACAGGACCCCGCGGGAGATCGCCCAGGAGATGTTCGCACTGGCCGACGGGTGCACGATGTCGGCCAAGAAGGATGGCCTGGCCAACATCGGCGGATTCCTGGCACTCAACGATGGCGAGCTTGCCGCCAAGTGCCGCAACCTCCTGATTTTGACCGAAGGGTTCCCGACATACGGAGGTCTCGCCGGTTACGACCTCGAAGCGATCGCCGTCGGACTCAACGAGGTTCTCGATGAGAATTACCTCCGCTACCGGATACGGTCAACCGAGTACCTGGCCGAGAAGGTATACGACGCTGGAGTCCCGATCGTGCGTCCCGCAGGCGGGCACGCCGTCTACCTGGACGCCAAGACGCTATTACCGCATATTCCCCCAGGGCAGTATCCGGCTCAGGCGCTTGCAGTTGAGCTCTACCGCAACGGCGGGGTGCGTGGAGTGGAGATCGGATCGGTGATGTTCGGTAGGCCCTTGCCCGACGGGTCAGAGAGCCCGGCGGCCATGGAGTTGGTGCGGCTCGCTATCCCACGACGCACCTATACCCAGAGCCATATCGATTTCGTTGCCGAGGTCGTCATCGACGTCGCCATGGATGCCGGCGAGATCGGTGGCTACCGCATCGTCGAGCAGGCCCCGTGGCTCCGTCATTTCACTGCGAGATTCGAGCCAACCTAGCAAGCGATTCCCGAGTGAAACTGCCAGGGGGCAAGTCCTCAAGCCTCCCTACTCGCAGACCGATTTCCTCATGTGAAGAGGAAGGATCGGTTGACCTCGTTCCGGAAAGCGGGCCTGATTGCGCTGGCACTGTCGCTGGCCCTGACCGGCTGTGCCCAAGGCCAGAGCGAGCTCCCCCCGCTCGCTCCGGAGGGTCCGTATCAGTTCCCCGAGGAGCTTGTTGCCGCCGACCAGGCACTGGACGCCCTTGGCGCATCCCAGACGACCACCACGACCACGGCGCCGCCGGAGGAGACGAGAACGCCTCCGCCCGCCATTGCTGCTGAGGCCCTCGAGGACAACGCAGGTCCCTTGGTGCTTCCTTCGACCCACCTGTTGCCCGACGTCGGACGGCTCGAACCATCGGTGATCACGTCGGAAGGCGAGCGCCGGTTGCTCTCCGATGTCGAAGTGGCAGTTGCCTACGACCCGGACACAGGGTTCGTTGTCGAGCCCGCCGGGTGGTGGGTGGTGAACTATCCGCTGGAGCAGATCATCGGAGCGGAGGATCGCAGCACCGACGAGATCTCACACGCCCTCTTCGGTCAACCGGCAGCCGATGTCACCAACTACTACTTCTACACCGCCCCTGAGCGGCGAGCAGAACCGGCCGAGCTTCCCGAGGCCGATGGGCCGGCTCCGGTTGACGTCGTCGCCGGTTCGACCCTGGTAGTTGCCAACGGTCATCCTGCCGCTTCCGACGACAACCCGGGGAATCTCGTCGAACCGCTTCTGACCATCGGCGAAGCTGTTGCCCGAGCTGAGCCCGGATCTCTGATCAACGTCTATCCCGGCGTCTATCGCGAGTCCGTCGAGATCACAACGGATGGCACGGCCGAAGCTCCGATTCGGATTCACGGCGTGCCCGACATGGAAGGAACGATGCCCGTGATCACCGGCAACGATCCGTTCCCGTCAGGCGCCTGGAGCGAGGTTGAAGGGTTGCGTGAGGTCTGGCGTGCCGATGCGTTCACCGGGATCCCCGGGACCGTGGCTCTCGATGGGGAGGCGCTGGTCGAGCGTGCCGCACCATTCGACCTCGACCGTGGCGAGTATGTGGCTACAACCGGCGGTGAGTCGTACATCGATCCGCGCTTCGACGGAAACGTGCGCGCCAAAGAGGGGACCGTATTCGAGTTTGGGGAGAGCCGGTACATCTGGGAGCGAAAAGAGACGGACAACGGTGGCTTCGTCGATCTGGGTACTGAGTTCGGGGAGGACTTCGCAGGGGGTGTCTATTGGGGTTCTGCGTGGGTGTGGGTGGAGCGGCCCGATCTGGTCGAGGACTATCAGTGGTTCGGAACCAATGATTTCGATGTTCAGGTTTCCGGCCCGTTCCGCGCCGGAAAGGTCTCCGGTCTGCCCTTGGATGAACAACCCTACGAATACCGAGTTTGGCTCGACGGCGAACTCCTTGCCGGCAACATCCGCGCCGATTCCGACAATCAAGAGACTGAACTCACCCACCCTGAGATTGGCCGCGGCATCTTCGGCGAGTCATGGCAAAACGTCGTGATGCGACGCGGTTGGCACCATCTCGTCTTCCAATGGGACACAACTCACAACCAGATCGAGCCATACCCGCCCCTTTTCCGGTTCGGACTGCCCGACGTCGTGGGCGCGGCGGTCAGCTCTGCAGCGAAACCGGCTAGTCAAAACCGGGCTCCAAGGGGCGATGCGTTGCCCTATGTGTCCGAATACATGGTTCTCGGTCCGGTCCCTTCTTCCTACGAGCCGAGTGTCTATGTGCGACTTCCGGAGGGAGCCGATCCCAATGAGGCCGCGCTGGACATGGCTGCTCGCTCCGGGCCGGTGGTGTCGGTGCTCGGCGACTATGTCGAGTTGCGCGGTTTTGAAGTTCGCCACGGCGCCCAGACCGAGGGCCAGGCTCTCATTGTGGTTGGCCATCGCGATAGCGAGGCCGGCGACGACATCTTCGTCCAAGGTGCCGTAGTCGAGGGGAATCTGGTGGTGGGCAGCGAACATACCGGAATCTCCGTTGCGGTAGGCGGCGATCAAGGGGTGGCGCCTATCACCGTGGTCAACAACTGGGTCGTCGATCCGGGAGCTGTGGGCATCGCCGCAAGCGGCGGCAGCGAACGGCTCACTTCTCAGACCGTTAACAACTGGGCCCCTGGCCGAACCCGCGTCGAGGTGACCTACAACACGATCATCAATGCAGGCTGGGCCGGGTACGACCGGCTCACCGATGTCGCTGGAATCCGTTTCGAACGCATGGCGGGCAGCACGATTGCGTACAACACGATCCGTGGGGGTGGACCGGGCATCACACTGTCGGTGGAGAACTACGCGGTGCGCGTCGACGGCAACCGCATCACCGACCCATGGGGATGGGGTATCGGAGTCGAGGCGAACCCGGGACCGAACCTGATCGCCAACAACTTGATCACCGGGCTGCGTGCTGGGCCGGAGTGGAAGAAGGCCCACCTATTGACCTGGGATTCTGATCAGACCTGGATTGTCAACAACACGACCGACGGGGAGTGGGGCACCGAAACCGGGTGGTACGGCGACATCGGTTCGTGGGGTGCCGGGGGACCAGAGAACTTCATCAGGATCGAGTACGACGTCTGGCAACTCGACTTCTTCCGGCGGGTGTACGTCAACAACCTGCTGCTGGGGAGCTATCTGGGTGGAATCGAGGACTACCAAGGCAACTGGGGTGAGCGCGATACCTTTGAAAGCAACTTCAAGGAAGTTCCCAACCCGGACCCGTTCGATTACCTGGAGGACGGTGCAGACAAGGCAAATGTCAGGTGGTCGTTCGTCGACCGGAGGAACGGTGACTACCGGCTGGTTGCTTCGTCGGATCTCGCCTCTGCTGGAACCTTGAATCGAACCACCGAGTGGGCGACCCATGACTTCTTTGGCTTGCTGCGCAACCTCGGGGAGTCCACTCCGGTGGGCGCGTTCCGGCTAGAACCGGAGATTGCCGATGGGACGTCGGTCATCGAAGTCGAGTACACCGACGGCACGATTGCCCGTATCGACGGATAAGCGATCCGACCCAGGACATTTGCCGCGCTCAGGACGGCCGGGAACGCCGCTAGCTGTGTCCTCGTCCTTGACGCATTTCGTCCAATGCGCCTTCGTCCTGCGTCCTTGCTATCGACCTCCCTGGCTCGCCCTGAGCATCGCCAACGTCCTGAGACGGATCGCTGGCCATCCGACCCATGAGACGGATCGCTGGCCATCCGACCCATGAGACGGATCGCTAGCTCAAGCCTCGGCTGTCTTGCTTCAGCGCAGTATCCACCGATAGCGCGGAGGCGATGACCAGGCTACGAAGTGGATCCTGCAATGGCTGGTGGATCTGCAGCACATAGTTGTCGGCGGTGGTGAACATCGTCTTCGCCATGCCTTCCCAAGTCTTGGTGATCCGGGCAACCTCGTGGCCGGCGGCGTCCTGGATGCTGAAGTTCCAGGCGCGCCAGTTCTCCGCGTTGATCGAGCCGACGGATGTTCCTCCAGCCTCGAGACCGAACCGGATCTTGCCTACGACATTCTTCTGGACCACCTGCCCGATCGGCCGCCCGGCGGCATCCCCTACCTCGAGGCGCGACTTGACGAACTTGCGTGGTCTGGTCACAGTCAGGTGCACGTTGCCGGCCATGTCGACGATCTGGAACTTGTGGGTCATGAACTGGTCGACGTCACCCACCATGCGCAGCGCCTTCTTGAGGCCGCTCTGGCCAACCTGACGGACCGCGCCGATCTGGTTGCCGTTCTGGTCGTACACGGCGAATTCCGTGTTGATCTCGATGAGTTTCGCCTTCTGATTCACCACCAGAATCGGTTCGGTGAAGAGACTGCCGGTACCGCCGGCCACTCCACCAAGCCCAGCTTGCTCAACGACTTGGCGTTGCACCTTGTCGACCGTCTGCTCTCCGCGTGGCACGTGAGTGTCGCTGGACGCGTCGGATGACTCGGTGCCTGCGTTCATGACACGATTGGTCCAGGCCGTTCCATCCCAGTAGCGCAGCTCGTGTTTGCCGGAGGGGTCCGGGTACCAATTCGGTGCGGGTTGGTTGTTCATACTGCCGAGCGTACCCGTCTCGACCACGAACACCGGGGTTCAGCCGAGGGTAGGGTGAGCGAATGCTGTCGTTCCCCGAGTACCTCGCCCATCTCGATGCAAACACGCATCTGATGGGGGCGGCCGCGGCTCGCGGGCTCGATGCGAAGGTGCCAGGTTGCCCGGGGTGGACTGTGCGCGACCTCGTCCTTCACGTCGCTCAGGTCCAGATTCAGAAAGCGGACATCGTCGAGCACGGACATGTCGACACTTGGCCCGCTCACCCAGAGCCACCGACGGACGCCGACCCGATCGAGTGGTATCGCAGTGGAGCCGACCGGCTCTACCGGGTGCTTGCCGAGGCCGACCCAACCGCTCCGGCCAAGACCTGGGCCGAAGAACAGACGGTGGGTTTCTGGATCCGCCGGATGGCTCACGAGGCGGCTGTACACCGGGTCGACGCCGAACAAGCACACGGCTACGAGAGCGCGGTGAACGCTGGGCTTGCGGTGGATGGCGTAGCGGAACTCTTCGACGTGTTCATCACCGGCTACCCGGACTGGGGCGAGTACACCGCAGACGAAGCCGTGGTGCGCGTCGAGACCGGCGGGAGATCCTGGACGGCCCGTTTTGGTCGATTCACGGGAAGCAAAAGCGATCGCACCTACGACTTGCCGACCTTGATGCTCGAGGAGGGGGCGGAACCCGGGTCCGTGATCTCGGGTGAACCTGATCGGGTTCTGTTGTGGATGTGGGGTCGAGCGCCGCTATCCGATGTGCTGGTAGCAGGCGATATCGACTTGGCGCACCGCCTGCGTGAGGTGTGTTCGATCTAGTCCTGCACTAGCCCCGTGCTAGTCCTCGGTCGGGGCAGCTTCCTTCCGTTCCTCCATGAGCTTGCGCATCTTCTCCTGCGTGTCGTAGCGGCGTTTCATCCGATCCTCGAAGTGACGAGAGGCCTTGTCGCGACCCTGCTTTCGCATCGTAGGTTGATGGGAGGCGTCCTGATCGCGGCGTCGGAACCCGCTGTCGTGACTCATGGAGTACACCCTTTCGTCCGCTGTTCCCATCATGGACCGAGATCAACGTGGCGGTCAATAGCCCGTTGCCGACCATTGTGATCTGATGCGCTGTAGCGGATGATGGGGAAACCTGGATCGATGCGGGCACGAAACCGCCTGCCCGAGTGTCTTCTACACGTAGGACGAATAAGGGTGTGCCGTGGATGACGAGTCCCAGCTCTTTGCCGACTTGTACGGCCCGCTGCGTCGGTTTGCCGCCGTTGTCGGACCCATCGAGGTAGACCCTGACGATCTTCTGCAGGAGGCGGTGGCAAGAGTGCTGCGCAAGCATCGACTCACGGATCTCGATGAGCCGGCGGCCTATCTGCGGCGCACCATTCTCAACCTGGCCTCGAACTACCGCCGCAGTCTGGGTGCCCGGCGGCGGGCATTGGCACGCCTCGAGGTATCTGTAGTCCCAGAAGAGGATGTCTACCCATCCGACCTGAACGACTTACTGCGACTACCGCCCCGCGAACGGGCGGTCCTCTATCTATCCGAGGTCGAGGGGTATCGCTATGCCGAGATTGGGGGATTGCTGGGCTGTAGCGAGGCGGCGGCACGGAAACGTGCGATGCGCGGCCGGCGCCGCCTCTACACCCAACTGGCCGGGGAGGTCGCAGATGGGTGAGGAATTGAGCCGGTCGCTACGCCTGCTCGCCGAGAGGGGCGAGGAACGAGGCGCGCATGCTGTTCTGGAAGACGCCCGCGCCGAGGCCGCAAGCACCGAGATCGTGGGACGACCGACTTGGCGGCGAGGTCTTGCCGTTGCGTTGGGGACGGCGGTAGGGATGCTCGTTCTCGTGGCGGCGACTGTGCTGCTTCTCCGTCCCTTTGGCGGCGAAGAGCTGCCCCCTGCCACCGAGGCACCGATAGTGCCGACGACGATTCCCGGTGGGGAAGCGACCGGCCCCCTCAACGACGTCAATGACCTGGCCCTTGCTCCGAATGGTGATCTGTGGGCGGCGACGGCCGCCGGAGCCGTGCGGTGGGATGTAGCGACCGGCGAGTTCGAGATCTTTCATGAGGGCGACGGGATCCCCGGGCGCAGCGTTGAGGAGATTGAGGTCGCTCCGGACGGGACGGTATGGGTCGTCGGGGACCAGGGGATCGGCCGCTACGACGGAATGTGGACGGTCTATTCGGATGCGGACACGCCGGAGCTTGCGGGGCAACTCGGAGCCTTGGTGGTGGACCAGGAGGGTGTCGTTTGGGCTGCGGTAGCCAGCGAGCCTCTCGCCAGATACGACGGGGAATGGACTTCGGTTGCCCTACCCGCCGGTGGCGTGATTGGACCGGACGGTTTGGCTGTGGGTGATGACGGAACGCTCTGGGCCGGAACCCATGAGAACGGCATCTTCTCGTTTGATGGCTCGGAATGGCAGCTCTTCACTGAAGTCGATGGTGCGCCATTGCGGGCATGGCACATCGCGGTTGCTCCCGACGGAGCCGTCTGGGCGTGGGACCAGGGCTACTTCACGGGTCCGGATCAAGAAGAGTACGTGCCGGGTGTCGGGTTTGCTCGCTACGACGGCACCGACTGGGTCACTTACACAGTCGAAGATGGTCTGCTCTCGAACGATGGCGAGGTGGTGGTAGCCGCAGATGGTTCGGTGTCCGTCGTCCATGTTGATTGGGGCCCGGACCACGAAGCAATTGTCAGAGGCGTCTCCCGGTTCGATGGCGGCCGATGGACCACGTCGACCGACGTTGGCGATGGCCCCTACGGTCCACTCGACGCAATCGCGGTCGACCCGGACGGCGCTTTGTGGATGCCGAGTTCCAACGGTATCGCCGGCACCGCCGGGACGGTCTTTCTTGTGCCTGAGGAGGTGGCGACGCCACCGGCTGCAGCGTGGATGGCGGTGCCAGACCCGGAGCAAGCACCGATACGGATGTCGACGGCGATCGGCGATCTCGCGTTCACATCGATGAAACCATCTCCAACCCGTGACTTCGGCTATGTGGCCGCCACGCCATTCGGTGGGGTGATACCGGGAGAAGCCAGGCTGTACTGGTCCGAAGACTATGTGACGTGGCATGGGACGAACCTGCTCCGGCACCAGCCACGGTTGACCACTGACGGCGAAGACCTTATCGGCTTTGGCGACGGGTTCACCCGCTATGAGTGGGATGGCGAGGGCTGGGTCGAAGGCGTACCGGTTGACTTCCGCGGCGTGACGCAAGACATCGCGTTCGGGCCCGGCGGTGCGGTGGCGCTGGTTGACTCGACGATCTACTTCTCGAACGATGGATTGAACTTCCAAGAGGCGGGGTTTGGTCCCGAACCCGGCGACGGAGCCGGATTGTGCTCCGGTACGCAGCCAACGTTCGCAGGCGACGGTATCGGGCCGATTCTCGTGACCGAAGCCGGCTATGTGATTCTTGGATCGCCGGATGCCGCCTGGGATGGCCGCGCAGCCCAGTTGTGTGAGCCGCTGGCTTGGTCCTCGACAGACGGCGATGTATGGGAGCTGCGAACGCCGGAGTCCCCGTTTGGATCGCGCACCGCGGTCTGGGATGTCGCCGATTTCGGGGGACGGTTCGTAGCCATCGGTAGTTCATGGGACGAGCCGGCGACCAAAGTCTGGGTCTCGGACGACGGCATCGACTGGCGTGCGGTCGAGGTGCCGCAGCTCGAGTCGATCCTCGGTGTGGCCGGCGGAGAACTCGGGTGGTTCTTGAGCGGACACCGGACGACGAGCAGTGGTGATCTGATAGCGGCGGATATGTGGTTCTCATCCGATGGTGTGGCCTGGGACGGGCCCTATGAAGGTCCGGCTGGGCTCGGCTGGGTGTACTTCCGCCACGAAGCCTCGGTTGGAACCGACACCTTCGTTTCCGTCAACGGTACGCACGACGGGATCGTCGTCGGGCGATTGGGGGAGTGAGCCGGAAGGAGAGGCTCATGAGCAGAATGATGACCGGACTCGTTCTAGTGCTGCTCATTGCGGCGTGCAGCGGATCGGACGGCGGTGGGTTGCTTCCGTCCCCCGTTGTGCCCGCTGAGGAGGTCAGGCAGCTCAGCGTTGAGGCAGACGCGTTTGCCGAGCGGCATATGGCAGTGTGGCCAGACGTAGATGCGTACGCCTCGGTCTATGCGGAGGACCTAACCGGAGCCGATCCCAGCGGACGTGACTCGGACGGTGGCAAGCAAGCCTGGCTCAACATGTGGAGAACCTGGGAGCGGTTGACCGATTACACCATCGAGGTGAACGACACCTTCATTTCCACCGATGGGGCGGCCTACATACAGCTATGGCGAGGGCTGTGGCCGACGGATGTTGGCTATCCGGTGGAGGGGCCGCGGGCTGACGGAATGAGCTACTTCGAGACCTTTGTCTTTGAGGACGGCCTGGTAGTCGAAAGCGACGTGTGGTGGTACCCGAAGGACAACGAGCGTGCCGGTTTTGGGTGCTTTGCCATCGATGGATGTCCAGCCCTGCAGCAAGCCGTGAATCGGTATGTCGCCGCCTGGACTGCACGTGACGCCGATGCGATAGCCGCGCTCTATGCCGACGAAGCGCACTTCACCGACAGCTTGCTCGGTCTGGAGGCAGCTGGTGCTGTTTCCATCGGCGACCTTGCCGACGACCGTTTTGGGTCGGCCGGGGAGCTTTCGATTGAGGTCGTCGATCTGTTCTCCTGGACCGACGGCTACGGGCAACCAAGCGAAAACGATCCCTACCACGGGAAGCTGCTTGGCGTCACTATTCACTATCGCGCCACCGTGAGCGACGAAGGAGTCGTGCAGACACAGGAGGCTGTGACGACTCTCGAAATGGGCAATCGGTATGTCCGCGATCTGTACACGTATGTCGACCTGGATCCGGCAGGACTGATTCACCGCGAGACCGTCTACCACGAGCCAACCAGCCTGTTGTCTGCGGCGACGGCAGGTGGAGGCCGTGCAGAAGAGGGGACATGACATGAAGAAGACCACGGTTGTCGGCATCGCATTTGCCCTGTTGGCGGCGTGCGGTGGTGAGTCAGAGCCTGCGGCGGTCGCAGCAGCTGGTCCCAAAGCTGTCGAAACCACTGCCCCCGCTGCAATGACAACGGAGATGACCGAGGGCCTCAGGTATCACTCCGGCGGCGAGCCCTTCAAGCCCAACTCAGGTGCCGTCGATGTGATTGCTCCCATTGAGGGTGGCCCTTGGCCGACCGTGGTTGTCTTCCACGGGGATCCACGGGTCGCCAGCAAGGGGTGGCATCGGCCGGATGCGCACCTGATCGCAGAACAGGGACGTGTCGTGTTTCTTCCCGCTTGGGGGCACTTCGACTCGTATGCGGTCTCGGATTTGGGGGCCCAGCGTGTGTGGGAGATGGAAAAGCAGGAGTTGAGCTGCGCCGTTCTCTTTGCACATGCCCACGCGGAGGAGTACGGGGGCGATCCGGACAACATCACCTTGTACGGGCTCTCTGCTGGCGGGAACGCCGTTCTCATGGCTGGGCTAGCCGGCTTCGATCCCCTTGAGACCTGCGCTGCGTCCGGCGGGCCCGTCCAGTCACAGGCTCTGGTGCCGATCGACGCTGATTGGACACTCGGCGGCGGCTGGGACACGATGCTTCGCGAGCAGCCTGAACTCTTCTACCTGGCGACGCCATGGCGACACCTCGATGGATCGCAAGACATCGTGATTCGTGTGATGGTTCCCGAGCACGTTGGTAGCTACACGCGCAGCGTCGGGTCCGATCCGGCGACATCCTGGCTGTCATACCGGCATAGCGATATCGACCTGGTGGCGGATCTCGATGCTCGTGGCTACCTCGCGGATGGCGAACTCAGTCTGAAGGAATCGAATGAATACGCTGTCGAGATCCTGGTTGAGATCGGATATGACGCAGACCTTGTTGTGATGCCCGACGCGACGCACGAGGTGTGGGGTGAGGAGGGTACGGCGCTCGTAGTCGATACGGTGGTTGCGGCCGGGAACAGGTAGCGCTTCTTGGTTCGGTGTTATGAAGCGGCGGGTCCGGACAATCACCTTGCAGAGGGGGAATTGCCGCTGAAGTCACTGACAAGGGGACAGTCATGAGGAAGATCATCTCCATTGCGGCAGCGCTCACTCTGCTTGCTGCGTGCGGCAGCGATGTAGAGCCCGCCGCTGCCGGAGCTGCCGAAACCGCCACCACCGTGTCGGGTGCTGCGGAAGCGGTGGCGGTTTCTACGACACCTGTGGTTGCGACAACGGTCGTATCGGAGCTGGCTGCAAAGACCCCGGGCGGCTTGGCGACAGTGCTCACGGAGGGGCTGAGATACCACGCCGCGGGTGCTCCCTTCAGGACGAAGTCGGGTGAGATCGATGTAATCAGCCCTGTGGATGGCGATGGTCACCCGACGGTGGTCGTGTTCCACGGGGGCCCGCGCTTTGCGGACAAGAACTGGAACAGGTCCGATGGGCAGCTGATCGCTGAGCAAGGCCGTGTCGTCTTCCTGCCCAACTGGGGGCACCTCGAATCTGGCGTCCAGTCAGACACGGGGACCGGCGCTCTCACTGTCCGGCAGGCGGAGTGTGCGGTTGCGTATGCGCGCAGCCATACCGCGGAGTATGGCGGCGACCCGGACAACATCACTTTGTACGGTTACTCCGCGGGAGCAAGCCAGATACTCATGGCGGGTTTGTCCGAGGTCGATCCCGTGGATGGGTGTTTGTCCTCGGGGCCGGGAGGTCCGGTCCAGGCGTTGGTTCCCGTCGATGCTGACTGGCTGCTGTGCGGCCACGGGGATGCCAAGTACCAGGCCGACCCTGAGATCTTCTACTCGGTTTCGCCTTGGCGGTTGCTCGATGGCTCGCAGGACATCCCGATCCGTGTGGTAGTTGCGGAAATCATCGTGGAGCCCTACACGCGCAGCGTCGGGCCCGATCCCGCAGCATCCTGGTTGTCGTATCGCCATCGCGACATTGACCTGGTCGCTGATCTCGATGCGCGTGGCTTTCTCGAAGATGGCGAGTTCAACGTGAGGGAGTCGGGCGAGTACGCAGTCGAAATTCTGAACGAATCCGGATACGACGCATCGCTGATCGTGATGCCCGGCGCAACCCACGACAAGTGGGGCGACGAGGGTATGGCGGTTCTTGTCGACACAGTGGTCGCTGCAGGTGAGACTTGATCAAGCGTCCTTCGGGTTTCTGTGTTATGGATGAAAGGGTCCGGACGCTCCCAAGGTGTAGGACCAACGAGGTGGCTGGTGACTCCCACACTGGATGCTGAGCAGCGCTACCGCCGGCTGTTCGACGACTACCACCGCGCCATCTACGCCTATTGCCGGAGGCGTACTGATGCTCAGACCGCCGCCGACTGTGCCGCCCAAACCTTCCTCACCGCATGGCGACGCTTAGACGACGTACCGAGCGGCGAATCGTCGTTGCCGTGGCTCTACGGGGTCGCTCGGAGGACCCTGGCCAATGAGTTTCGGGCGAGCCGGCGACGTCAGCGACTCCACAGCACGCTGCGCGACAACACGACGAGCACCGACCCCTCGCCGGAGATACAAGTGGTACGCAGGGAACAGGACGAACAGGTGCTGCGTGCACTGGCCTCCTTGCGACCGCGGGACCGGGAGGTCTTGCAGCTGGCGTTGTGGGAAGAGCTGCCCCACGCCGCCATCGCCGAGCTGCTCGGTTGCTCAACCCAGGCGGTCACCCAGCGCATCTACAGAGCTACCCGCCAAGTGTGCAAGGAGTTCCAGCGACTGGACCGCCATCACGGGACCGACAGAGTCGCTCGACAATCGGGAGGAGGTGAGCTGTCGTGATCGAAGCCGACGCAATGCATGATCTGATCCGGGCGGCCAATCCGGTCGCAGATCCAGACCAACTCGAGCCGGATGAACTCGCCCGCTTTGTGGCACTGGCTCAGGCGGCCCTTCTGCCATCGGCGGGAGAGCGGTCTGTCCCCACGGATCTGCTCGAGTTCACTGCAGAGTCCCGTGCTTCTTTGCGCTCCGGTCGACTCTCGCGCCTAGTGGCACCGCGACTGGGCCCAGCAGTTGCTGTTGGCATCGCCGCTGTTCTCCTGATCATCGTCGGTGTCGCGACGCTCTTGCTGCGGGCGGATGGCGCTACCACCCCACCCGCGATTACACCACCATCGGTGACCACGACACTCCCAACACAGCCGACAACGGAGGAAGAGGTACTCGCTCCCGAGGGATTTCGAATGGAGATCTCAACCGTCGTTGGCGATCTCGAGTTTGTAAGGCTGGGAGCACTGGGCCGGTCTGCTGAGTGGATCTACATACCCGAGGCGACACCGTATGGTTTGGTTGCTCTCGAAGGCGACACGCTCTGGTGGTCCACCGACTACCTGACATGGCAAGGCGCTCCGGTTCCATACCGGGTCGACCGGGTCTCCGTCGTCGGCAGCGATGTGGTCGTCCACGGTGATCAGGTTGCCGCTCGTTGGGTCTGGAATGGCGAAACGTGGGCTGAGGCGAACCAACTAGATGTCTACGGAGTGCAACTCGTGACTTCGGGTCCCCACGGGACCGCTGTCGCCACCTACGACAAGGTCCTGTATTCGAGCGACGGGCAGCAGTTCACCGAGGCCAGCAGCCCTCCCACTCCCGAGGCGTTGGCTCTTGCCGGCGAACCCCAGGAGGGGTGGGGCGGCATGGCCGGCGGGTGTAGCGAAGGTATCTACCCCCTGGACTTCGAGGACTCGGAGATCGGTTCGATCCTCGCTGCGCCTGATGGCTTTGTAGCTCTTACCGCAGCCCATCCCCTGGATTGGGGCAAGCCAAAGATATGCGAACCGATTCCATGGTTCTCCAGCGATGGCGACACCTGGGTTCAGGTTGCCACCGAATCTCCCTTCGGGGAGAACGCAGCGATACTGCCAAAGGTGACCGAACGCAATGGCCGGTTTGTGGCTGTTGGTAGCACCGGCCCGACAAGTGCCGCAATCTGGGTTTCGGACGACGGGCTGGACTGGGCTCGGGTCGACCTCGAAGTAGATTTCATCGACGCAGTGGCGGCAGGCGAACTGGGATGGATGATCACTGGTGTTGTGCCCCTAGTTTCCAACGACGAGGACGTGCGTCAGGTAATGCTCTTCAGTGCTGACGGAATCACTTGGGATGGTCCATATGACCGGCCCGACAGTCTCACCTCCGGGTATCTTCCGCCACAGCTTGCAGTCGGTCCCGACGCCTTCTTTGGCATCGGCGGGAGGGCCTTCGAACCGGTTCTCGGACGGCTACAAGACCTCGACTAACTGCTCAGTGCCGCCGCCAGCCTCTCGACATCCTCTTCGGTGTTGTAGAGGTGGAATCCGGCTCGCAACCTCCCCGCCCGATACGCGGTGTGCAGTCCTTCGAGTCGAGCGTTGTCGAAGTCCGGCTCGAGTTCGAGTGACACGATGGCGGAGTTGCCCGGCCGGTGCCCGAGCCGGTCGCGCAACGAATTGGCCAGCCCGACATTATGTCGCCGGATAGTGGCGACTCCCACTTCGAGCAGTAGTTCGAGTGCAGGGACCAGCGCAACCCAGTTCAGCCAGCCGGGCGATAGGTCGAAGCGTCTGGCATTGGTGGCCAACCGCAGCGGTGGCCCGTAGATGCTGTCCCAGGGGTCTTCGCCTGCGTACCAGCCGGCATATAGGGGTTGCATTCGGGTCTGGATCTCGGGGCGCACAGTCATGAAGGCAGTGCCGCGAGGGCTGAGCAGCCACTTGTAGGTGCCGGCAATGACGACGTCGAAACGGGTGGCATCGAAAGGCAACCAGCCGACACCCTGGGTCACGTCGACGATGGTCAGCGCCCCATGGTCGTCGGCCGCCGTCTCGATGGCAGCCAAGTCGGCAACGCGACCGTCGGCAGACTGAACGAGAGAGAACGCAACCACATCGACTTCAGGTCTGATGGCATCGGGGAGTGCTTCGAGAGGAACGAACGTCACTTCGAGATCCGACCGCACGAGCAGGGGGAAGATCACAGAGCTGAACTCGTCGTCCGGACAAAGCACCCTCGAACCCGACGGAATCGCGGTGACCGCCAAAGCCACGAGTGCAGACACCTGGCTGCCGATGGCCACCCAACCCACGGGCACTCCGGCGAGTTGGGCATACAACCGCCGTGCCGCAGCGATGTCGTCGTCGTACGCCGGGGCGTGGGCCTTCCCTCCCTGCCATTCGGCGATGGCCGTCTGCAGCGCATCGACCGCGCGTTGCGGGGGCAACCCGATGGCAGCGGTGTTGAGGTATCCGGGTGCACCCGGGAATTCGTGACGAGCATCGGCAATTCGCATGGCTTCAAGGATGGCGATGCCGTCGATGAACATCAAGCTGGTGACCACCGGGACCGGAAGGGCAGAAGGTCCCTGTTTCCGGAAGGTCGCCCTTGATACGTTGGTGCAGTCGATCGCCGGGAGGTACGCAGATGACCGACAAAGCCGCCGACCTAGCGGGTCCGGGGATCGGCAACTACGCCGATCTGGAAAAGGTCCTTCCCGATGACTACGAGTCGCTGCTGACACCGCGGGAGACGATGCAAGCTCTCTTCGCTGCTAAGTCCTACATCGAAGAGAACCTGTGCAAAGAGCTCAACCTGATGATGGTGCAAGTACCGCTGATCGTTGATTCGTTGAGCGGGGTCAACGACATGCTCGATCGTGACGGCTCCCGCAGCCCGGTTGGGTTTCACATCTCCAACGACCACGGTAAGAACCCCATCGACGCTCAGGTAGTGCAGGCAGCTACCAAGTGGAAGAGGATGGCGCTGGCCCAGTTCGGCATGGAGGTTGGCGAAGGCATCTGTACCGACATGAAGGCGGTTCGCAAGGACTACTTCCTCGACCACGACCATTCGGCATATGTCGACCAGTGGGATTGGGAGCGAGTCGTTTCGCCTGAGCAGCGCAACCTGCAGTTCCTCACCGACATTGTGAAGAGAATCTGGGGTGTGCTGGTTGGGGCGGAGCAGCACGTCCAGGATATGTATCCGCAGCTCAACACTCCCAAGTATCCGAATCTGCCGGAGGAGCTGACATTCCTTCATGCCGAGGAGATTCTCGACATGTATCCCGATCTGCCTCGCAAGCAACGGGAGACGCGGATCGTGCAGCAGTACCCGGCCATCTTCATCTATGGGATCGGGTGGCCGCTCAAGGATGGCTACCCCCACGAGATGCGCGCGGCCGACTACGACGATTGGATCACCGAGACCACCTCGGCATCAGGCGAGCCGACCCACGGCCTCAACGGGGACATCCTCGTGTGGAACCCGGTGACGCGGCGCAGACATGAGTTGACCTCGATGGGAGTGCGGGTCACCAAAGAGACATTGGTCACCCAACTGGCTATGAGCGGTCAACTCGACTTCCTCGAGCTGCCGTATCACCAAGCGATTATGAACGACGAAATCCCGCTGTCGATCGGTGGCGGGATCGGCCAGTCGCGTACCTACATGATGCTTCTGAAGAAGGCCCATCTCGGCGAGGTGTCGGTCACCGTCTGGCCCAAGATCCTCAAGGACATGTGCGCCAAGAAGGGCATCCACGTTCTGGAGTAGGTCCGTCTGCGGCTAGCGATCGAGGGTCGGGGCGCCGGCTGCCAGCCAGCGATAGCGTCGAAAGCCACTGACGAGCATGACAGCGCCAGCCAGGGTCACTACCGCTGCGAGCCAAGCAGGCCAGACAGCCCACGCTCCCCAGAGGGCAGCTGCCAACAGCACCATTTCGATCGCTATGCGAATCGGGCCTGGGGTGGCGACACCGCCTGTCGTCCTCTTGTCACCGGGCGTGTTGAACAGGGAGGGCAGAGCCAACAGAACGAAGAGTGTCGGCACCACGGCCCACCCGCCAACGGCATCTCCGGCCGCCCATGGCCCCGCAATCCATGCGGTCAGCTCGATGAGGAATCGAGTGCCCGATGAGACATGAGTGTCATACGGACTGACGCCGGGTCCATCGGTCGTCATCTCCCTTCCTTCCTCCCGGGGAACAGCAGTTAACCAGGCGGGTGCTCTCTGAACCAAGCAACTGTCGTCTTGACGGCGTCAGCATGCGGGGTCACGTCTGCTCCGAATTCTCGTTCGTACTTCGAGTGGTCGACCAGCCACGGGGTGGTGAACTGGTACACCTTCTCCCGCTTGAGGCGGCGCATGTCGGAGTTGAACAGGGCGAGTGTGCTCAGCAGCAGTCCGTTGGCCACCCGGATGCGAGGCTCGGTTCCCAACTCGGTGAATACCATGCCGAGCAGGTCCCGGGTGGCGATCGGAGCTGCATTGGGGAGATGCCACGTTTCGCCGAGCGCTTCCTCGCGATCGGCCAAAGTCACGAGCGCCTTGCCGCAGTCGTCGGCATAGGTGTATGTATGCGCCATATCCAAGTCGCCGAGGAAGTTGGCGGGTTTGCCGGCCATGATCGGTCCAAAGACCTGGTCGCTTCCGATCCCATGCCGGACGTTGGGGCCGTAGATGTCTGAAGCCTGCCCAACAGTCGCTCTGAGCTTGCCATTCCTATGCGCGGTCAGAGCTTGTTCCGACATTTCCGCATAGAACTTGCCGCCTTCGCGCCCGCTGTACGAGTGTGCGCTCTTCTCAGACATTGGGCCCTGCTTGGGGTCGTACATGTAGAGGTTGTTCGCCACGACCAGCTTGGCACCTGTCTCTGCGGCAACCTCGATGATGTTGTCCTGTACCGCGGGGAACAGGCATTGGTAAACGACAGTGGCACCCTCCATCACGCGCCGGACGTCATCCAGCCTGGCAGCATCTGCTACTTCGACGCGGATCCCTTCCGGAAGGATGGCATTGCCACTGCGGTTGACCCCCACAACCTCTCGTCCCTGCCGTGCCAGTTCGCGGATTACTGCACTGCCGATACCTCCGCTGGCGCCGAACACGACGTGACGGCGGTTCATGCCTGCGCCCAGCTGACGATCGCGCGGATGAGCCCAATGGCGACGAGCGTCATCACCGTTACACGAACCCATGAGGGTATGTATTGCCAGAGGTCCTTGATCTGGGCCCAGATGGCGGCTCCTGCGAATAGGACGCCGGCGGCGATGCCGCTGAACGCTGCCACCGGTCCCAGAGTGTCGTAAAGGGTGGTTCCCACGGCCGGATCGGCAATCCAGAACCAGATCCCTGCCACGGTTGCGATGGCGGTTGCCGCCACCGCAAGTGCGACCAGAGTCTTCAGTGTCTTCATTTCCTTCGGCCGTTCGGCATATGTGGTCATTTGTCCTTCCCTTCCTTCAGGTCCACACGGTGCACGTCGAGCAAGGGGATCCCGAGATCGCGGAATCGAGCTAACAAGCCATGAAGTCCGGCTTGGTCGATGACATCTCCCCGGACTACGGTCACCGGACCCTCTGACCGGACCTCGAACCCGTCAAACCAGACTGCCCAGTCTTCGTCGAGCGTTGCGCCGACGAGAATTTCGTACGTGCCGCCCGCTGCTGAACCCTCCATGGGCGGCAACGTAAGTGCCGCGGCTGCCCGGGTCATGTACCCCGAGGTGTATTTCAGTTGAGCAGGTCCAGCTCTCTGGCCCGAGCGGCCGCCTCGGCGCGGTGGTGCACACCCAGCTTCATGTAGATGTTGGCGGTATGCCTCTTCACAGTGCCGTGCGAGATGAACAGTCGTTCCGCGATGTCCGCGTTCGTGTATCCGGCGGCGATCTCCTTGAGCACGTCGAGCTCGCGCGGGGTCAACTTCTCGACGGGCCGGTCTGGACGACTGCCCGGAGCGGGCGGTATTCGGTCCAACAGGGATTGAACGAACTCACGGTTTGGCGTGCGACCCACCATCCGGGCAAGGACCGGCCGGATGACCGGTCCGATGTGGCTGAATTGGTATCGGAAACCACAGGTCGCCAGATCGATCGCTTGCTCGAGGGCCGTGACTGCGTCTCTGCGCTGACCGCGAAGCTCGTGCATGCCTGCTGTCAACACAAGGCGCTCGATCTCGAACGGTACGTATCCGGCAACGAGCGGTGGTAGATCCGCAAAGAGGCGGCGACTCTCCTTGACGTCCCCCCTCCGCATCGCCAGGCTGAGGAGGGCGGCCGCCTCGAAGAAACCAATTGTTTCGACGTCGGCAGAGCCGCCAAGGCCGGTCCTGTGCACCTTGCCGAGGAGGCGCTCAGCAAGGCCATACCGACCCTGGCGGGTGGCGTTGCGCGACTGCGACATCCAGAGCCACGCTTCGAGAGGTCCTCCGCTCATGTGGCGGCCACGCAGCCATGCATTGCCCGCTTCGGCAACCGAGTCGGCCTCGTCGAAGCGGCCGGCGAGGGAGAGCGCTTCCGCCCAGACGAAGTACGCCCGAAACACCATCTCGGCAAAGGTGGTTCGCTCCAGCAGCTCGGTCCCGCGTTGGGCGAGCTCAATAGCGTCTGTGATATCCATCTGGTTGAGCCGCACGTAGGCCATACCGACGTCTGCGATTCCGGATGCCGGGGCAAGATCCGGATCGCGGTCGCTGGCGGCGCTCAACTCCTGAGCACGCGCCATCGCCTGCTCACATTCCGGTAGATCGCCCGTGTCCCCCTCGGTGGCCCCGAGCCAGAACAGCGCGGTGACCGCCGCAAAGAGATTCCCTCGATCCGCGAGATTGGCGGCGTGCCGTAGGTGGATCCGGGCCTCGTCCCAGAGTGACCTGGCATACAGCGACCGGCCTACATACAGGTGCCCGAGGCACTCCATGTACTGCGAGCCAGGCGGGAGCTTGCTGAGTCCATTGCGAGCGTATCCCTCCGCCGCCTCGGGCTCTCCGGCCTGGAATGCCGTCATCGACCGCATGATCTCCAGCTGGCCACGTATGTCGATCGGAAACTCGTCTAGGTAGTTCGCCTCGACCTGGTCCAGCAGTTCGTACGCGGTGGCTGCGTTCCCTTCAAAGATCCGACACCACGCCCAGCCCAGGGTCACGACAGCGGTCGCCGGTCCGGCGGGGACCGGGAACTGATTGAGCCAGGCGCGCAACCGACCGATGCCGCCGATCGCAAGTTGGGAGGCGGCGTGCCGGTCAGTGATGGCGGCTGCAATTGCCAGATCGCCGGCGCGCAACGCGTACTCGATCCCGTCATCGGGGAGCCCTCGCCGGTCGCAATGTCTGGCCGCGGTCGTGAGCAACACGGCGTCATTGCCGGGATTGGTTCGCCTCAACTGTGACCGAAGCAGCTCGGCGAACAGGTGGTGATACCGGTACCAGCCGCTGGCGCGTTCTGTCAGTGGTATCAGGAACGCGTTTCGTCGCTCGAGCTCCTCGATGAGATCGGCCGGCTCGGCGACACCTGTGACGGCTCGGCACAATTCCGCGTCGAAGCGATCGAGAACCGACGTCTCCAAGAGGAATTGAGCGAGCTCGGGAGGAAGCCGGCTCACCACCTCCTCGATCAAGTAACTCGAGATGTGCTTGTGATCAGCAGATAACGCATCAACGAGGTCTGAACCCGCTACCCGCCCGCTTCCGAGCGAGATCAGCTGCAGGGCGGCGATCCACCCTTCAGACCGCTCGGCCAGTACGTTTGTCTCTTCCGACGAAAGCTCAACTCCGAGGCTCTGCCGGAAGTATTCGCCAACTTCGTTTGCGTTGAAACGAAGGTGGTCGGCTCTGATGTCGACTAGCCGTCCCGTTGCCCGCAGCCGCGCAAGTGGAAGTGGCGGGTCGGCACGCGTGACTATCACGAGATTCACATGCAGCGGCATATGTTCGATCAGGTAGGCGACCGCTTCGTGAATCTCAACGCCGTCAACGGAGTGGTAATCGTCGAGAACGAGTGAGGACCCAGCGGGGGCATCAGCGAGATCATCGATCAACGTGGAAATCAACGATCTAGCGTCGAGTGCTGGCTCTCCGAATGCGCTGCGAAGGCCGCTCGGGCGATGGGTGAGGCGGGAGAGTGCCGCACCCAGATACTCGCCGAACAGAACCGAGTCGCTGTCGAATCGATCGAGGGAGTACCAGGCAAACGGGCGCTTGCTGGCTTCGAGCCACTCCACGACGAAAGTCGACTTGCCGAAACCAGGCGGGGCCGACACGAGCACTATCCGGCCCTCGGAATGAATCAGATGGTCATATAGACGATGGCGGAACACGCGCTCCCTGCGAAGCGGTGGCGCTTGAAGCTTTGTTTCGATGAGTCGTACCACAGCCTCCCTCGACCCGAAGCTACTGGACGCGGCGGCTCCGTGGCGATGCGTCTCGTCGTGTCTCCGTGCGCCAAGCGTCGCAGTTACTTGCGAACCTTTCGCTTGGCTACTGCGTCGGAGGACCCGACAGCACGCGCTCTTCCCACTCCTCGTAGGTGGTGCCCGACCACGGGATCCAACCGTCGCGCCACCAGGTAACGCCGGCGTCGGCTAGCTCTGCGACGTATGTCGGCAGATCGACACCGTCGGGGGTGGGCACTCCCACCGCAAAGTCGAAGTGATCTTCGGAGATACGATGCTCGGCGATGTAGCCCGATATCCCTCGAGCGATCTCGGGAGTCAAGGGGTCAATACGGTCGCTGTCTGGGTCGAAGACCAGGATCGGAGCGATGCCATCCCAATTCGCTGCCCGCCTGACCGGGCGTTTCTTTGGCCACATGGCCGCCACCCAGATCGGGATTCGCGGTTGTTGAACCGGTCGGGGTAGGAAAGTGACCTCTTCCAACTCGTAGTGCTTACCGGAGTAGCCGAACGGCTCACCGGTCCACAACCCGGTGAGAATCTCGAGGCCTTCGTCGAGCATCTCCGCCCGGGTTCTCACGTCGGTTTCTCCCTTGAAGCGGGTGAACTCGGGGTCGGTAGGCCAGCCGATGCCAACGCCAAGCGTGAGCCTGCCTTCGCTGAGTAGGTCGAGGCTTACGCACTCTCGCGACAGCTTCCACGGGTGGCGGCGCGGAATCGGGGTGACCATCGTCATCAACCGAATCTGCTCTGTGTTCATTGCCGCAGCCGCGAGCAATACCCATGGGTCGGCCACTTCGGCACCGTCCCACACCAGGATGTGATCCCACACCGAGACACCGTCCCAACCGGCGTCCTCGATCTGCTTGGCGAACTCGGCGAACTTCCTCGGATCGGACCACGCACCGAAGTTGGGGAGATCAATGCAGTACTTCACCAACAACCACCTTGTCCGCGTCCCACGGAGGTTATCCGGCTTTCGCCTCCCCCTTCTGTTCTTGCGCAAACCACGGCTCATATAGGCCGCCAGTTACGCAAGAACCAAAGGGGGGGGTCACCTGAGGGAAACCCTGAGGTAGATCAGGGTCGAATCAGGGGTACTCCCGATAGCCGTAGCAGGGCCGGCGACGCAGAATCGAGTCATGGAGTTTCTTCTTCAGCAGATCGAGTGGGGCGCAACCGCCGGATTGGTATCGACACCGATCCTGACGGCCAGCGCCATCACCGCCGCCATCCTGCTTTCGGGATTGGGCGGGCGGCTCGTTGCCCTGTGCGAGGAGCTCCAATGGAAGCTGCTGCCCTCGTCCCCAGTACCGGGCGCCGGCGACTCGCCGGTTGTCGAAGAGCTGCAGACGACGGAGTGCCCGGGGAGGTCCGATCATGTTGAGTTTCCTGCTGTGGCTGCTGCTTGCGGTCGTAGCCTGGCCGCTGGCGCTGGCCGTATTAGTGCTGTACCCGCTGGTATGGCTGTTGAGCATCCCCTTCCGGCTCGTCGGCATCTCCGTTCGCGGCGTGTTCGAGTTGCTGGAGGCGATCATCCGTCTCCCCGCTCGCCTGGTGCGCGGGGCAAGCGCGGCCTGAATTCGTCGCGTCAAGAGAGACAGAGGCGCGATGTAACCTGCTCCGATGCGCCTCTACCTCATCCGTCATGCGGTGACCGCCGAGACCGGCAAGCGCCTCTCCAGCGCCGATCCCGCTATTCCGCTCTCATCAGAAGGCGTAGCAATGGCGGCAGCCTTGGCCGAGCATTTGGCGTCGGTAGAGCTGGCGGCGGTGTACACGAGCCCGCCGCAACGGTGTCGGCAGACCGTAGCCCCCCTTGCTACAGCTCGGGGTCTCCGCCTGCGAACGCTGCGAGAGTTCATGGAGGCCGACTACGGGACCTGGTTGGGGCGGCCGCTTCGTTCAGCGTACAAACTGAAGGCCTGGGGCCAGCTCATGGCCTCGCCGGCGCGCTTTCGGTTCCCTGAAGGGGAGACTCTCAGCGAAGTCCAATGGCGTGCGGTTGCCGCCGTGGAACGCCTGGCCACTCTGCATCGCGACAAAGCCGTGGCGGTCGGCAGCCATGCCGACGTCATCCGTGTTGTGCTGGCCTACTACCTGGGTATGCCGCTTGACCTGATCCACCGGGTCAATGTGCTGCCGGCGAGTGTTTCGATCGTTGATCTTCACACGTCCGGTCACGTTGGTGTACCAGTGGTCAATCACGTCCTTGACCCTGGGAGATGGGGATGACCGTCGAACGTTTTGCCGGCGGCGCGATCGGAGAGCCTGGAGATCGGCGGTTTCTTCTCGAGGTCGTTGTGGATGGCGATGCGACCGCATATCTGATCGAGAAGTTGCAGGTAGCTGCGCTGGCGCATGAAGCGCAGAATCTGCTCCAGGAGCAGGGATTGATCGGCTGTGGTCTCAGTATCGAGCCCGGAGGTGTCCATGCTGACACTCAGGTGGTCTTCCGGGTCGGCGGCCTCCAGCTCGGTTTCGATGTCGAATCGGAAACGGCAACGGTCGTTGTTCACTCGAGCGAGGACGACGATCCGCCGGTGAGTTACGAGATCACTCTGGCTCAGCTCGACGCGTTCGCCCGTGAAGCTTTGCTGGTGGTCGCCGCAGGACGTCCGGCCTGCCCGCGGTGCGGGCTGGCGATGGACCCGGACGGACACAACTGCCCGCGCAGCAATGGTGACCTGCGTGGCTATCGACCTTGACCATGGCCTGGCAACCTGAGGTTGGCGACGTCGTCGGCCGCTTTGTCGACGCGTCCAATGCGACGCTGCTTGCCACCACCACTGCGGGCGAGAAGGTTGTATACAAACCAACCGCTGGCGAGCGCCCTTTGTGGGACTTCCCCATTGAAACGCTGGCTGCCAGAGAGGTGCTCACCTACGAAGTCGCCCGAGCTATGGGCTGCGAGATAGTCCCCGAGACGGTGCTCGGCGACGGGCCTTACGGCCCGGGTTCGATTCAGCGTTTTGTCGACATGGATCCCGAATTCGACCCCGTGGTGCTGGTACAGCAGACCGCATCGGCATTGTGGCCGATCGCATTGCTCGATGTGGTGACCAACAACGCCGATCGCAAGCTGGGCCATCTCATCTCAGACGGCGAGCGTGTTCTCGGCATCGATCACGGTCTGACCTTTCATCCGCAGGAGAAGCTCCGCACCGTGTTGTGGGGTTTCAGCGAACAGCCTTTCCCGCAGGAGCAGGTGGGGGAACTCGGCCGCCTCGACGCCTCGCTGCGTGATGGGTTTGGGCAGCGTGTAGAAGATCTATTGGGACCCGACGAGAGGACGGCGCTGACTGCAAGGGTGGAGCAGTTGCTCGCGGAGCCGGTACACCCGCCGCCGCCGGACGATCGGCCGCCACTGCCCTGGCCGCCGTATTGATCCAAGGTCGCCAATTCGCTTCGCGCGGCCATGCCACAATGCCCCATGAATCCTTTGCGAATCGCTGAGTGGGAAAACCTGGCCGACCGCAAGCCATATCCGGCTCTGGTAGGCAACACCGATCTCGTCATTATCCGCTACGACGATTTGGTCTCGGTCCTGTACGGACGTTGCCTTCACAGGGGAGCGTTGCTTGCAGACGGTGACGTTGTTGGTGACGATCTGGTTTGTGGTCTTCATGGCTGGGACTACCGGTACGAAACGGGAGTTTCGGCATACAAGAACGACGAGGTGCTGAAGAAGTTCACCGCATGGGTGGACAAGGGCGGCGTATACGTCGATTCCGACGACATCGCTGAGTATGAACTCAAGAACCCGCAACCGTGGGACCGAAATGCGTACGAGGGGGCGTATCAGGACCCGCATGGGTCCGCGGAGGAGCCTCACGTGAAGCTGATCCGGCAGCTCGCAGGGGACGGGCTGGCCACGTTCGGTCATCACGGTCCGCTCGCAGCAATGGGTGTTCCCCAATCTCAGCTTCCAAGTTGGGGCGACATCCAGTTGCTCACTGCCCAACTGGCACGTCCGCCACTACTAGACGATGAGGAGGTGGACACAACGTTGGTGGTCGGGCCGAAAGCAGCTCGCCCGCTACAGCTCGAAATACCGCTTCTGGTCTCAGACATGTCCTTCGGGGCTCTTTCCTACGAGGCCAAGGTTGCGCTTGCCAAGGGTGCCGAACTGGCCGGTACCGGCATCTGTTCCGGAGAGGGAGGCATGCTGCCCGACGAGCAGGCCGCAAATTCTCGCTATTTCTATGAGCTGGCCTCGGGTCGATTCGGCTTCTCCTGGGACAAGATTGAGAAAGTGCAGGCATTCCATTTCAAGGGTGGCCAGGGTGCCAAGACGGGAACGGGTGGCCATCTGCCCGGATCTAAGGTCACGGGATTAATCGCTGAGACCCGAGGTTTGGCCGAAGGGCAACCTGCGATCTCGCCAGCGCGCTTTCCTGAATGGACTACGCCCCAACAGATTTCGGAATTCGCTGACGAAGTGAGGGACCGCAGCGGAGGCATTCCGGTGGGCTTCAAGCTGTCGGCCCAACACATCGAGGCTGATCTAGACGCTGCATTCGAAGTGGGCATCGACTACGTGATCCTGGATGGCCGGGGCGGGGGCACCGGCGCGGCGCCAACCCTGCTTCGGGACAACATATCCGTACCGACCATCCCCGCGCTGGCGCGAGCCCGGCGTCATCTCGACACGACAGGGATGTCGGATTCGGTGACCTTGTTCATCACCGGCGGGCTGCGAACGCCAGCCGACTTCGCCAAAGCGCTGGCACTTGGGGCTGACGGTATCGCCGTTTCGAACGCTGCGATCCAGGCAATTGGTTGTCTCGGTATGCGTGCCTGCAACACAAACAACTGCCCGGTCGGGATAGCCACGCAGAAGGACCACCTGCGAGCGCGCCTTGTCATCGACGACGCGGCGGCCCGACTGGGTCGCTTCTTCGGGGCGGCGATCGACCTGATCAAGGTACTGGCCCGAGCCCTTGGTCATCGCTCGTTGGCCGACCTCAACGTGACTGATCTGACGGCCTTCAATCGAGAGGTAGCCGATCTGGCTGGGATTGCTTACGGAGGCGTCGGCAGGTAGTCCTACTCTTCGTCGGCAACCAGCGCGATCACGGTGTCCCCAGGGGCGGCGTCGCGCAATGGCGTGGTGTTGTCGCTCACGATCACGTGGACCCGGTTGTTTGCCTTCACGATGAACAGAATGCTGGCCACGTGCTCCGCGGTCAGCTGAGATTCGAAGATCTCGGGATCGCTACCCAGCCTGATCCGCCGGACTCGGCCACCGTGGTCGAGAAACGCCTCGAGGGCCGGAGAATCCCACTCCTCGCCGAACAGCTGTCGTCCCCCATACTCGCTGGCCGGATCGGATCCGATCCCGGTCGCTTGGCGGCGCGGCGACAGTTGGAAGGTCTCAGCACCCCCGAATGTGGTCGCGAATTCGCGACAAGCGAGAGTGTTGACTTCGTCGTTTGGGGTGAGTGCCAGCAAACGTCCAATCCCCGAGAGATCGAGGTCGAGGTCCACGTCCCTTGTCAGAACGTTGCCATAGAAAGCTCGCCGCCCGGCCATTCTTGCTTCATAGTGGTCTTGCCGGTTGGTCGTCGCCATGACCACCGCAACACCCGAATCAGCCAGCGCATCGCCGATGGCGCGTTCGACTCGGCCAGCACCGAGAATCAGGCAGCCTTCCTGGTGGCGTTCCGCGAGGTGGAGCCGCCTAGCCAGCGGTCCCATGCCGATCCCGTAGATGATGACGGTCCCGACGATTACCGCGAACACGAGCGGCGTCAGTTCCTCGGCCCCGGCGATTCCCTCGTGTTGCAGCTCCAAGGCAAACACCGAGGCGATGGACGCAGCCACGATTCCACGCGGGGCTACCCCGCCGAGCAGAGTACGTTCCTGCCAGGTCAGCCTCGACCGCCAAGTAGCCGCAGCAACTGCCAGCGGCCGCGCCACAAGCACCAGCGCCAGGATCAGCGCGATCGCCCCGGGGAGGTCGACGCGCAGCTGTTCCGTAGTGATACGGGCACTGAGGATGATGAAGAGCACGCCGATGAGCAGTACCCGGACTACCTCGGAGAATTGGATGATGTGCTCGGTGCGGGCCCTTCGTTGATTGGCGAGCGTGAAGCCCAGCACGGTTGTAGCCAGCAGCCCGCTCTCAACGACAAGCGCATCGGCCGTCATGAACGAGAGCAGAGCGATGCTCAACCCGAACAGTGGCTGCAGGTGTTCAGGCACCCAATGGCGGCGCAACGCTTCGGCGGAGAGAAACGCTACGACGGCACCTACAAAGACGCCGGCAATGACGAAAGCCACCATGTCTGACAGAATTCCGCCGGAGGGGGCATCGGCTGGGCCACCCAGCAGCAAGATCTCGAAGGTGATGACGGCGAGCAGTGCACCGATGGGGTCGATGATGATGCTCTCCCACTTGAGGATCGAGGCGACCGACCGGCTGGGCCGAACCAGCGTGAGAAGCGGCCCGATGACCGTCGGTCCGGATACGACCAAGATCGATCCGGTGAGTATTGCCATGCCGACCGACAGTTCGGTGAACAGGCTCGTAATCACGGCACCAATAGCCCAGGTGATCCCGACGCCGACGGTGACGAGAAGCCACAGAACTCGTTGCTGTCCCTCCATCTCTCGGAGCCGCAGGCTGAGACCGCCCTCGAACAAGATCAATCCAACCGCAATCGAAACCAGCGGAGGCAACAGGTCTCCCAGCAGTGCGTCGGGGTTGGCCCAGCCCAAGACCGGTCCGATGAGAAAGCCCGTGAGCAGCAACGGAAGGATCACGGGAACCCGGGCGCGCTCACCCAGCCAGGTGACGCCAAACGCCAGTACAACGACACCGGCTAGCTGGATGATGGGGTCGTCGAGCATGAACTCCTCGGAGCGGGTGGTTCGGATTGTACGTGCAGCGCGCACCGCTAGGAACGGCCCCGACCCGAACTTGCGGACGTAGGCGGTGCTCTACACCGTGGATATCCGCAAGAATTGAAAAGGAGGGGCTAGCGGTCGAGCTCGGAGCTGAGCTTGCGTGTCATGAGCCGCTCGTACACCGAGGGGGCAAGTGCATTGAGGACCCGTGTCAGCCTGCCCACATTGCCTAGGACCAACGACTTGCGGCGCCGTTCCACGGCCCACACGATCCGCTCCGCAACATCCTCGGGGGACATCATCTTGCCGACGCGCGACTGGGGATGATCGGTGATTTCACCGTCACCGCCGATCGTGTGATGGCGCAGCGGCGTGTCGACGAAGGAGGGGGCGGCGATCAGCACATCTACATGGTCGGCAGCGAGCTCGGTGCGGAGAGTCCCGAAGAAGCCGTGCAACGCGTGCTTGGAGGCGGCGTAGCCGGTGCGTCCCAGGAGGGGAGCGAAACCCGCCGTCGAGCTGATCACCACGATGACACCGCGACGGTCGAGGAGTGTCGGCAGCGCTTCCTTGGTGCAGTTGACGGCTCCCCAGAAGTTGATGTCCATGATGCGATGGATCACCGCCAGATCGGTCTCAGTGAAGGCGCTGCGGTGGGACAGACCGGCGTTGTTCACCAGGACGTCGATTGGTCCCAACTGCTCGTGGACCCGAGCGATAGCCGACCGGCATTGCTCGCGATCTGTCACATCGCATTCGATAGCGATGGCCCGCCGCTGTTTGATTTTGTCGGCGGCAACAACTGCATTCGCAAAGTCGACGTCGAGCAGGGCAACGTTGGCGCCTGAATAGGCAAACTCCTGGCCGAGTGCCGCGCCCAAGCCGCCGCCACCGCCGGTGATGACCACATTCCTGCCGTCCAGGTTCCGCTTAGCCACGTCCCTCCGCAAACAGGTCGAACGCCTCACGGCTCGTCTTCTGGGGCACGTAGCCGAAGGTCTCTTTGAGCCGGGTGTTGTCGAGAACCGGCCGATAGCGGAGGAAGTCGACCTGCTCCGGCCCGTACTGGGTCAGCCGTAGCAGGCGCAGCACCCGCAGCACGCCGCGCACCAGCGACACCGGCAAGGTGACCGTCCGCTTGCCCAGGCGGTGCGCGATGCCGCTGATGGTCATGACGCCGTCACCGGCGACGTTGTAGATCCCGGCGACATCACTGAAGATTCCCCGACGGAGGATATCGACCATGTCCCCGTCCCAGATGAATACGAACGGTGACTCCGCGCCGCGTAGCCGGAGCAGCAACGGTCGATCGAAGAGGTCGGTTATTTGGTTGTGGGTGGTAGCGCCGATGATCGTGCCCGGACGCAGCACCAGTTGGTGAAGCTCGGGGTGGTCGGTGCGCCAGCGTGAGAGCATCTCCTCGATCTGGCGTTTGTGGTCGGAATAGGAGAACTCAGGGTTGCCACGGATCGGGGCACTTTCGGTGATGCAATCCGGGTTGTCGGCGTAGTAGCCGTACGCCGCGCCGCTGGAACTGACGATGACCTTGTCGACTCCAGTCGCGAGACACGCCTCGAGCACATTCTGTGTCCCCTCGACGTCGATGCTGTACTCGAGTTCACGGTCCGGCCGCCGCCCCGCAGTAACGACGGCGGCCAGGTGAACCACTGTGTCGACCTTGTGTTTGTCGAGCACCGCAGTGAGCTTCTCATCCCTGATGTCGAATGCTTCGTATTCGATCCCATCGAGCCGGCGGGACGGGCTACGCAGGTCGGCGGCAACGATCGTTTCGAGCCCGCCTTTATCCGCAGAAAGCGACGACACCAGCAGGCTTCCGATATAGCCACCGGCGCCGGTCACCAGCACCGACCTGGCCGGGCTCATGCCGCGACCACCTCGGCCGGACGACGGGACCAGAAGCCGGCAATGCCGAGACCGGCGATGATGTGCCAGATGCCCCACCAGGCTGCGATCACGGCCATACCACCGAGGCCGTCGAAGAAATCGAACACCAGGATCAGCGCCAGTGCCGAGTTCTGCAGTCCGACCTCGATGGTGACGGCCCGCTGATCCCGCTCATCCAGCCCGGCGATACGGGCGGCCCCATTGCCCAGGCCGAGTGCCAGTGCGTTGTGGATGAAGACCGCCAAGACAACGAGCCCGACATACTCGACGAAGTACTCCCAATTGTTGGCCAGCGCAACCGCCACAAAGCCCATGAATACGACGACTGAAAAGACCTTGAACGGTCGCCGCACCCGTTCCGCCAACTGGGGCCGGTGATGGGCAATCAGCATGCCGAGCAGGAGAGGGATTCCAAGGATTACAAAGATCGTCATGAACAGGTCGAGCGGGCTCAGGGACACAGACCGCAGGATCGGCTCGGTATCCGGGTTCAGGTTCCCCCAGATGGCGAGGTTCAACGGTGTCATGACGATGGCTGCCGCGGTCGAAACAGCGGTCATTCCCACCGAAAGCGGCGCGTTGCCGCCCGCTAGGTAGGTCATCACATTGGACAGATTTCCGCCGGGACATGACGCCACGAGGATCATGCCGAGGGCTATCGAAGGGCGCGGTTGCAGGATCAGCGTCAGTACGAAGGTGAACGCGGGAAGGAGGACGAACTGGGCAACCAAACCGATCGCTGGGGGCTTCGGCTTGCGCAGCAAGCGCTTGAAGTCCTCGACATCCAGGTCCAGTGCCATTCCGAGCATCATCAGCCCGATAAGCACGTTGAGCAGCAGCAGGCTGCTCTCATCGAAGTTCAGCTCGACGTCGTCGATGACCTGTGCGATGACGGGATTGATCATCCGCCCGGCTCCTGGTGCATTTTCTTGAACTGGAGGAGACCCGGGGCCCACATGTGCTTGACCGGGTCGACGTCGACGTGGATGACAGCGCATATACCACTGTCGATACTGCGGTCGATCGCCGGGCGAAGGTCATGGGGGCTCGAGACCCGCTCGCCATGGGCGCCCATCGAACGGGCGAGCTGGTCGTAGCCGATTTCACCGAGGTCCGAGTTGACCGTGGCTCCCGGTTCCAACGACTTGCGGATCATCATCTTCACCGGCGCCTTGGCGACCGACTGCGTCATCTTGACCATTCCCCATTGCCGGTCGCTCACGACGAGGAAGACGATGCGGTTGCCGTTGCGCACAGCGGTTTCGATCTCCTGAGGGTGCATGCCGAATGCCCCGTCGCCGATGATGCAGTACACCTGCCGGTCCGGGAAGGCCTCGGCGGCCCCCAGCGCCTGACCCACGCCGGCTCCAAGCATTCCAAAGTGAGGAGTACCCAGCATGGTGTTGGGAACTCGGATCTGGTGGTGGAAGTTTGTCCAGACGGCGGTGTTCCCCCCATCGGCTATCACGATGGCATCCTCGGCGAACACCTCCTGGCATACCTTGGGTACGTGCGCCGTCACCATCGGTGCATCCATGTCGCGTAGCGGCTTGTCCCGCTTTGCGGCGTCCTTGGCGCGAACCTCGATCAGCCGCTGGACTTCAGTGCGCCTCGCCGCCGGCACCGTGATCCCGCTTGCCTCCAGACGCTTGGCGAGTTCCTGGAGGAACAGACCGACATCGCCCAGCAGAGCAAGATCAGTGGGCTTGTTCAGGGCCAGGCTGGCATCGTCGATGTCGACCTGGATGACCTTCTGCTCCGCCGGATTGCGCCAGTTTGGTGACTTGCCCCACCAGTCGGTTTCGCCGACGCGTGATCCGAGCACCAGCATCACGTCGGCAACATTGCGGACTTCGTTGGTCGGTTCGATCGCGGTGATCGGCCACACCAACGGGGACGATTCCGACATGGCTCCCCGACCCGACCACGACGTCGTGACCGGTGCGTGCAGCATCTCGGCCACCCGGGTGAGTTCATCATGAGCGCGGGCGTGGATCACCCCCCCGCCGGCGTGAATGGCAGGCAACGTCGCGTTGGCCAGCATGCTTGCAGCCCGATCTACTAGATCCGGGTCGGGGGTCATCGCGCTGGTGCGACGGGTTCTCTGGGGTGGAACCACCGATGCCGGTTTCGCCTTGCCGTTGATGATGCTCTCGGGAACGTCCAGATGGACCACGCCCGGGCGTCCCCGGTAGCACCACCTCAGCGCTGTGCGGAGCAGGTCGGGCAGACGGTCGACAGAGGGAACGCTGGCCGACCACTTGGAGATCGGGTCGATCGCCGCGACCTGGTCAAAGTACTGGTACGTACCCCCGCGGTCCGGGTAGGTGATCCCGACGCGTCGCGAGCTGGTGATTACCAGGACCCGATTCCCCTCTGCGTTCTCGACGGCAATCCCGGGCAGTGCGTTGGCCACCCCGGGACCGTTTGATGCGATGGCGACCCCTAGGTCACCACGCAAGCGGGCATAGGCCGCGGCCATATGCATCGCGGTGGTTTCGTGGCGCGGAGTCACCACCTCGATGTTGCGGGCAACCAGGGCATTGAGCATGGCGAGATAGGTCCCATCCGGGATACCGAATACCTTGGTTGTCCCCTCTGCCGCCAGGATGTCGGCGATGATGCTTCCACCGTTGCTGTCTGCCACGCTCCACCTCCCGGGCGAGATTACCGTCCGGCATCCCACAGAGCACTATGGGGCGCCGCCGTGTGGCGGGGCTATCAGGAGCCGCCGATCTCCAGACCAGCGAGTTCTTCCAGCGCCTTGGCGAGAGCGTGGTTGCCTTCATGGCCGAGACCTCGCCGCTGCAGAGCTCGGTAGAGCTGAAACACCAAACTGGCGCCGGGAAGCGGCACCGCTAGCTCATCCGCGGTCTCCAGGACGAGCCGCAGGTCCTTTTGTTGCAGATCGATGGTGAAGCCGGGCTTCCAGTCTCGAGCGATCACCTGGGGCCCGCGATTTGCCAGCATCCAAGAGCCGGCTCCTCCCCCCTTGACCGCCTCGATGGTCGTGGCCAAGTCGAGGTCTCCAGCCTCAGCCAGTAGCAGGGCTTCCGATACCGCCAAGGCATTGACCACGACGAGAACCTGGTTGACCTGCTTGACCAATTGGCCCGCCCCGGTCGGTCCGACGTGGGTGATGCTGTTGCCGTACGCCTCCAGATATGGTCGGGCCCGCTCGAGGGCCGTAGCTCTGCCTCCGGCCATGATGGACAGGGTGCCTGCCGCCGCTCCTTCGCTGCCGCCGCTGACTGGGGCATCCAGCCAATCCGCGCCAACGCGGCGGATCTCCTCGGCAAGGCGTTTCGTCGCGGAGACGCTGATGGTGGAGTGATCCACAACGAGCTTCCCTTCCCCGAGCCCATTGACCAGACCGTCCGTCCCCAGAGTCACTTCTTCGACGTCGGGTGTGTCCGATACGCACACCATCGTGATGTCGCAGGCAGCTGCCAGTTCGGCCGGCGTCGCGGCGGCTGCAGCGCCGGCGTCGACAAGCGGCGCGGTGCGTCCGGCGGTGCGGTTCCACACCATTACGTCGTGGCCCGCCTGCAGCAAGCATCCGGCCATGCCGCGGCCCATGATCCCCATTCCGGCATATCCGATTCTCATCTCAACCCCGTCTCGTGGCGTGGGCGACAAAGTAGCAAGGACGGGGCGGGACCTATGGCCCCTATTCGCTCCTGTGCGGCTCCGATACGTTGCTGACGTAGAGCGGTCGGAGCTGCCGGTCGCTAACGGGGCCCGTCCTCGGGCGGTGCGGAGGTGCCGATGACAACGATGAAAGAGGCCGCAGGAACGTTCCTTTCGCAGAAACGTATCGCAGTCGCAGGAGTTTCGCGGGAGAAAGGCGGAGCCCATGGCGGCAATCCTGTGTACCTTCGGTTGCGGGAGCGCGGTTACAACGTGTACGCCGTCAATCCGAATGCAACCGAGGTGGAGGGCGATCCCTGCTTCCCCAATGTGAAGACAATCCCCGGTGGGGTAGACGCAGTCGTGATTGCCACTCACCCCGACGTCGCCGATGAGGTAATGCAGGACTGCATCGATGCAGGAATTCAATACGTCTGGATGCACCGCGGTCCCGGGGCCGGGAGCGTCTCCGAGTCTGCGACTGTCCTGGGCCGGGAGGCAGGTCTCACCGTGCTGGATGGCGGGTGTCCTCTCATGTACGACCCGACCGGCGACTTCGGGCACAAGATGATCAAGGGCGTGCTCTCGCTGGTGGGTCGGATGCCCAAGGAGGTATGAACTACCGCGAGTTGGGGGCACCCTCCAGTTTCCTCGTCATGGTTCGACCCGCGCCAAGCTGAACGGTCTCAACGGCTGTGTACTCTGCTCGGATGGAGTACCGCCACACGCAGTACGGCTACACGTGGTTCTTCGCCGTCATCTGGATGGTTCTCATGTCGGTGATCATCGTCATGTTGGGCGATATCGATGACACCGAAACAGTCGTGATTCTGGCCATCACCGGGGCGTTTCTGTTGTTCATCGGCGCGATCACACTTTGGTTCAGCCGGCTCACGGCGACCGTGGGCATAGAGAGGGTGGCTGTGTTCTTCGGTGCCGGGTGGCCGAGGCGCCGAATCGAGGTGCACAACATCCTGGCGATCCGGCAAGTTCGCAACAAGTGGTACTACGGCTGGGGAATCCGCAAGATCCCAGGCGGATGGATGTACAACGTGTGGGGGCTCGATGCGGTTGAGCTCGAGCTGGCCGACGGCAAGAAGTTCCGCATCGGTACCGACGAACCGGGAGACTTGCTGGCCGCGCTGACTGCCTCCACTGCGTTGCGCCCGGGCTGAGTCTCGACCGAATCTGGTGACCTCAGCCGGTTCGCAGCATGGTGACGGTGTCGCCATCGGTGGCCACTACGCAGAAGCCGTGACGCTCGTAGAGGTTCACCGCGCGATTGCGGCGGTCGGTGCTGAGACTGCACCGGGGTACGACCGCGACGAGTGCCTCGATCAGCCTGGTACCAATCCCCCCGCCCCGATGCGCCGGACGTATTGCGATCGAGAGCTCCGGGGTGTCTTCATCGACGAATCCGTATCCGGGATCATCGATGCGGAACCGGCGAACCCAGCCGGCTCCGACCGGATTGCCCGCCAGTTCTGCGACGAACCCGAGATCGCCCGGCCACAAGCCGAAGTCTGTGACGTAGTGCGCCAGATCGGCCTGGTTGAGGATCGATCTGGGGAGGATCGGCTCCCCGGGCGGGACGAAGATCGCCTCATAGAGCATGTCCCACAGGAACGGCTCGTCGTTTCGGGTTACCGGCCGGATGGTTGCGTCCACGGCAGAAGAGTACGGCGCTTGTCAGGTGCCGGGCACCAGGACACTCCGTTCACGGTCATGGCGCTATCAACAGCTCACTTGCTCCACAGACTGGCGTGCGATCCCGTATCACCTCGTCGACGTTCCTGCCGACGAGCACCGGGTTCTAGGAACAGACCGCGTCGAGGTCGATTTCGGGAGCACCGAGCGCAGATTCGGCCGTGCTCGTCAAACCCACCAGGATGCCGGGCTCTGCCAGCGCTTCCAGGGTCCCGAAAAGGGTTCCTTGGAGCTCACTCGGCACCAGCGTGACGTAGAACAGTGTTCCCTGGCATATCCTCGCTTCGACTAGCGGATCGGTTGTGACGGTTGGGAAGCCTTCGCACGCCCCCGCTTCGGTAGGTGCGTTGGAAACGAATTCCCAACCCGCGTCGGTGAAGATCGATGCACCGGGACAGAGCGGTCCCGCCTCAGAGAAGTCAAAGTTGGAGAACGCTACTACGTAGCGCTCCTGATACGTGTACCAGCGGACTTCAGCCGTAGCCGGAGGCACGGGCAACTCGTCGTCCGTGAATTCGAGTTGGGTAGACGTCGCTAGGTCGACCTTGTAGGTCATTGTCGGATCGAGTCCGAGAGCGGTGACGACCGCGCTATCGGGGATGACCGCAGCGGTCGGTGCCGTGGTCGTGGTTGTCGTCGTTGTTGTTGTCGTCGTGGTCGGCGCCGCCGTCGTGGTCGGGGCCGCTGTGGTGACCGGGGGCTCCGTTGGAGCCGGGGCTGCCGACGTCGATTCGGAGTCGCTGCCTCCGCAAGCTGCCGCAATGAGCGCAACTACCCCGAGCATCAGAGCCGTCTGGGTGAAACGCCGGTTCGAGTTTCGGCTCGCTGGCGAACTAGTGCTGAACATCGCACCCCTCCTCGTGGTCGGTTGCAGCGTTGGTAAACCGTACCTGCTGACGCGCCGCAGTGATGACGGGCGCGTTTCCTGGTATCGACCGACAATCCGAGATCTTGAGCGGGTGGCCCACGTTCCCGCCTCCCTTGATCAGGAGCCAGAACGTGAACACCAGTTCGCCCGGAGTCGCCAAGATCAAGATCAGGGTCGCCAGGAAGTCGCCGGACCCGGGAGCGAGGATCGCTCCAGAGCCTTCGGCCAGGTAGCCTAACGAGGCGACACTCAACAACCATCCGATCCATTGCGGCAGAAAGCCTGATCGGTGGACCAGCCATCCGGCTAGGACGAGGTGAACGCCAAAAAGGGTCCCCCAGACGTGACTCTTAGTACGACCCAATCACTGAAAGGAGTGTCGTGTCAACCTCCAACCACGCCCGTCCCCCAACAGCAGGCGGGACTCCGGACGATCAACGGAGGGAGGAGGCCAGGCAGTACGTGCGGGAGCTTCGTGTGTTCTACATCCACGCAAGCGTGTTTGCCGTGGGGATGGTCATCATCTTCCTCGTCAACCTGGCCACCAACGTAGCGGCCGGCATCACCGGTGAATGGTGGGCTTGGTGGTCAGCCTGGGCTCTCCTGGGCTGGGGCATCGCCGTCGGTATCCACGGGCTCGTCGTACGACTGTCACGACCCGACAGCTCACCCTCGACGTGGGAGCAACAGCAGATCGACAAGATCCTGTCCTCACAGGAAACCGAGCAACCTTGATGATGCGGGTGAGGTAGTAGTCCGCACATATCTGTACCGCATTGCGTCTGCGTCGAACATGAACAGGGTGTTGGGTGATTACAGATCGGCGGGCTTGCGGTTGCTGCGCATACTGCATGTGTCTCCGCCTCCCTTGACACTCTCGCGACCCGCTGCCAACATTCCTGTCGGCCGTGGGCGCAAAGAGATGTGCGTGTGCGGCCGTTCGTGTGACCGGAGACGGTCGAGAGAAGAGGTGCCAAATGGATGGAACACTCCACATAGGCGCCGCGAGCAAGGTTCGCCTCGCGGCCTAGCCAGGGCGCCTTCTACTAGAAGGCGTTACTGAACCAGCGCCGGTGCCGGGTTGCAGCGCAACCCGCCGCCCAGCTCTCGACCGCACCCAGGAGACTCGGCTAAGGCCGAATCTCACCTCTGCAAAGGCACGTCATGATTCCGGTCCGCTCCTACATCCGACTGCTCTACGACTATCTGCGTCGCCAGAAGGCGCGGGTGGCGCTGCTGACCGCGACCATGTTCACGGCCATCGGGCTGATGCTGGTGGGTCCGCAGCTGATCCGCATCTTCCTGGACCGCGCCATCTCCGGAGAGCCTGCGAGCCAGCTCATACCAATCGCCGTCTGGTTCATGGTGATTGCGGTGCTGCAACAGCTATTCAGCGTGGCCGCTACCTACCTGGCTGAACAAGTCGGCTGGACCGCAACCAACGAGATGCGGGCCGACCTCGCGGACCACGTGCTCCACCTCGACATGGGTTTCCACAAGGAGCACACGCCCGGCGAAATGATCGAGCGGATCGATGGTGATGTCACGGCTCAAGCAGATTTCTTCTCGGCCTTCGCCATCCGGGTGCTGGGCAACTCGATCTTGATGGTCGGCGTGATCGTCATGTTGTGGCTGGAGAACGTGTGGGTTGGGCTCGGAATCACGGTGTTCTTCATTGCTGCGCTGGGTGCCATGCTGCGGATTCAGGCGTGGGCGGTCCCGCTGTGGAAGCAAGTACGGGCCCGATCAGCGGAGCTGATGGGTCTGGTCGGCGAGCAACTCGGAGGTACCGAGGACATCCGCGGCAACGGTGGCGTCGGCTACATGGTGCGCCGTTTCACTCTCATTCTGCGTGCCTGGCTACCTGATCAAGTGATGGGGCGGATCGGATTCGCCTCCCTATGGGGGACCAGCATCGCCAACTACATAGTCGGCACGGTGCTGGTTTTTTGGCTAGGCGCGTTCTTCTTCAACGAAGGCACGCTCACCCTTGGTTCTGTCTACCTGATCTTTGCCTACGCCGAAATGTCTCGACGTCCCATGGAGCAGATCCGGGAGCAGATGGAACGGTTCCAGAAGGCCGCCGCCGGCATCTCCCGCGTACAGGCTCTGTTTGACCGAACCTCGGCGCTCGACATGACGGGAACCAAGTCGATTGCTCCTGGTCCGTTGCGCGTCGAGCTCGACGATGTCGTCTTCGGCTACGACCACGAAGTTGTGCTCGACCACGTGTCGCTCGACCTCGGTGCCGGTCGGATCCTGGGCGTGCTCGGGCGGTCGGGGAGTGGCAAGACAACGATGGCGCGGCTGTTGACGAGGCTCTACGACCCGCTCCAGGGCAGCGTGCGGCTGGGTGGAATCGAGATCCGCGACGCCGGTATCCGCAGCCTGCGCGGACAGGTCGGGATGGTCACCCAGGATGTCCAACTGTTCCGGGCCAGCATTCGCGACAATCTCACGTTCTTCGACGGCTCTGTCCCTGACGGCAGAGTGCACGAAGTCATCGAGGAACTCGGTCTGACCCAGTGGTTGGAGACCATGCCGGCAGGGCTGGATACCCGGCTCGAGGCCGGTGGAGCGGGCCTATCGGCAGGTCAGGCCCAGCTGCTGGCGTTTACGCGTATCTTCCTGGAGAACCCTGGTTTGGTGATTCTCGATGAGGCATCGTCCCGGCTCGATCCGGCCACGGAGCGCCTGATCGAGCGGGCGGTGGATCGACTGCTGCAGAACCGTACCGGCATCATCATCGCCCATCGTTTGGCGACCGTGAAACGTGCGGACGACATCCTCATCCTCGAGGACGGCCGGGTAGTGGAGTACGGCGAACGTCGTACCCTGGCGGCAGATCCGGAGAGTCGGCTCTCCCAACTGCTGGTCACCGGCATGGAGGAGGTGCTCGCATGACGACGCGCCGATCCTCACTACCGATCTTGCGTCTCATGGCCGGATTGGTTCGGGTTGCACCGGGCTGGTACATCGCGAATACCTTCTTGTGGACGTCGGTTTGGGTGCTGCCGGTCATCCCTGCCCTCATCACCCAGCGCTTTTTCGACGATTTGGGGACGGTTGGCTTCAATCCAGCGACCCTCATCGCGCTGCTGCTGGGATACGGCGCCGCCCGGCTCGCCGTCATGTTCACTGCAATGTGGAACGACGTGAACTTCATGTTCAGGATCAGTTCGACACTGCGTCGCAACATGATCGAGCGCATCTTCGATCTACCCGGTGCCCAGTCTGTCCCGGAAGCATCCGGCGAAATCATCAGCCGGTTCCGCGAAGACGTCGAGCATGTCGAAGAAGCGACCAGCATGACCGTTGACCTTGCCGGTACTGCACTCTTCGGTGTGATCGCCGCGGCGGTACTCACCTCGATCGATGCCCAGATGACGCTGTTGGTGTTTGCACCGCTGCTGTTCATGGTGGTGGTTGCCGAGCGCGCCGGAACCCACATTCGGCGTTACCGAACCGCGGCCCGACAAGCCACCGAACGAATCACCGGTGCCCTCGGCGAGATGTACGGCGCCGTCCAGTCGATCAAGGTGTTCGGCGTCGAAGACCCGATGATCGAGCACTTCAAACGGCTCAACGATGAACGCCGCAAGATGATGGTCCGGGACAAGGTGCTCACCGCCATTCTCGAGTCGGTCTTCTGGAATACGCTGAGCATCGGAACCGGCTTGATCCTGATTCTGGCGGCGGGGAGCATCGGGCAGGACGGAGGTCTCACCGTCGGCGAGTTTGCCCTGTTCGTCTTCTTCCTCGACTACGTGACGGACGCCGGTTGGTTCATCGGCGCCTTCATCGCCCGCTACAAGCAAGCAGGCGTCTCGTTCGAGCGGATGTTTGCCCTGCTGCAGAGCGACGACCCGATGATGCTCGTCCACAAACGCGAGCTGTACCTCACCGGCGAGCTGCCCGACCCCGAGATGCCGGCACTCGACAGTCGGCTCGATCGACTCGAGGCGCAAGGTCTGACGTTCCGCTATCCCGGCACCCTGAACGGCATAGAGAACGTCGACCTGACCCTGCACCGCGGCAGCTTCACCGTTGTCACCGGGAAGATAGGTTCTGGCAAGACGACGCTGTTGCGGGCGATTCTGGGTCTGGTGGCACGCGACTCCGGGACAGTGCGATGGAACGGCACCGAGGTCGATGAACTCGGCGACTTCTTCGTGCCTCCCCGCTCCGCCTACACGCCCCAAGTACCGAAGCTGTTCAGCATGTCGCTGCGCGACAACTTGTTATTGGGGCGCAACGATGACGATGGGTCGCTCGATGACGCAATCCGCTCGGCCGCGCTGGACCGCGACGTTGCCGCCATGCCGGAAGGTCTTGATACGCTGGTAGGACCGCTCGGGATGCGGCTGTCGGGGGGACAGATCCAGCGCACTGCGGCGGCGCGCATGTTTGTACGCAGTCCCGAACTGCTCGTCTTCGACGATCTGTCGAGCGCACTCGATGTCGATACCGAGAACACCCTCTGGGAAAGGCTGTTCAGTGAGCATGCCGAGTCGACCGCGCTGGTGGTGTCTCACCGCCGCCCGGCATTGCAGAGAGCCGATCAGATCATCGTGCTCTCCGAGGGTCGGGTCGTGGCCACGGGCAAGCTGGCCGCTCTTCTCGAGACCAGTTCCGAATTCCGCGAGTTGTGGGAAACGGCCGCCGAGTCGAACAGCGACGGTCCGGCTACGGCCTAGACGCGACTCGAGACTCGGGCGCACTACCGTCAGCTGTCATGACCCTTGCTTGGGCCCTTGGCGGTGCCCTCCTCTACGGTTTTGCGGACTTCTCCGGTGGCTATGCATCCAAACGGCTTCCTCCTTGGGGTGTCACCGCCTGGTCGCAGTCGATCGGCTTGCTGGCTCTGGGCGCCGGTCTGGCGATATTCCCGGCGGACACAGTCACTATTGCGGACATGGTCTGGGGGGCGGGGGCTGGCGTAGGTGGCTTGGTCGGTATCGGCCTCCTCTACCGAGCGCTGGCCGAAGGAACCATGGCTGTGGTATCCCCGATAACTGCGGCCACGACGGCAGCGATTCCTGTTGTTTTCGATGTGGCCACGGGGGGCAAACTCACCACGCTGTCCGGGATCGGTGTTGTCATCGCGCTGGTGGCGATCCTGGCAATCGCTCGTGAGAAATCCTCGCGGCGGCTCGGCCCCGGGCTCTTGCTGATGGCGATGGCGGCGGGGACCGGATTCGCCCTCTTCTTCATCTTCATCTCGCAGACCGCCGAAGCCAGCGGCTTCTGGCCGCTGGTCGCTGCCCGGGCTATGACGATTCCGCTTGGTCTCCTCCTGCACCGAACCCTGGAGCCGGCAGTGCGGCCCGATGCGCTCAGCTTGCGTTGGGTTGCCGCCGCCGGGTTGTTCGACATGGGCGCCAACCTCTTCGTGGCCGCGGCGCTGCAGCGCGGGCCGCTCGGGATAATTTCGGTGCTCACTTCCCTCTACCCGGCGGTGACCGCGCTCACGGCGGTCGTCGTCCTCAAGGAGCGGCTCACCAGGACCCAACTGGCCGGCGTGGCCCTCGCCATGATGGCTGTGGTGCTGCTCGTCGTCTGATCGAGGAAAAAACGGAAGAAGGGGGGTCGGCTGGGTGCCGACCCCCCTTCCTCTTTGCCGGGTGTTTCCCTAGCTTCCGATTCCCAGAGCTCTGGCCAGGAATGTGGCCATCTGGGCTCGGGTTACCGGATCGTTGGGGCTGAATTCACCGTCGCCGGTTCCGACGGCAATCCCAGCCGCGGCAATGGCGTTGATGTCGTCCTCGAAGATCGAACCGTCATCGTCAGTGAACGCATCGATCTCGCTGGCGGGGATGTTGAACGCCCGCTTCAGGAATGCAGCCATCTGACCCCGAGTGATGGTGTCGTTCGGGCTGAACTCACCGTCGCCGGTGCCGACGGTGATGCCGACGGCGGCGATAGCGTTGATGTCGTCCTCAAAGATCGAGTCGTCGTCATCTGTGAAGAAGTCCATGCTCGATGACGGCAGGCCCAATGCACGCCGCACGAATGCGGCCATCTGGCCTCGGGTCACGGAGTCATTCGGGCTGAAGTTGTCTTCAGACGTGCCCAGGGTGATACCGAGCAGTGCGATGACGTTGATGTTCTTCTCGTGGACATTGCCGTTGTCGTCGCCGAACCAGCCGGCCGGTCCCAGATTCGGGATGGCCTGGATGAGGAGCTTGAAGCTCCCACCGGTGAGGCTGCCAACGGCGTAGACGATCGTGCTCTGCCCTTCTGGGAGGGTCACATCACCGGCGTCGAAGGCGACCGTGCTCGTCCCAGCGGCGTTGATGGTCACGCCGTAGGTACCGGCGGCGACGTCGGCCTGGCCCTCATTGGGGTTGGTGACGTTCTCGAAGAGATTCAGAGCACCATTGGCCACGATGTCGACGGCGGGGGCGGCTGCAGTGTGGCGAACCACGAGCCGTGCCTGACCTGAGGCAATCTCGCTGAGATCGTTGACGAACACGCTGAGCGTCGGCATGCCGGCGGCATCGAGATGAGCAACGATCGAAGCGTTGGCACCCGCGGGAAGCGTTGTCGTTCCTGAGATGGCGGGAGGACCGGCCAGCGGGTTGGCGCCCGCCGGGTAGATGGCCACGTCGTACTCAGTGGCGGGCAGCAGGACCGGCCCCAGGACCGTGTCCGGCGCAAAGCCCGGAATGATGAGGTTGCCGTTCAAGTAGACATCGACAGTGAGGCCGGGTACGCCATGCACGACGGTTGCGGTGCCGAAGGCGCTTGGTGACGGCAGGTCGATCGACTGCACGAGAAGTCCGAAGGTTCCACCAGTGAGGCTGCCAACGGCATAGACGATTGTGCTCTTGCCGGCCGGCAGTGTCAGGTTGCCGGCGTCGAAGGCGACCGTGGAGGTTCCAGCGGCGTTGAGGGTGACGCCGTAGGTGCCTGCCGGCACGTCGACCTGACCCTCATTGGGGTTGGTGACGTTCTCGAACAGCGCCAGCGAGCCGTTGGCGATGACATCGACGGCGGGAGCATCTGCCAGATGCCGCACCACGAGGCGGGCGTTGTTGGTCAGAGCCGACCGAGTGTCGTTGCGGAATGCCGAGAGCATCAAATCGCCGCCCTCTTTGAGGTGGGCAACTGCGGTGACGTCGCCGCCGGGGGGCAATTCGAGCGTGGTTGACAGGACCGGTGCTGCGGGTGCCGCTGGTCCTGCCCCTGCCGCATAGATGTCGATCTCGTAGGAACCCGAGGCAAGCGGGATCGGATCGGTGACCGTGTTGGGCTCAAAGTCGGACAGCGTCTTGTCGCCGTTCACGTAGACATCAACGGTCACACCCGGTACACCGTGTACAACCGTCAGCTTTGCATCGAGATGCCCATCAGCAACTGCCGGCGCGGCAGTGAGCAATGAGGCGATCATCAATGCGACTAGAACCAGGATGGTTCGGCCTTTCATGACTTCTCCTTCGCAGAGAGCGTCGCGGATTCATCCGCCTTCCGGTTGATCTACGAAGCAGGACATTGAAGCGGATGTGTTTAGCACTAAGGACTCAGGGAATGGTGCTGCGGCGCGGTTTGTTGCAGCAACAGCGTTGGCTGGGTCTCAAGCTCCGGACCCATCCTCAAAGGCAATCTCTCTACCCTGGAACTCATGGAACTCGACCGAATCCTCATCAAGGACCTCAGCATTCCCGGCATAGTCGGCATCAACGCCGAAGAACGGG
>JASJAS010000068.1 GCA_030066875.1 Acidimicrobiia bacterium | reverse complement strand
TTTGTCGAACTGAAGGTCGCATTCGACGGCCTGACGGTGATGACGGCTCCCGAGAACAACGCGGTTGCTTGCCTAGATTTCCACGACCTGTACGCCCTCATCGGACCGGAGTCGGAAGGCTTCAACAATTGGAGTGATGCCAACGATCTCGGAACCGAACTCGGCGCCGGCCAGGTGCCTTACCCCGATGAGCCGCTGGTGATCACCGCACCCGGCGAGGAGTCCGGTACTTACGACACCTTCATCGAGTTCGTCATCGAAGATCTCGCAGAGGAACGCGGCCAGGACGGCGCAGCTCGCGCCGACTACCAGGCATCCGCCAACGACAATGTGATCGTCGAGAACATTGCCGGTAACCCGACGTCGCTCGGTTGGGTGGGCTATGCGTTCTATGTCGAGAATGCAGACACCTTGAAGGCAATCGACATCGAGGGCGACGCAGGATGTGTCACACCCAGCGATGCCAGCATCGCCGATGGCACCTACCCGTTGTCCCGGGCGCTCTACATATACGTCAACACCGACAAGGCTGCCGAGAATCAGGCGCTCGTCGACTTCATCGACTTCTATTTGTCGGATGAGGGTCTAGCTTCGGTAGCGGCAGCCGGATACGTCGACCTTCCCGCAGAAGAGATCCAGGCAACCCGTGATGCGTGGGCGGGCAGGTAGACGCCCACGCCGTCACGGACCGGCGAGCCGGGCTCCTCTCCCGGCTCCGCTGGCTGCCGCAGGAATACGCATTGCTACCCATATCTAGGATGACGCCCCGTGACGACCGCCGCCATTGACCTCAGCGGAGATCCCAAACGCAAACGCCGCGAGCGGCGGGTGCGGGTTGTGTTCCAGGCTGCAGCGGTCTTCTCTGTACTCGTCAGCGCCGCCATCGTCCTGTCACTCATCGGCAAGGCGCTCGGTTTCCTCCTCGAGATCGACCTGTCGCAACTCTGGGCCGACGGCTGGTTTCCCCGGCGGGGCCGCTTCGACCTGAGGACAATCATTTGGCACACGTTGGTGGTCAGCGCCATCGCCATGGTGGTCGCTACCCCACTTGGGCTTGGTGCCGCCATGTATCTCTCTGAGTACGCCAGCCCGCGATCCAGACGCATCCTCAAGCCGACGCTCGAGATGCTTGCCGGCATCCCGTCGGTGGTATTGGGGTTCTTCGCCCTCAAGTTCATCACGCCGAATGTGTTGACCACGATCTTCCCGGGAACCCAGCAGTCGAATCTGCTGGCTGCAGGCATCGGGGTTGGGATCTTGATCATCCCCCTGGTTGCCTCAGTGTCGGAGGATGCCATGCGAGCGGTGCCCATTGCGTTGCGCGAAGCCTCGTATGGTCTGGGGGCGCAGAAGTGGCGTACCAGTCTCAGCGTCGTTTTTCCGGCGGCGCTGTCCGGCATAGTGGCGTCACTGATACTGGGCTTGTCACGCGCCATCGGGGAAACCATGGTCGTCGCCATCGCCGCTGGCGCTACGGGAGGCTCGCTGCTACAGGTCAATCCGCTCAACGGCGGCCAAACGATGACCGGGGCAATGGCTTCTTTGGCAATAGGGTCTGACCAAGTAGTGGGTGAGGCTGGGACTTTCGACAGCTTGTTTTTCGTCGGGCTGTTGCTCTTCTTCATGACGCTTGCTTTGAACATTGCGAGTGAACGCTTCGTCAAGAGATTCCGGCAGAGGTATTGACGATGGCCACGCGCACCAAGGCCCCGACGACAACAGAACTCGTCCAAGCGGCCATTTCGGGCAGGAAGACCGATGTGGTTGGCACGCTGGTTGCCCTCGGATTGCTGGTGACGATCTTCGTGTCCCTTGGCGTTCTGGTCACGCTGCTCGCCGACATGCTCATCAAGGGCTGGTCGGTCTTTGCCGAGCGCGGTTTGGACTTCGTGACGTCACCGCTGTCACCCGACCCCGCCAAAGCAGGCCTCTCTCAGGGCATCTTCGGTTCGGTGATGTTGATGGTCTTCGTCGTTGTCGTGGCATTCCCGCTTGGGGTCGGAGCCGCCATCTACCTCGAGGAATACGCCCACGACACCCGGCTAACCCGATTCATTGTCGCCAATATGCGCAACCTGGCCGGGGTGCCTTCGATCGTGTACGGGCTCCTCGGCTTCACCGTCTTTGTCCAACTGCTCTCCGGGGTCACCAACGGCCGTACTCTTGTCAGTGGCGGGTTGACCCTCGCGGTGTTGGTGCTCCCCATCATGATGATCACGGCTTCGGAGGCGTTGCGGGCCGTACCTGAGGCGCTGCGCCAGGCCTCTTTCGGGGTAGGTGCCACCAAGTGGGAGACAATCCGCCATCAGATCCTGCCGGTTGCGCTGCCGGCCATACTCACCGGATCGGTGCTTACCGTGGCCCGTGCGTTTGGCGAGTCGGCTCCACTGCTGCTCGCCGGAGCCGTGCTGTCGAACTTCTTCTCTGCACCAGCAGGCACCGGATTCGCAACGCTGGTCACGGAGGCGGATTACACCGCCCTGCCAATCGTCGTTTTCAACTGGGCACGGCAGCCGCAGAAAGAGTTCATTGCCATCACGGCTGCGGGCATCGTTGTGCTACTAGTCATGCTGCTGCTGATCAACGGGGCAGCCATATACATACGAGATAGGACGTCGAGAAAGTGAGCGAGCCCATGAACCGTTTGGTGACCACTCCGGCGGCGGTCGGGGACTCGGCGAGCAACGTTGCGTCCGCGGCTGAGCCGTCCGCAGTGTTCAGCGTTACAGACCTGAACGTCTTCTATGGCGACTTCCACGCCGTCAAGGACGTGGGTGTCGACGTCAAGGAACACGAAATCACAGCGTTCATAGGCCCATCGGGCTGTGGAAAATCTACGGTGTTGCGCTGCTTCAACCGGATGAACGACCTGATCGAGACGGCGCGTGTCGAGGGAAGCGTTCGTTACCACGGGGTCGACCTCTACGGCAATGACGTAGATCCGGTTCAGGTGCGGCGGCACATCGGCATGGTCTTCCAGAAGCCAAACCCGTTCCCGAAGTCGATCTATGACAACATTGCGTTTGGGCCACGCATCGCCGGTTTCAAAGGCAACATGGATGATTTGGTGGAGAGTTCGCTCGACCGGGCCGCGCTGTGGGACGAGGTCAAGGACATACTCAACCAGTCGGCATTCGCCCTGTCAGGCGGGCAGCAGCAGCGTCTCTGCATCGCCCGGGCGATTGCGACTAGTCCCGACGTGCTGCTCATGGACGAGCCGGCCTCGGCACTCGACCCAATCGCCACACTCCGCATCGAGGAGCTGATGCACGAGCTGAAGAGCGACTACACGATCATCATCGTCACCCACAACATGCAGCAGGCAGCCCGGGTGAGTGACAGAACTGCGTTCTTCAACGTATCCTTGAACGAGAAGGGGCAACGCACCGGACATCTAGTCGAGTTCGACGAAACGGGAACGATCTTCACGAATCCTGCGGAAACAGCGACGGAGGATTACATAACCGGGCGCTTCGGTTAGGAGGGGACATGGACACTCGAGACACCGGCAGCATCGGTACCGGCAACGTGGTCCATCGCCACCATGACGAAACCCGGCACCACTTCTCGGAGATTCTCGACGAGATCAGGAACGGTATGGTCGAAATGGGCTCGCTGGTAGTGGAGAACGCCCGCCGCGCCAGCGTGGCGCTTGTCGAGAATCGACTCGAGATGGTTCAAGGCATCATCGATGGGGACAAAGAGGTGAACCAGCGCTACGCCGAGCTCGAGAGATTGACATTCGAGACCTTGGCGCGGCAACAGCCGGTGGCCAAGGACCTACGGTTTCTGGTCTCTTCGACCAGGATTCTCTACGAGTTGGAGCGTACGGGTGACCTGGTGGTAAACATCGCTTACATCGTCAACGATTTGCACGGCCTCCCGGCCTCAGCACAGCTCCGCAGCCTTGTAGAGCGCATGGCCGCAGCCAGTTGCGATCTGTTTGCCACGGCAATCACTGCCCTCGGTGACCTAGACGAGGTCGTCGGGAGACGTCTCGATGCCGACGACGACGTGGTCGACGAGCTGGTGGAAGCGTTCTACGAACAGATTGGTAAGGAACGGGAAGTCATTGGTCTCGAGGCCGGTATCGCCCTCAACCGCCTGGGCCGTTTCTGGGAGAGAATCGGGGACCATGCGGTGAATATCGGGGAAAACACCGTATACATCGTCACTGCCGAGTTTCCCGGCGACACCCACCTGGCGCTGCGCGACGAGGATTGAGTTCGCCCCGCGGTACCCGTTGACAGGGCGCTGAAACACTCATTACGCTCCCGGCACCAAACGAACGGTCGTTCGTTTCGGGGAGGGAGATCGAGTGAGTGCGACAGAGGTTGCGCCTGTTTCCGGCGGTTCAGCCCCGCGTTCGCGTGACGATGTCGTCGCCGCCGCCGGTCGGCTGTTTGCCAAGCGAGGCTTCCACGGCACTTCGATGCGGGATCTGGGTGACGAGTTGGGAATGCTCGGGTCTTCGCTGTACTCCCACGTTCGAGGCAAGAACGAGCTGCTGGTCGAGGTAATCGCCAAGGGTGCAGAGTTCTTCAACGGAGTAGTGGTGGCGGCGGCCGAGCAGACCGGCTCTGCGATCGACGAACTGCGCAATCTCGTCTACGGACATGTCCACGTTGTGGTCGACCACATCGATGAAGCCCGCACGTTCCTCTTCGAGTCACGCTTCCTGCCCGAGGCGAATCGTCGCCAGATAGTCGAAATGAGGGACGCTTACGAGGCCGCATACCGCAAGGTCATTTCCCGAGGCATCGCGGAAGGGGACATCGCTGCGGACGTCGACCCCGGAATCACCGCCATCTTCATTCTCTCGGTACTCAACGCTCTGATTCGCTGGTACCGACCGTCGGGTGAACGCACAGCCGCGGAGATTGCCGACGAGATGTGGGCGTTCATCTCCGGCGGGATCGTGACCGGGGTATCGCGATGACATCCGGAATCCTGGTGACGCTCGACGAGGGCCTATGTCTGATAACTCTCAACAGGCCCGACCGACTCAACGCCTTCACCAGCGACATGCTCAACCGATTCAATGCGACACTGGCCGATGCCGCCGCCGACGAACGGGTCCGCGCTGTGCTCATCACCGGCGCCGGGCGAGGTTTTTGCGCCGGCCAGGACCTCAACGATAGGTCGGTCGCCCCAGGCGAGGGTGCCCCCGATCTCGGCGAATCGCTCGAGAACCGCTACAACCCTGCAGTTCGCACGATCCGCACCATGCCCAAACCTGTCGTCGTGGCAGTCAACGGCGTTGCAGCAGGTGCCGGAGCCAACCTCGCACTCGCCGGCGATCTGGTTCTGGCCGCTCGCTCAGCCAAGTTCATCCAATCCTTCGCCAAGATCGGGCTTGTTCCCGATTCCGGCGGGACCTACTTCCTTCCCCGGCTCGTCGGGACGGCGCGAGCCATGGGCCTGGCACTACTGGGGGATGCGCTGTCGGCGGAGGACGCCGCCAACTGGGGTCTCATCTGGGGTGCGGTCGATGACGACGACCTGATCACCGAAGCTACCGCAGTTGCCCGTTCGCTGGCCGCGGGACCGACCGCCGGCTTTGCCAAGATCAAGCAGGCAATCAACGCTTCCGGCGGTAACACGCTCGACGAGCAGTTGGATCTCGAGCGTGATCTGCAGCGCCTCGCCGGGCGGTCTCGCGACTACTCCGAGGGAGTCGCCGCGTTTCTGGAGAAGCGCGCACCCCGGTTCGAGGGCCGATGATGGCCGCGCCGATCCCACCGGGAAGCCCGGTAGCGGTCGTAGGCGCGGGCACCATGGGTGCCGGGATCGCCCAGGTTGCCGCTGCCGCAGGCCACCCCGTCTTCCTCTTCGACTCGGTCGACGGAGCGGTCGACAAGGCGTTGGATGATCTGCGTCTTCGCATGGAAAGCTCCGTTGCTCGGGGACGCAGGTCGGCCGATGAGGCGGCGTCGATTCTCGAACTGGTGGTCGGCTGTGGCTGGCTGGCCGAATGCGCCACCGCGGCTCTCGTTATCGAAGCGATCGTCGAAGACCTCGATGTCAAGCGCGAGGTTCTTGCCGAGATCGAGGAGCACACGGATCCCGAAACGATCATCGCCACCAATACTTCGTCACTGTCGGTGACGGCGATCGCATCCGGGCTGGCTAAGCCGCAACGATTCGTTGGCATGCACTTCTTCAATCCGGCGCCTGTCATGCCGCTGGTCGAGATCGTCTCCGGGGCAGCTACGAGCGAGGTCTACGCTGCCTCTGCTTATGCGACGGCCGCGGAGTGGGGCAAGCAGCCGGTTCGCTGCGCGTCGACGCCCGGGTTCATCGTCAACCGAGTTGCCCGTCCGTTCTATGGCGAAGGGCTGCGATTGCTCGACGAAGGAGCGGCCGACGAAGTCACCATCGACGCAGTGATGACCGGCTCCGGAGGATTTCGCATGGGGCCATTCGCTCTCATGGACCTCGTTGGCCTCGATGTCAACCTGGCGGTTTCGAAATCGGTGTTCGCCCAATCGTTCCACGACTCCCGCTTCGCTCCCCACACCCGGCAACAGAGCCTCGTCGACGCCGGCCGGCTCGGGCGCAAAACCGGGCGTGGCTTCTACGACTATGGGCCTTCGGCCCAAGCCGACGACGCAAGCACGCTTCCCGAACACGTGGGACCGGCTGAAGTGGAGGCTCACGGGGACCTCGGCTGGGCGGCACCGTTGCTGGACAGGCTGATCGATGGCGGGGTCCGCGTTGACCGGGTGCCGGCCGGTGGTCCGGGCCACATCATCTTCGACGGGGTCCACCTGGTTCCGACGAACGGCACAACCGCGACCGAACTTGCCGCCACGCACACTCTTGGCACCGGCGAGATCGCGGTATTCGATCTGGTGCACGACTGGGACACAGCGAACCGAATCGCCGTGGCCGTCGCCGACCAGGCGGCACCAGACACACTCGGCAAGGTCGCCGGGCTGTTCCAGGCCGCAGGATTCGCCGTCAGCCGGCTCGACGATTCACCTGGTCTGGTCGTCATGCGCACCGTTGCCCAGCTGGCAGCGGTCGCCACCGATGCGGTAGCGGTCGGGGTGGCAACGGCAGAGGACATCGATACCGCGATGCGGCTCGGTACCAACTACCCGTCGGGCCCACTCGAGTGGGCGGACCGGATCGGGGTGCGGCAGACCGTGACGGTGCTCGACAACATGCATGGATCCTTCGGTGAGGATCGCTACCGCGTGCCAGGATTGATGAGACGTCGCTCGCTGACCGGGCGCCACCTCTCGGAAGGAGAGAACGATGGCTGAGGCCTTCATTTGTGACTCGATTCGGACACCGGTGGGCCGCTTCGGGGGAGCCCTCTCCTCGCTTCGGCCCGACGACATGCTGGCGTTGACCATGCGGACCGTGATCGAGCGCAATCCGACCGTCGACTGGTCCGCCACCGACGACGTGATGATGGGATGCGCCAATCAGGCCGGCGAGGACAACCGCAATGTCGCCCGCATGGCCGTCTTGTTGTCAGGCCTGCCGGTCGAGGTCTCGGGAACGACGATCAACCGCCTCTGTGCCTCCGGCATGGAAGCCGTTGGTTATGCGGCCCGGTCCATCAAAGCCGGCGAGGCTGATCTCATACTTGCAGGCGGCGTCGAATCGATGAGCCGCGCGCCCAAGGTCCTGGCGAAGGCGGAGACGGCGTTCAGCCGCGCTGCCGAGATCTACGACACCACCATCGGATGGCGCTTCGTCAACCCGCGGCTCGAAGAACGATTTGGCAAGGACGAGATGCCGGGAACCGCCGAGAACGTCGCCTCCGAGTTCGAAATCTCACGTGAGGACCAAGATGCATTTGCGTTCCGCAGCCAACAGCGGGCGGCGACCGCGATGGAGTCGGGCCGGCTCGCCGACGAAATCGTTCCTGTGGAGGTCCCGCAACGGCGCGGTGACCCGCTACTTGTGAACGCGGACGAGCACCCGCGTCCTGACACCACCATCGAGAAACTGGCCAGGCTGCGCCCACTGTTCAAGGATGGCACGATCACGGCTGGTAACGCGTCCGGCATCAACGACGGTGCGGCCACGATCCTGGTCGCTTCGGAGCGTGCGGTCGAGCGGTACGGGCTGACACCAATGGCCCGCGTGACGGCGATGGCCACCGCAGGAGTTCCGCCCCGCATCATGGGTATCGGCCCGGTGCCGGCGACACGGCGGCTGCTCGAGCGAACCGGGGTAGCGCTGGACGATGTCGGCGTCATCGAACTCAACGAGGCGTTTGCCTCTCAATCGCTGGCCTGTCTGCGCCAGCTGGGGTTGCCGGATGATGCCGAACACGTGAACCCCAACGGTGGGGCCATCGCTCTCGGTCATCCGCTGGGAATGTCGGGAGCTCGGCTCGTGACGACTGCGGTACGTCAGCTTCACGTCGCTAATGAGAGATACGCCATCGCAACCATGTGCGTCGGGGTAGGGCAGGGAGTCGCAACGCTCCTCGAGAGAATCTGAAAGGACAACGATGGAACTCTTTGAGAAGCACGAGGACACGCTGCGGCGCGCCGTCGCCGCAATCAGCAATCGTGAATACTGGAGTGCCTATCCGGAGAGTCCGCGCGCCTACGGCGACGAGGCGCCCGCGGCGGGGGAAGAGGCCTTTCAGGCTCGACTGGGGCGTCCTTTCGTCCTCGATCAGCCGGCAACGGGGACCAGCGGAGCTGGGGAATCGTCGCCCTACGGTGTCGACCTCGGAGTCACCTATCCGGTCGCCACGGTCGGCCAGCTGATCGATGCGGCCACGGCCGCGATGCAGACCTGGGGCAAGGCGAGCGTCGAAGAGCGAGTTGGGGTATGTCTCGAGATCCTCGACCGGTTGAAAGAAGACAGCTTCGAGATGGCTCATGCTGTGATGCAGACCACCGGTCAGGCATTTCTCATGGCATTCCAGGCGGGCGGTCCGCATGCCCTCGATCGGGCACTCGAGGCCGTGGCCTACGCATACCAAGAAATGACCCGGCTGCCGGCAGGTGAGATGCGGTGGGAGAAGCCGCAAGGCAAACGTGACCCTCTGCTCATCGACAAGCAGTGGCGGATCCGTCCCCGCGGCGTCGCCGTGACCATCGGAGTGAGCACCTTCCCCACATGGAACGGGTATCCCGGCATCTTCGCCAGCCTGGCCACCGGCAACCCGGTGATCGTCAAGCCCCACCCGGGCACGATTCTGCCCCTCGCCATCTTCGTCGAAACCGCTAGGGCGGTGCTCGAAGAGGCGGGGTTCGATCCCAACACGGTATTGCTCGCCGTCGATACGCCGGACGATCCCATCGCCAAGGAACTCGTCATGGACCCGGCCGTCGGTATGGTCGACTACACCGGTGGTTCCGGCTTCGGCGACTGGCTCGAACAAAACGTCACCCATGCCCTCATCTTCACGGAGAAGGCTGGCGTCAACTCGGTGATCATCGACTCGGCTCCCGACCTCAAGGGTGTGTTTCGCAACCTTTCGGTGTCGTTGACCATGTACTCGGGCCAGATGTGTACGACCCCACAGAACGTGTTTGTCCCCGCGTCCGGTATAGACGTCGACGGTGAACAGGTTTCGTTCAGCGAAGTCGCCTCTGGGCTGGCTGGAGCCATCGAGGGGTTGCTGGCTGATGATCAGCGTGCCGGGGACATCCTCGGATCCATCAAGAGCAGCGACATCGCGGGCAGGATTGGCGATGCAGCAGCCAGCGGCGATGTGCTGTTGGCGTCACGGGAGGTCACCCACCCGACGTTTCCCGACGCCGAGGTCAGGACCCCCGTCGTGGTCAAGGTCGAAGCCGACGATCGCGCCTCATACATGCGGGAGATGTTCGGTCCGATCATTTACGTCATCGCCACCGCGGACACCGAGGAGAGCCTCGACCTGGCCAAGGAGTCGGCCCTGGAAAGCGGTGCGATCACCTGGCTGGTGTACACGACCAATGAAGAAGTGATGGGCGAAGCGATCGGCGCCGCCCTCGACGCGGGCGTGTCGGTGGCCTTCAACCTCGCCGGAGGGCTTTATGTGAACCAATCGGCGGCGTTCAGTGATTTCCACGTGACGGGGGCCAACCCGGCGGGCAACGCGTCGCTGACCGATCCCGCATTCGTAGCCGGTCGTTTCCGGGTCATCGGAGTACGAGTTTCGGCGTGAAGAACCAGAACCCATTTCACGAGACATTTCTTTTTCGCACTCTCTATGGTGTCGACAACTTCAGACCGCTACTCAGCTGGGGAGCTTGCGAAGGGAGGCAGCGATGACAGCGACGGTTGATCGCGTCGATGGCCCGAGTACGCCTTCGGGCGTCGCAACGGTTGCTTCCCGGGTCCGGGAGTGGGCAGAGCGGGACCCCGATGCCACGGCCATGCGAGAGAAGGACTTCGGCATCTGGCAGGAGCACAGCTGGTCCCGGCTGTGGGACGACATCATCACCGCCGGACACGCTCTGCTCGCGCTCGGTGTCGGTGTCGGCGACGTGGTGTCCATCCATTCCGAGGATCGGCCGGAATGGGTGGTCCTCGACCTGGCCACCGTTGCGATCCGCGGGATCAACACCGGGCTCTATCCGACAAACCCCGTGGCCGAAGTCAAGTACTTGCTCAACGACTCCGGGGCCAAGGTTCACTTTGCAGAGGACCAGGAGCAGGTCGACAAGGTGCTCGATGCCCCCCGTGGCGACTTCCCCAAGGTCGAAAAGATCATCTACGTCGAGCCGCGCGGGGTCCGCACCTACACGGACGATCGCCTCATGTTCTGGGACGACTTCATGGAGCTCGGCCGTCGACATCGCGCAGAAAACGACGGTGCAGTTGAAGCCCTCATGGCGGAAGCAACCGACGAAGACATCATCACCCTCGTCTACACAAGCGGCACCACCGGTCCTCCGAAAGGGGCGATGCTCAACAATCGGAACGCCAAGTTCGCCATCGACAAGATCGTCATGGCCGAAGGGCGGACGCGGGATGGCAAGAACCCACATCCAAACGATCAGGTACTCACCTACCTTCCCCTGTGTCACGTCGCCGAACGCATCTTCTCTACCTGGCATATGGTCGGAGCCGGTGTCACGCTCAACTTCGCCGAATCTATCGAGACGGTGCAGATCAACCTGCGTGAAGTGCAGCCGACGCTGTTCTTTGCCGTACCCCGTATCTGGGAGAAGATCCACGCCACCGTCCTGATCAAACTGAACGACGCCACGCCGCTGAAGAGGCTGTTCAACGTGGTCGGCATGAAACTGGCCGGATTCATAGGTCGGGATCGGGTGGCCAACAACGGGAACTTCACCTGGAAGAGCCGATTGGCCTATGCCGTCGGGAATCCACTCATGTTCCGAGCCCTCAAGGAACGCGTGGGACTACGGCGCTGCCGCTGGGCGGGCACCGGTGCGGCTGCGATTGCGCCCGAGGTGCTCGAGTTCTTCATGGGTATTGGCGTCGACGTCTACGAGCTGTACGGAATGACCGAGAACGCCGCAGTGGCCACACTCAATCATCACGGTCGGGTGAAGGTGGGCACGGTCGGCGAACCCTACGCCGACATCGGACTGCGGCTCGACGACGAGACCGGGGAGATCCAGACCAAGCATGAGGGGGTATTCGCCGGCTACTGGCAACTTCCCGAGAAGACGGCGGACACCTTCACCGACGATGGCTGGTTGATGACCGGGGATGTCGGGGTGTGGGTCGATGGGACCCACATCAAGATCGTCGACCGCATCAAGCACATCATCATCACCTCAGGTGGCAAGAACGTTTCGCCATCGGAGATCGAGAACAGTCTGAAGACCTCGCCTTACATCAAGGAGGCCATGGTGATCGGCGAGGGCCGGAAGTACCTCGGCGCGCTCGTGGGCATCGAGTTCGACACGGTGGGCAACTGGGCGTTGCGTAACAACATCCCGTATACCACCTACCGCGACCTGTCCGAGAAGCCTGAGGTCATCGAGCTGGTACAGGGCCTGGTCGACGAGACCAACGAGAAGTTCGCCAGGGCTGAGCAGATCAAGAAGTTCCGGATGATCCCCAAGGAGCTCGACCACGAAGACGGTGAGCTCACCGCCACCCAGAAGGTGAAGCGGAACGCCATGGAAGAGATGTTCGCCGACCTGGTGGAGGACCTATACCGATGATCCCTGTGTTGATCGCCCAGGCCGCCGCCGATTCAGCCGTCGACAAGCTCGTGAGTGCAATCACCAACGGTCTGTCCCTCGGTGCGATCTACGCCTTGCTCGCGCTCGGTTTTGTGATCATCTTCAAGGCAACCCAGGTGATCAGCTTCGCCCATGGCGCCATTGCGGCGCTGGGCGCCTACCTCGTTGCCTATTTCGCAACGGTGATCAACTTTCCCGGCGATCTCATCGGAGGACCCACCTGGCTGCAATGGACTGTGTCGGCGATCTTTGCGGTACTGATGACTGCCGTGGTCGGTCTGGTCATCGAGCGGCTGGCGATCCGACCGATGATCGGCGAGCCCATGTTCTCGATCGCCATGGTCACCATCGGTCTCGATATCGCGCTCCGCATCATCTCCAACGACTTCATTAGCACTGAGGCCCGTCCGCTGGGTGATCCGTTTGGAACGAGCGTCTGGGAGGCGGGACCGGTATCGATGGCCCACTCCGAGATCGCCGCCATCACGGTCACGATCATTCTGGTGGTGGCCATCGCCTGGTTCTTTCGCACCCGCATCGGTATCGCTATGCGGGCCACAGCCTTCGACCAAGAAGCGGCCATGGCGCAGGGGATCAGCGTGGGTCGCATCTTTGCAATTGCCTGGGCGATCGGAGCAGGGCTGGCGGCAGTTGCCGGTATCTTCGCCTCGCTGTTCCCCCGGGCCTCACAAGGGGTGAGTTCGGAGACGGCGTTCTTCGTGTTCCGCGCCTTCCCCGCCATCATCCTCGGCGGTCTCGATTCGGTCCCGGGTGCCGTCGTCGGTGGGTTCATCATCGGGCTCGCCGAGTCCTTCGCCGGCAAGTATTTGACATGGAGCGGTTTCGGGGTCGGTTTCTCCGGGATCGTGCCCTACCTGGTGATGATGGTGGTTCTGCTGGTTCGGCCGTATGGGTTGTTCGGAACCGAGGAGATCCGTCGGGTATGAGGGGCAGACCGCATCTGTACGTCTCCTACGAATCGGAGCAGTCGCTGCTGCCGACGTGGACGCAGCGGGTCATCGTCGTTCTCTTCCTGTTCCTCATGGTGCTGATTCCGCTCAACGGGGGAATCGAGATCGGTGAGCGCGTATTCCAGCCTTTGGGGTTCCTGTCCGATAACTCGTGGCTCAAGATCCTCTCCCGAGTGGCCATTTTCGGGATTGGCGCCCTTGGGCTCAACATCCTCACCGGCCTCGCCGGTCAGGTGTCGCTCGGTCATGCGTTTTTTATGGGCATCGGCGCCTACACCGCAGCTGTGCTCGGGGGAGAGGTGGGCAAGGCGCACTGGGGTCTCGGCCTGCCTATCTGGATCTGGCTGCCCGCGGCAGGCCTGGTCGCCGCTCTAGTGGGGATGCTGGTAGCGCCTACCGCAGTCAGGGTGCGTGGTCTATATCTGGCGATTGTGACCCTCGGGCTGGTGTTCATCGGTGAGTACCTGTTCCGCAACCTGGTATCCATAACCGGAGGGTCGCAATCCGGCCGCAAGTTCCCCGAACTCGAATTCCGTTGGTGGCAGTCCGAGGAGCCGGCACTTGCCTTCAACAGCGACGGGCCGATCTGGGCGCCGTTCAACTGGCTCGACTGGCTCTTGGGGCCCTGGATCAACTTTCCGGCAGACGTGAGCGAAGAGGCCAAGACTTATCTGATCCTGTTGGTACTGCTCGTCGTCTTCGTTGTCCTGGCAAAGAACCTGCAACGCACCCGTATCGGCCGGGCCTTCATGGCGCTGCGTGATCGTGACATTGCAGCCGAGGTCATGGGAGTGCCCGACGCTAAAACCAAGTTCGAGGCATTTGCGATCTCGTCGTTCTACGCCGGTGTGGCCGGAGCGCTCTTGGTGGCCTTCATCGGAAGAACCATCCCGGAGCAATTCAACCTGCTGCTGTCCGTTCAGTTTGTGGCCATCATCCTCATCGGTGGCGCCGGCACCGTTGCCGGCACACTCATGGGAAGCGTCTTCGTGTTTGTCTTCCCCCGGCTGGTCCAAGACTTCTCGGTATGGCTCACGGAGACGGTAGAGGCGGGCGGCGTGCTCTCGTCGGTCGCGGACTTCTTCGTTTCGACCAGCCTCGACGATCCTGGCTTGGTCTCAACCCTGGAAGGGGTCAGCCCCGGTCTGAATGTATCTCAGCTGAATCTCGTGATATACGGCTTGCTGATCGTAGGTTTCCTGATCTTCGAGCCACTTGGTCTCTACGGCATCTGGCTGCGGATTCGCAACTACTGGAAGGGCTGGCCGTTCACGTACTGACAAGGTCTCGCCGGCTCACCGAGCCGGTTGGGTAAGCAAGAAAGGAAGAGGAAGGGAAATGAAACTGACAAGAAAGCTGCTGGTATTGCTCTTTGTGCTAGCGCTCGTCGCTGCGGCATGTGGTGGCGACGATGACAGCAGTGATACGACGGCGGCCCCCGCCGATGACGGCGGTACCACCGAGACAACAGAGGCAATGACCGACGAGGCTCCTGAGACCACCGAAGCCATGGCCGACGACGATGGTGGAGACGATGGCGGCGACGCCATGGCCCCTCCAACCGTCGACGTTGGCGTGGATCTCGAAGCCGGCACCATCAGTATCGGGATGTTGTCCGACCTCACCGGTGGCTTCGGTCCGCTGGTGACGCCGATAGTTGCCGGTCACGAAGCGTATTGGGGCAACGTCAATGCCAACGGCGGAATCCATGGTCTGCAAGTCGAACTCGTCGTGCGAGATACCGTCTACGACGTGACGAACCATGTGACGCTGTACGAGGAACTCAAGGATCAGGTGGTGGCGTTTGGTCACTCGACCGGCTCGCCGCATACGCTGGCCATCAACGAGGACCTGCAGAGCGATGGCATCCTCGCCATTCCGCTGACCTGGTACTCGGGTTGGTCGGATCCCGCGATCAACGCCAACTTGCTGCCGCACGGTGCGCCGTACTGCATCGAGGCGATGAACTTGATCGAGTACATCTACGACGTGGCCGTTGAAAGCGGGATCGCGGAACCGACGCTGGCGATCGCTTCCTTCCCCGGTGACTACGGGCTCGACTCCATGGAGGGAGCCAAGCTGGCCGCCGACGCACTCGGAATCGAAATCTTGCACGACGGTTCCGGCACAATCATCCCCGGTCAGGACCTGCTCCCGGTGGCGGATGCCATCACGGGTAGCGGCGCCGACATGGTGTGGGTGACTGCAAACGCACCGACGTTCAGCGAGATCTACGGTGCTGCGATTGCCGGAGGGTTCGAGGCCATCTGGTCGGGTGCCGGTCCCACCTACAGCCCGGCGTTCCTGGACAGCCCGCTGGCTGACGCACTGCAGCGTGACTACTACGGTACGTTCTACCTGTCACCGTGGGGTTCCGATAGCCCCGGTATGCAGGAGATGATGGGTGTGTTTGCAGCCGCCAATCCGGATGCTCCACCTACGGACTTCTACGGTGAGGGTTGGGTCGAAGCCAAGATCATGCACGAAGCGTTGCTCAAGGCATACGAGCTGGGCGATATGACCCAGGCGGGCGTGGTCGCGGCGGCCAAGAGCCTCGAGGGCATCGACTTCAACGGCATGGCGCCTACGGAGACCTACATGGGTGAGCCGAACGACATCGTGCAACGCCAGTCGATGATCTTCCGCCCCGATGCTGAACTGCGCGCTGCGGGTGGCACCGGTACTCGTGTGATCGAGGCCACCTACACGAGCCCGACCGCCGCGGGGTTCGTATTCGAGGGCGCCTGCTTCGAGCTGTAAGAAAACAACCGGTGGGGTGCGACTAGTTCGCACCCCACCCCGAGACACGAAAGGGAGACGATGCTGCAGGTAGCCAACCTCGAGGTCGTATACAACGACGTCGTGTTGGTGCTACGCGGCATCTCCCTCGAAGTGCCCGATGGGCAGATCGTCGCCTTGCTCGGCGCCAACGGTGCCGGCAAGACGACGACGCTCCGGGCCATAGGTGGGTTGCTCGATGTTCACGAGGGCGACATCACCAAGGGAACGATCACGTGGAACGGAGAGCGGATCGACAAGAAACGCCCCGCTGAGATAGTGCGCGCCGGGATCACCCAGGTGCTCGAGGGGCGGCGCATCTTTGCTGAGTTGAACGTCGACGACAACCTGCGCACAGGTGCCCACACCAACCGCAGCCGGTCGGCAGTCGATGCGGCGTACACGCGGGTGATGGATTTGTTCCCGGTGCTCCAGGAGCGCCGGCGGGCCGTCGCCGGCTACCTGTCGGGCGGGGAGCAGCAGATGCTGGCCATCGGGCGGGCGCTCATGGCCGATCCCAAGCTGTTGGTCCTCGACGAGCCGTCGCTGGGTCTCGCCCCGAAGTTGGTGCAGCAGATCAGGGATATCGTCGTCGACATCAACCGGCAGGGGACTGCGGTGTTGCTCATCGAGCAGAACGCAACCATGGCGCTGTCGATCGCCGACCACGGCTACATCATGGAGACTGGCAAGCTGGTCATGGACGGGGACCCGAAGAAGCTCCTTCAAGATGAAGACGTGCAGGAGTTCTACCTGGGCTTGCACGGTTCTGGGGAACGCAAGTCGTTTCGCGACGTGAAGCACTACAAGCGCCGCAAGCGGTGGTTGTCATGAGTGAACACCTGCTCGAGTTCCGCGATGTCGGTTTGTCGTTCAAGGGTGTCAAGGCGCTCGACGGCGTATCGTTCCACGTCGACGACGGTGAACTCTTTGCGATCATCGGACCCAACGGTGCCGGTAAGACGTCGACATTCAACTGCTTGAACGGGGTCTATCGCCCGCAGCGAGGAGACATCCTGTGGGATGGGAAGAGCCTTCTGGGGAGGCGGCCCGACCGGATCGCCAAGCTCGGCATCGCCCGCACCTTCCAGAACATCGAGCTATTCGCCCACATGAACGTATTGGAGAACATCTCCCTGGGACGCCACGTCCGCACCAACGTGGGGTGGCTGGCCGGATCCCTCTGGGTCGGCAAGGCCAAGAGGGAAGAGATGGCCAACCGAGAGAAGGTCGAGGAGATCATCGATCTTCTCGAGATCGAGCAGTGGCGCAAGTACCCGGTTGGTCTGCTGCCCTACGGTGTGCAGAAACGTGTGGAGCTGGGTCGGGCCCTTGCAATGGAACCAAAGATGCTGCTCCTCGACGAGCCAGTGGCGGGGATGAACCTCGAAGAGACCGAGGACATGGCTCGCTTCATCCTCGACATCCGTGAGGAACTCGGCATCGCCATGATCCTTGTCGAGCACGACATGGGTCTGGTGATGGACATCGCCGATCGGATCCTGGTGCTCGACTTCGGCACTCCCATCGCAACTGGATTGCCCGCCGATATCCAGCGCAACCCTGAGGTGATCAAGGCCTATCTCGGCGAAGAGGTGTGAGCCCGCAAGTCGTTGTACCGCGGAAGAAGCATCAGTCGGCTTGGATGAAGACGGTGCCCGTGAATAGCCCGCAGAGGCGGTTGTCGTCGCGGGTGACTCGCACCTGATACGTCGCCAATTGCCGCCCCCGTCTCACTTCGGTCGCTTCCGCCCGCAACCGGTCACCCGGTTTGGTAGCTGCCGAGATGACGAGGTGCGTGTCGATCGCAACTGCTACCGGGCCGGCAGCATTGGAAATGAGGCTGAAG
>JASJAS010000067.1 GCA_030066875.1 Acidimicrobiia bacterium | reverse complement strand
GTTGCTGCTGCAACCCATCGTTGTGCGAGTAGAAGTACCAGTCGCCGCGCCGCACCGGTGCCGATTGTCTGGGGAAGTTCCACAGCTCCTCGAGACGGCGGCGCAGGGCCGCGCGCGATTCGATCGATTCGAGATATCCCGCAGTGACCTCGTTTTGCGCATCCACCCATGCCAACACCTCATCCGACTCGACCTGCTCGAGCCAGCGATACGGATCGCCAACGGACACACCGTGGTAATCGTCAACGACGTTATCGCGCCGGGTGTGCGGGTACTCCACTATCACCACTCCTGCCTGCTCTCCGGATCGGCCCGCCCGCATTCTTGCGCAAGAAAGGTCAATCCGAACGCAAGATCTGCAAAGCAGTGCGAGGCGGACGGACATACGGTGGCGAGGCAAAACCCGTCAATGAAGACAGGAGCGGCAATGCAAGACAACTACACACTACGGCCAATCGGCGTTGTACGGACCAGCGGTGACGGGTTCACACTCGCCATCGAGGAACCCTTCCGGGCCGCGCTCACCGAACTCAGTGGGTTCAGCCATGTCAACGTGCTGTGGTGGGCCGATCAGCTCGATGAGCCCCTCTTTCGGGAGATGACCATCGCGGAGAGGCCCTACAAGAAGGCTCCGGCCGCAGTAGGGATCTTTGCTACTCGATCGCCCGCCCGACCCAACCCGATCGGCCTCACCGTGGCACAGATCACGTCGATCGACGGGCATGGCGGTCTAGTCCACATCACATACATCGACGCCGACGAGGGCACGCCGGTACTCGATCTGAAGCCGTATCTGCCGGCTACCGATCGGGTTCGCAACGCCCGCTACCCCGAATGGGCCCTGGATTGGCCCGAATGGTATGAAGACTCGGCAACCTTTGACTGGGGAGCCGTGTTCGAGAACGCTCAGTAAAAACGCTCGATCGATACGGCGTCAGCGAGCCAAAAGCGGGCGCACCGGAAGCCAGATCTCGACGGCCTCCTTCCCCGAGGGGGCCGTCGTCCCGTCGAGGAAGTATCGCTCGAAGGGATAGCGATCGTCGGGTTCATACCCGCTGTCGGGAAGCCATCCCCCCGCCATGGAGAACCATGCTTCCGGATAGTCCTGCTCACCAAGGTCGAAACGACCCACAGCATATGCCCCTCGATCAACCTGCATTCGTCCTACATCTCCCGACGGCCGTGTTTCTGCAGGCACGCTGATGCAGGCACTCACCCGGAGGTGGTCGTCTTCGGTGATCGAGGGATTGTCGTGGTAGACCGCAAGCAGCCAGGCCTCAGGCTCTACATATCCGCGGGGTTCTGCCCAAGTGATGAGGCGGTGGAACAGGTCGGCGAACACTTCGCCCAACCCCTGGTAGCGACCGGTGTGCCTGACGTACGCCACCTCGAGCGAGGGCAGACGTTCGATCCTGACGGCGGCGGTGCCGAGGGTGCCGCACCTCATTCGCCACGACGTCCTTCCGGTATCTGGGTTATACAGAGCTTCCGCTATTCCATAGGTCTCGTCGACCTTTCCGATGTTCCCGATCGTGTCTCGAACCGAGTTGCCGGGCGAAGCCTCGTAGTCGAGGTAGCCGCCGGCCCGCCACGCGGAAGCGCTCATCCCGAACGCATCACGAAACGTGCGGGCCAACGAAGATGGGTTGTTAAAGCCACAGCTGGCCCCGATCTCGGTGATCGAGCGCTTCGGTTGCTGCACCAGAAGCGTGGCCACCTTCTCGATCCGAACCCGAGAAACAAACTGTTGCACGGTCTCTCCGACTAGAGCCCCGAACACCCGATGGAAGTGATACGGCGAGAAGTGGGCAACTTCTGCAAGACGTGCAACGGCGAGATCCTCGTCCAGGTGCTTCTCGATGTGGTCGACGACAGCGTTGATCCGCTCGACGTAGATAGGACGGCGTGCGCCACCGGCGATTCCATTCGTCACACCGTCATCGGCCATACGGCTCCTCGGCAGTTCCAGCCGAGAATAGGCGCCATGAGCGGACCTACCTGGCTGCTCCCGCGGTACCCGTGCCCGCACTATGAACGGCTCCGACGGCGGGGAGCTCCAGTCGGAAGACTGCCTGGCCCTGGCTGTAGCGGTACGTGAGGTCTCCACCCATCAAGCGGGCGAGCTTCCGGGACACAGTGAGTCCAAGACCCACGGACAGCGGCTGCCCCGCAGCGTTGTGGGAACGGTGGTAGGGCTCAAACACGGCAGCGGCGTCGTCTTCGGGGATCCCCTCACCGTTGTCGGCGATCTCCAGCCAGGCGACGTGGTCCGTGACGCCGCAGCTTGCCGTGATCTCTTCGCCCCCGTACCGGCGAGCGTTCGAGATGAGGTTGCGGATGATCTGCCGGACTCGGGTCCCGTCTGCGAACGCCACCGGTGTCGCCTCGCCGACGACATGAGCCGGCAGCTCATCACTCTGTGCTTCGATGACGGCCGAATCCAGCTGGCTGAGTAGATTCACATGATCGGGCTTGATCGGTAGCTTCCCGATGTCGGCCCGGGCCGCAACCAGTAGATCTTCGACGATGTACGCGACCTCGGCCGACTGCTGGGCGATCATGCCGATGAACTCCTTCTGCTCCGGTACGGTGAAGCCGACCCAACCGCTGTCGAGCTCTTCGGCGAGGCCGTGGATCACCGTCAGTGGGGTCCGCAATTCGTGACTGACGCTGGCGATCAACTCATCCTTCGAGCGAACCAGGTCCTCGAGCGCCTCACGCGCCTTTCTCCGGTCGGTGACGTCTATCACGTGCGAAACGAAGCTCGCCGACTCAGCACTGCCATCATCGATGGGAGCCAGGCTCACCAGAACCCACACGGTTGACCCATCTGTGCGGCGCACCCGCTTCTCGTAGCGGACCACCTCTCCGCCGTGGAGCTTCTGCAGCGCTGTTTCCGTCATCTCGAGCTCATCCTCGAACGAGTAGTCCGAGAAATGGAGCCCCTCGACCTCGTCGAGCGTTACACCCAGCATGTCCGCAGTTGCCGCGTTGGCCCGGATGATGCGGCCGTCCGGACCGCCTATGGACATCGCGATCGGCGCGTCTTCGAAAGCAGCCCGGAACCTTGCATCGGCTTGTCGCTGCGCTGTTATGTCTTCCAGGACGCCGTCGAAGTGCTCAACTCGACCATCGGCGTCCCGCACTGCGGTCGCCCAATCCCTCACCCAGATTATTTCGCCATCAGCCCGGCGTAGCTGATACTCGTGCCAAGTGTCGTCCGCGGCACCAGCGCTATCGATCTGACGAAGCCGATCTTCGGCTCGAACGTAGTGATCCCACACGTTGGTCCTGAGCAGCGACTCGCGATCCGCAAAGCCAAGGATCTGAATGAGCGCATCATTTCCCCCGATGACTTGTCCCGCGGCAGTTGTCCGATAGAGGCCGACCGGAACCAGGTCGGTGATGGTCAACATGCGTTGCTGATGAGCCTGTTCGAGTTCGCTGTAGGCCTGTGCAGTGCGATGTCGGGCTCCAAGTGCTCGTTCCAGCGACTGTGAGACATGGCCGACGAAGAAGGCAACGACGGCGATGGCGACGCCATCGACGACGGCCGCGGTTCCCACCCAACCATCCGCCCGGGGAATTCCGCCCCAGCTGTAGTTGAGGAGCCATGCGAACACCGCCGCGATCACGCCAACCCAACGCCCCCAGATCCATGCCAGCACGAACGCAAACAGTGCGGAGGGCGCCCCCGTCCAGTATCCGATGGCATCCTGGAGGGGCAGCGCGACCAGAACAAAGACCGCAAGCAGGGCAACGGTCAAGATCCACCTGGTGCGTCCGCGCACGATCATTGCGCCGGCCAGATAAGACGGCAGCCTCGATTCAGCCCGGATACCCGTGCTCCTCATACAACTCTGCTTCGGCAACAAAGGGGTATCCCTTGAAGGCCCATCATCATCAAGCCGTCGCCGAGGCGAGAAGGCGGTTCCGGTAGCCGCGAGGTCAGGACCAGAATCGGAATGGTCGAGAGGAGACAATGGTTCGCCGCGTCGGGGTCGGATTGAGCTCGTTGGTCATCGCAGCCGTGCTGTCAGGCACCGCCGCCCCAACCGGTGCCGGAGCTGCGACGGCAGCTTGCGGACCCCTGCCCGAACCCAGCGGCCCAACCGTGGAGGTGGAGACCACCGCCGAACTCCAGGCCGCCGTCAACGCGTTGACTTCCGGGACCACGATTCTGATCGCCGACGGGATCTATGCGTTGACCAACACCCTCAACATCAGAGGTGTCGAGAATGTGGTAATTCGTAGTGCCAGCGGCGACCGGGAAGCAGTGGTTCTCCAGGGCCGCGGCATGGCCAACGCTGCCTACGGGAACGTCCCCCATGTGATGGCCGTGTACGACGCCCAGAATGTGCAGATCGCCGACCTGACGCTACGCGATGCGTACTACCACCTGATTCAGATCCACGGTGAACAAGACGCCGATGGCGTTCATCTCCGCAACCTGCATCTCGTCGATGCAGGTGAGCAGTTCGTGAAGGGGTCCACGGCAGGACCTCCGGGCCCGTACGCCGACGACGGGATCGTTGAGTGCTCCCTCTTCGAGTACACCGACCGGGCCCGCAGTTGGTATACCAACGGAGTCGACGTGCTGGCCGGCGCCAACTGGGTCATCAGGGACAACACATTCCGCAATATTCGGGCACCAAGCGGGGAACTTGCTGGGCCAGCGGTTCTCATGTGGCGCAACTCGATCGATACCATTGTGGAACGCAATCTGTTCATCGAATGCGACCGGGCCATTGCGCTCGGTCTCTCATCGCCGGACGGTAACTCCCGAAACGGGGAGTCAACGTACGACCACCAGGGCGGAATCATCCGCAACAACATGATCTACCGAGCCGGCGAAGGCGATATCGGCATTTCGGTCAACTACGTCCGCGACGTTGAGATCTCACACAATACGGTCATTCTCAACGGCACCTTCCCCTGGGGTGCGATCGAGTATCGCTTCGGGGCGACGACGGCAACCATTGCCAACAATCTGACCGATGCTCCTATTTGGCAGCGAAATGGGGCCACCGCCACCGTATCCGGCAACGTCACCACGGCGGTGCCCGGGTGGTTCGTAGACGCCGCAGCCGGTGATCTCCATCTGAGCGGATCTGCGACGGCGGCGATCGACGCGGCAAATGATTCGTTTGCGGTCGGTGACGACTTCGACGGCCACTTTCGGCCGGTTGGCTCGAGGAGCGACGTCGGTGCCGACGAGTACGGATCGAGCGGACCGCTGCCGCCTTCCGGGTTTCGGGACGTACCGCCGGGCCACTTGTTTGAGACCGACATAACCTGGCTGGCGTCGGCCGGAATCACGCAGGGATGCAATCCGCCGATCAACGATCTCTTCTGCCCGGACCAGCCCGTGTCCCGACAGCAGATGGCAACGTTCCTGGTCCGTGCGCTCGATCTGCCCCCGGCTGTCAGCGAACCGTTCACCGATACCAACGGCTCCGTCCACCAGCGCAATATCAGGGCGCTGGCAGCGGCCGGCATCACCCGCGGCTGCAACCCTCCCGCAAATGACCGCTTCTGTCCAACCGCGCCGGTCACGCGTGGTGCTATGGCCGCCTTCCTGGTGCGCGCACTGGACCTCAACGACAGTGGCGCAGCCAATGAATTCGTCGACGACGATGGCTCAGTGTTCGAAGCCGACATAGCTCAGCTTGCTGCCGCCGGCATCACCCGCGGCTGCAATCCCCCGGCCAACGACCGGTTCTGTCCCAACCGGCCGGTCACCCGTGCCCAGATGGCAGCGTTCCTCGAGCGGGCGCTGGGCTGACTTCACATGGCTAGCTCATGAACGCAGCGCCGGATAGTCCTTGAAGTTCATCCCTTTCGTGCCGACGGAATAGCCGTAAGCAAGGAAAGCTCAGGCAACCGCGCATGAGAACCCCCAGTGACATGCGCCGTCCGCAGGTGCTGCGGTTCAGGCTGCCCGTGTTTGCGTTCGTCCTCCTCCTCATCGTCGGCTCGCTCGGAGCCGCATTCGCTGCCGATCAGACCTACTACTTGCGGGGAACCGGGGTGCCCATCTCGCTTCTCGATACGACCTACCCGACCCAGACCGACCTGCCCAACTTCGATCCCGGGCGTGACAGTGAGCCGGGACTTCTTCTCGCCAAGAGTGGCAACGAACACGAGGAAACCGACCCGACCAAGTATCAGCTGTGGATGACACCGACGACCACCGACGTCGACGGCAACGTGAGCCTCGAGTTCTGGAGCGCAATGAAGGACTTCGACCCGGTCAAGAAGGGCTCGGTGCGGGTGCAACTGCTCGATTGCGACCTGTTTCTCTTCGACTGCAACATCATCGCCAGCACAGTGAAAGCTGCCAACCCCTGGAGCGGCGGGGCAACGGACTGGGTGAAGCACACCGCTGACTTCGGCAACGTGACCCACGACTTCGGTTTCGGAAGGTCGCTTGCTGTGAAGGTCGTCGTTCGGGAAGTTTCCGACGACGACATGTGGTTCGCCTATGACACCACCTCCTACCCGAGCGCGCTGCAGCTGGGGAGCCAACCACCGGTCACGACCACCACAACAACGACAACAACCACAACCACGACAACAACCGCTCCGACCACGACGACCACGACAACGACTGCACCACCGGGCGCCACGACGACCACCACGGTGCCCCCAACCACGACGACCAGCCCGCCTCAGACGACAACCACCGCACCGCCTACGACAACGACGACGGTACCCGACAACGCCACGACCACCACTCAACCACCGATCAAGACCACCACGACCACACCTACCGTGCTGGTCTTTGGGACGACGACCACCCAACCGCCGGTCACGACAACATCGACCACGACTTCGCCACCGAGCAGTACGACGGCGCCGCCGGTCGTGACCAGCAATCCGCCGGTCACCTCGACCACCGTCCCACTGTCACCAGACCAGCCTCCTACCGCAATCGGGGATGACGGTTCGACGGAGGATGTGGCACTGGCGGCTTTGCCGGAATCGGGTGATTCCAATCGTGACGGCGATCGCCCCGGCGGCGCCCTCTCCAGCGCTCTCATCGACGGTCTCGCCCTGATCGTGCCACCGGCAGTAGCAGCCGCGTTGCTGTCGCCACTCATGCTGCTCGAGGCACTGTTGGCGGTCTTCACTTCAACCGGGCGTGAACTGCTCATACCGCTGCTCGTCCTGGTAGCCGGAGTCGCCTGGGCAGGAGGCCGCCGTCGCAAAGAAGACCACCCCACTACCCCGATGCTCGAACAGAGGTCACAACCATGAGCGAAGAGCTCCGCACTCTCCCATTGGCCACATCGGCGCCGTCCCCCGACGACGAGACGTTGCTCGCACGGCTGAAGACCCGACAGGGCCTGCTGACCGCCCTGGCTGCCACGCTCGGAGTCGCCCTGATCGCAGCTGCGATGGTCTTTGCCATCGCCAGGGGAACCACCGACACTGCCGACCGGGGAACGTCGGGAATCCTTGGGGAGGCCTCCCTGAGCGCCGCCGCCGCAACCCGCAACAGTGCAGTTCAAGCGCAGGTGATCGCCGAAGCCCACGACCTGGGTGTTGCCACCGACGAGGAGCTTGCGGCCAGCCTGGCACACGTCGAAGCCGCTATTGCCGAACTCGAGGCTCGCATCGAGCGCTTTGCAGCGTCGCTAGAGGAGCCCGACCTCATCGGCCGGATCAAAGCCGAAACCACGGCGCTTACTGCGGTGGTGACCACCGGACTGGAGCAGATGCGGGCAGGCCGGCTGACGGCTTCAGAAGAGCTCGTCGGAAGGAACCTCGACGAGTCGTACCAGACCCTGGCATCAACCCTTGCAGAGGAACGCGACGCCTCGATGGGCTTCATGGCGCTGGCCGGGGAAGATGCCGGCCGCCTCGCCGATGCTGCTCGGTTCCTAGTGCTGTTACTGGTGCCAATAGCCGTCCTACTGGCCTACCGGCTCCGGGTTCGCCGCGAACAGAGACGGCGCGAGTTAGAGCATCAGCTCGAGAAGCAGCGCGTGGTGAGCCAGACCCAGGACGACTTCATCGCCAGCCTCTCTCACGTGTTGCGGACTCCACTCACAGCCATCTACGGGTTCTCACTCGAACTCACCGAACCCGGCCGTATCAACGATCCCGGCCTCACCAGAGAACTGGCGACATTTATCGCAGCCGAGTCCGCCGATCTCAGCAGAATGGTGGAGGACATCCTGACTGCGGCGTCGGCGGACAACGACGGTCTCGTCATTGCCACCGAGGAGATCGACCCTGTCGCCGAGATCGAGACGGTGGTCGCGCAAGTCGCCTCTTTGGGCCGGTCTATTGACATGTCGCTGCAAGAGGCAACAATCACCGCGGACCCACTTCGTTTCCGCCAGATCATTGGGAACCTGGTATCGAACGCCCTCCGCCACGGCGGACCGGGCTGTGCGATCGTCGGCAGGCGCGAAGGTCTCCGCTACACCGTAGAGGTACGTGACGACGGCCCTGGGGTTCCGGCAGCCCTCGAGAACCGGCTCTTCAGCAGGTTCGTCCATCAGGGCGAGGATCCGCTGCTGACCGGAACCGTAGGCCTCGGCTTAGCAGTGGCCCAGCTGCTCACGACCCGAAGCGGGGGAACCATCTCCTACCGCCGCGACAGCGACGAAACGGTGTTTGCCGTGACTTTCCCGCTTGCCGTTGACTCCCTCTCCTCGGTGCTCGAGGAGCCCGAACTGGCCCCGCCCGTCTAGCCAAGTCCTCCCGAAGCCGGGGACTAGATACATCGGCAGTCACGTCAATGTCTCTGCGACGGCGCGTCGCTTCTGCCGATATATGGCCGAAGAGACAAACAGCCACGAGGATCGACGATGGAAGGATTGGACGTTCGTCGTCCGAGACAGCTCTTCTGGGGGCGCCGAATCGGCGCGCTCCTGGTGATCCACCTCGTCGTGGGCATGGTTCTCGCTCAGCTCGGAATCGCGTTCGCCGCAACCGAAACCTTCTACCTTCGCGGAGACGGGACGCCAACCGCGTCAATGAGTCGTCATTCACCTGAAGCAAGACCGCTTCCCAACTACGACCCTGAGCGCGACAGCGAGCCCGGCCTCGTACTTGCCAAGTCCGACGGAGGAAGTAAGGAGACGGATCCGACCAAATATCAGCAATGGCTTGCTGCGGATTCGCCACTGATCCTCGACGGCCCGGCCTCGCTCACTCTGTGGAGCGCCATGAAGGACTATGACGACGACAAGCAGGGCAAGATCAAGGCATACCTGCAAGATTGCGATCCGGAAGGGTCAAACTGCGCGGTGATTAGCACCGCACAACTCGAGCGGGATCCCTGGGACGACGACTCCGAGTGGTGGATTGAACGAACTCTCGATTTTGGCTACATCGCTCACAAGATCGAGGAGGGTCGGGCACTAGCAGTGAAGCTCGTCGTTCGCGGCGAATCGGAGGACGACATGTGGTTCGCCTACGACACCGCGGCCTTTCCCAGCGCATTGAATGTTGTTGCGTCGCCGCCGCCTCCGGAGACAACGACAACAACGACATCAACGACATCAACGACTACGACAACAACGACGACAACCACATCAACAACGACTACGACGCTCCCCCCGCCGAGCACCACCACCACACACCCACCCGCAACCACCACGACCACAACGACCACAACACACCCACCCGCAACCACCACAACCACAACGACCACAACACACCCACCCGCAACCACCACAACCACAACGACCACAACACACCCACCCGCAACCACCACAACCACAACGACCACAACACACCCACCTGCAACCACCACAACCACAACGACGGCCCCGCCGGTTGGCGAATCGTCTCAGCCGGAGCCGTCGCCGAGGCTCACCGAGCCGGGAGGTAGTCCGGAAGACGATCCGGCCCTAGCCGCACTGCCCGTCGGGGATTCCAACCCGCCCCCAGCAGACGGGGCCCTGAATACGCTCTTTGCCGGCCTCGAGGTGGTCATCCCGCCCCCCGTCGCCGCCGCGGTGCTGTCTCCATTGGTGCTGGTCGGTGCCATCGCCGGGGCGTTCACAACAACCGGCCGGGAGCTGCTGCTGCCCGGTGTGCTCCTGGTGTGCACCGCGCTGTGGGTCGTGTGGAGATCCCGCGACGCAGATGACGAAGAGGCGACACCATGATCCGAACACGTCCAGAACAGAATGAGGCCACGGCCGTCGCTGCTCCAGCGCGGACGACCGTGGCTACGGCACCGGTGCCGACGCGCCGCATCAGCTGGTGGGCTGTCGCAACCGCAACTCTTGTGGTGACGCTGGCTGCCAGCGCTCTCGTGTTCTCGATCGCCCACGGGACAAGAACCGCTGCGGAGCAGGGCACTGTGGGGATTCTCGAAGAAGCAGTCATCAGCGCCGCTGCTTCGACCCACAACCGCACCGTGGTCGCAGAACTCATGGCAGAAGCGGCCGCGGTCGGTCTCACTTCGAGCGACGCCGCTGCTCGAGCCAGGGACGCGGCGGAAGCAGCTGCTGCGGTACTAGTGGCTCGATCCGCCGACCTCGTGGCCGGTCTGTCCGACCCGTCGCTCGCCGATCGGATCGAAGCCGATGTCGCAGTATTGGTCGATTCGACCCGCGAAGTACTCAACCTCATAGACCAGGGCGATCTCGAGACCGCCTCCACGACGGTGACGGGCGCAGTCGAGGAGTCGTACACGGAACTCGTCGAGTTTCTTGCTGCAGAGCGCGGCGAGATCCTGAGTCAGATCCTGGTCGCCGGCGAGGAGGCGGGTCGTCTCACCGACGCGGCGAGATTCCTCGTCGTCTTGCTGGTGCCGCTCTCGGTTCTCCTGTCGTACCGTGCGTACACCAGGCGACAGCAAAGGCGCCGCAAGCTCGAGTACCAACTAGAGAAGGAACAGGCGGTGAACAAGACCAAGGACGAGTTCATCGCCAATCTGTCGCATGAGCTGCGCACTCCATTGACCTGCATCTACGGTATTTCACTGGAGATGGTCGAGACTCCCGTCAGGACCGATCCGGTGTTGGCGGCGGAACTGGCGAACTTGATCGCAATCGAGTCCGGTGAACTCACTCGGATGGTCGAAGACCTACTCACCGCGGCAACGGAGGATCAGGGCGGCCTAGTGGTCAAGATCGAGGATGTAGATGTCGAATCTGAGGCCGAAGCCGTGACCGCACCGTTGATTGCTACCGGGTCTGCAATCGAGGTAACCGTCGAACCCGCCGTTATCAGCTGTGATCGGCTCCGGCTACGCCAGATCATCCGCAACCTAGTGTCCAACGCCCAGAACCATGGTGGTCCCACGAATCGAATCGTGGGCAGGAGGGAGGGTGGTCGATACGTCATCGAGGTGCGCGACGACGGGCCGGGCGTGCCGCCGGAGCTCGAGGAGCGACTGTTCACCCGCTTCATCCACCAGGGTGACACACCGCTATTGACGGGGAGCGTTGGGCTCGGGCTTTCGATCGTCCAAGTCTTGGCTACCCATACCGGCGGGACCATCGCCTACCGGCGTGACAACGGCGAGACTGTCTTTGCCTTGACGTTCCCTCTCGCCGGGGCCTAGCAGCCGATCAAGCCGCCGACTCATCCACCCAGCGCAGCACGCGCAGCGCCCGCAATGTGTTCCAGCGGCTGGGGTTTCTTCCGGTCTCCATGTCGAACCAGACTCGACCGGCGTGCTTGTTCTGCACCGGCCAGCGGCCATCACGCCGCTGTTTACTGCGAAGGAGTTCCACGGCGTCATGCGCCCGCTCATCCCAAGGCGCGGCAACCGACTGGAAGTAGTCGAGTCCACGCAGCACGTCGTAGTGCCAGCGCGGCGGGAAGGAGAACATGGTGTAAGCCCGGTGGGACACTTCACCGGTGCGGTGTGATTTGTAGAGGTGGTGGGCGAGGAAGAACTCCCGGCCGCGGACAGCTGCTTCCTCGAGTCGTGGATCCTCGTAGCCGTTCGCCTGGAGCTCCGCCAGCATCTCGAGAACCGTGATCGACGTGTGATACGACCCGTGGACGGCCCCGCTACGCAGGACCCTGCAGTTCCAGCCCCCGTCTGACATCTGCTGGCCGACGGTCCAATCGATCATCCCGTCGATCTGAGGGTTCTCGTATCCGAAGTAGACCGCGAGCGCCACAAACATGCCGGCTACACACGTATCTCGCGCAGATGTCGAGAGAGGCAGAACGATTCCGTCTTCGACACCGGGTCGGTCCCAGAGTCGCTCGCAACCCCGCAGCGCAGCAGGATTGCCGGGGGCAAGGCCGAGATGTCGCAGCAGAAGCAGCGTGTAGGTGGTCGAGATCCACTTTGGGGAGTAGACGGCATTGGCCCATGTGCCTTCCGGATCCTGGAGATCGAGGAGTCGCCGGCCCCATCCCTCCTTTGCCACCCGCTCCCGTTCCCTCTCCGTTTCCGGCGCCGGAGCATCGAAGACATCGCGCATGGTCTGCCAGCGGATCGCCGGATCGCCTTCGAGAAGCCAAGCGCTGATGTCGGTCGACACGGTTTCCACGACCCAGAGAGTAGCCCGAGTAGGATCCCGAACCTGTAGCAAGGTACTTCAAGTTTGACGGCGGGCTGCCGACATTTACACCATGACGCACGACTATCAGCGGATGCAGGCTGCCGAACGGGCGCGCCACCACGAAGACTTGGTCGATGAGGGCTACGAGTGGTGCCCCGAGTGTGGTGAGACTCTTGTCTGGAATCCGCCGGCCCCGTGCGACCAGAACCGATCGGCGGGTGAAGCGCCGATCGTCACCGGCGACTGCCCGCCTCTGACCAAGGACCAGCTGGCAATCACGGCCCCCGTCGTCTAGGCGCCAACGCGCCGACGCCCCACGGTGTTGCCATTCGCCTTGTGGCGATGCCACTGGAGTCGGCGGGTGGGAGGGGAGGGAGAGAATCCGTGGGGCGCTCGGAGCGCTATTCATTTCTTGGCTCCACGATGACATCGCCCCGTAAGGGATCGGCAAAGAACAGATGAGAAAACGATGAGAGTCGCTACACCAGCCCGTGCTTCACCGCGAGCACGGCTGCCTGGGTTCGGTCAGACACCTGGAGCTTCGCGAGGACCGCGCTCACGTAGTTGCGCACCGTCCCCTCGGAGAGAAATAACTGCGTGGCGATGTCGGCGTTGGTCAAACCCTTACCGACGAGCCGGAGTACATCAAGCTCGCGGTCGGTGAGCTTGTCGGCAACATTGCTTGGAGGACCGGCGTCGCTCGACGCAACAAGCGCAAAGAGGTCGCCGGCAACGGCAGGATCGACGTGGGTTCTTCCCGAGGCCGTCCCTTGGATGGCGGCGACCAGTTGTTCGCGGGGCGCGTCCTTGAGCATGTAGCCGGCGGCCCCGGCACGGATGGCGTCCACGACCCATTCTTCGGCGTCATAGGTCGTCAGGACCAGCACCTTGACTTCCGGATGGCCCGCAGTGATCTCCCGGGTTGCCTGCACACCGTTCTTGATGGGCATGTTGAGATCCATCAGAACAACGTCGGGAGCGGCGTCATCCACCGCTGCGACGGCCTCGGCGCCGTTGGCGGCCACGCCCGAGACTTCGAAGCCGGGAACACTACCCAGGATTGCGCGCAGACCCTCGCGGACGACTTCCTGATCGTCGCAGATGAGCAGTTTGATCACTTCCACGGACTCACCTCGAATGTGACGGTAGTGCCCTCCCCGGGCCGGCTGGCGACCGCCAGACTGCCGCCGACCATTTCGGCTCTTTCGGTCATTCCCTTGATACCGATGTGGCCGTCGGGCACCGCACCGTCCACGTCGAATCCGGACCCGTTGTCGGTTACCTGCAAGCGAATCTTCCCGCCCCACCGCCGCAGCTCGACGGTTGTCAGCTCCGCACTGGAGTGGCGGCCGACGTTGGTCAGGGACTCATCGGCGATCCGATAGACGGCGTTTTCCAATTCCGGTCCCAGCTCGCCAACGTTGTCGGCGTACGCGACGTCGACCGCGATCCCGGTTCGCTCATGGGTGATTTCCCCGAGCTGCTCCAGTGCGGCACGGAGACCGAGTTCCTCGAGCGCGGAGGCGCGCAGCGCCTGGATGGCGCGCCGGGCCTCACCCAGACCGCCACGAGCGGACTCGAGCGCTTGGGTCACCATCGCCTGTGCCTGGTCGGGGTCGTCGTCCCAGACGGACTTCACCGCTTCGAGTTGCACGGCGATCCCGGAGAGACTGTGCGCCAGGGTGTCGTGAAGCTCACGGGCGAGCCGGTTGCGTTCTCTGCTCGTCGCCAGGTGCTCCAACGTCGCAGAGTGGGAGGCGAGCGACCGTCGCGCTGCCTTCTGAGCTCCCATCAGCTTGACGACGAAGAGCCCCACGAAAGCAAACAGCAATCCGCGCGCAACGATCAGCGCCGACAGCGCGGCTACGTCCGTGTTCCGAGTCTCTACGAGAGGGATGGTGACGGCCAGATCGAGCAGCGTGGTCAGAACGGCGAACACCAGGACTGAGCGGTAGCGATACTGCCAGGCGATGAGCAGCAGAGGGACAAAGAGCAGGAAGAACGGCATCCAGAAGTCGGCGAGGGCATCGTTGACGCTCATTCCCGCGGCGAGACGACCCTCGATGTTGACCGCGCTCTCAACGATTGGAGCGATGCTCGCAATCACCAGCGTCACTGGGAGGAAGGTCCGGCCGAGTACGCGCTGCACCTGCGGTGAGATCAGGAGCAACAGCAAGATCCCGAACATCACGATGCCGGGCTCGGGGAAACGCGGGTTGGTGGGGTCTGCGTTCTCCTGATTGGTCCACAACACGAGAAGCAACAAGCCGAGCCGGATGGCGACGTACCAGCGGAAAACCCTCAACAGACCGGGCTCGATGGTGGAACTCCTCATGGCCGCATTATCGACAGCCGTGGGGTGCCGCCCCAGTGATTTGGGTCACATCGCAACGTGATCGGTGTCATACAACGCGATGAGGCCGGTTACTGGTGCGTTGGAGGGTTTCAAGATCTGATGAGGAGGTAAGCAAGCACCCAATCGGAGGTGGATCGTGAAAAGGATCATGATGCTTGTGGCAGTTGCCGCATTCGCCCTGCTGGCCGGAGCGTGCAGCATCGACGTCGAGCGAAACGACGACGGCTCATTGCAGATCAAGACAGTTCTGACTGAAGAGAGTCTCGCCAGCGAGATCGCCAAAGGTATCGACGACCCGAATGTCAACTTCATGAAAGTCGATATGAAGAACGGCTATGCCCTGGTTGAGATCGAAGCCGAGCGCGAAAGTGGCTTTGGCGTCGACAACATCTCGTTCCGGGTCGACATGTTCGTAGACGACGGACATCTCGGGGTCAACGTCACTGAAGCAGTATGGAACGAGATTCCCATTCCACAGGATCTGGTCGACATCTGGAATGAGGAACTCGCCGCCCAGCTCGAAGCCGACGCCAAGGAAGACCCGGACAGCACGCTGGTGGCCGTCGAACTCACCGAGGACGCCCTCACCATGGAGTTCCGCCACGAAACCGAGGAGAGCAAGGGCTAAGACCCTCCCCCCTTTCGTTCTTGCGTAACTGGCGGCCTATATCGGCCGCCAGTTACGCAGAAACCGAGGGGTTGTCGACCTTCGCCGAGATCTCGCTGGCCACCCGACCGGGCGCTTCTGTGACGTCCCACCAGGTGTAGCGCAGCACCGTCCAGCCGAGTACAACTACACGGTTCTGCTTGGAACGATCTCGGCGAAACGTGAGACGATCGAGATGGTGCGCTTCGCTGTCCAACTCGATGAGAAGCCGAGAGTCCGGATAGGCGAAGTCGGCCCGGCATACCAACAGACCACCCTCATCACGCACCTCGTACTGCAGTTCCGGGGGCGGCAGGCCCCAGTCAACCACGAGCTTGCGAAACTCGTCCTCTAGGACGCTTTCGGTGACGGTGTCCCATCGGCGTCGTGCCTTGAGCAGCGGGCGAATCACACCGACACCCCTTCGACCCCGCCGCCCGACGCGGCGCACAAAGCCCTCGACCTCGTCGAGCGTGAACAGCCCCCTCCGGATGCCCTGCTCGAGGGCAGATTCCACAACCCACTTGTTCGACGCACCGAGGTCGACAACCGTTCTTGCGGGTGCTGTAACCGGTATGCCGCTGAACTCCACAATGTCGTCGCCCAAGAGGTCTAGGGACTCATGCACCCTGAGATCTGACCGATGTTCCCGCTCCCATCGGGTGGTGACGACATCAATCCCGGGTACGCGTTTCTGAGTCAGCCCCCATAGCTGCGCTGCGGTCTGGTGCGATATGGCTGCCGACTGCGGAAACGACTTCACAGCCGCGACCATGCGGCGACTACTGCTATCGACACTCCCCGCTATCGCATAGACGCCTGGATAGAGGCGCTGGTACCGGCCCGACGCGAGTCGGGTCCGTAGCGTCTTGGATGGTACGCCGATCGAGCGCGCATCCTCGACGGAGAAGACGCCGTGGTGTCGTGCGGCAAGGTCGACAAGTCTTTGTTCCGAATCCATCCTCGCACTGTGATGGAACGCGGTGACAAGAAACCTGCCACACCCAAACTTGCGTAACTGGCGGCCTATATGCGCCGCCAGTTACGCAAGAACGGAAAAGGGGCCGGGTTCAGTCCTGCTCTTTGATGCTGCGCATCGACCAGATGAGGGTGCGCATTGACTTTGGCTGTTGCAGGACGGTGACGATGGCCTCGGCGATATTCTCGGGTTGCATCATGTTGGCTAGGCCGGGCATGTCCTCGGTCCGTCCGAACCCCATAGCAAACTCGGTCGACGTCCCACCTGGGCAGATGGTCGCCACCCTGATGTTCTTCTCCCGGAGTTCGCGGTCGAGCCCGCCGGCAAGACCGACCTGGGCAAACTTCGTGGCTGCGTACACCGCCTCAAAGCCTTCTCCGCGCAGCCCGGCGACCGATGACACGATGACGATGTCGCCCTCGCCCCGCTCGAGGAAGTGAGGCACCGCAGCCCGGATCGGCCAGACAGTGCCGGCAACGTTGATGTCCATC
>JASJAS010000066.1 GCA_030066875.1 Acidimicrobiia bacterium | reverse complement strand
AGACCCGGTATGACGCCACGACCGCCGTCTGGCCGCCGGCGTTGCGCGCTGCATCGGCGGCCGGGCTCCAGTTCAGCGTGGCTTCGGTCTCCATGAGGCCGCTCACAGTCAACGTTGTACCTCCAGGCCACGTCGGAGGCGTCCCGTCGGGCGGGGGTACATCCCCCATCGCCGCTAAGGCGTCAACGAGCCCATAGCCCGACAACGGATCAATCCCGGCACTCTCGATGTCGACCGCGCTGCCCTGCAAGATGTTCTTTACCTCCGCCGGGGTCAGGCCCGGATTGGCGTCGAGCATGAGCGCCGCCACCGCGGCTGCATGAGGAGCGGCGGCGGAGGTCCCGTAGAAGTTGGGGTAGCTGTCACCTTCTGGATCAGAGCCACCGAAGAATGTCGTGTTGGTGCCGTCCGGTGCCGTGATCTCCGGCTTGAAACGGTTGACCGGTGCGCCCGGTAGCGGATTGCCCGACTCGTCGAAGTAGAAGGGGATGTCACCGCCGAGCGAACTGAAGGGCTCGACATCAAGCACACTCAGGCTGCCTTCCTCCAGCGTGCCACCGGAATCGATCTCTCGGTAGTCGATCGCCGCCACTGCGGCGGCACCGGTGGCAGCGGCGTGACCGTATACCTGCGCGTCGTTGAAGATCGTCTCCTCGAAGTCCAGGGCAGTAACGCTGTTCCCGGAACCGAAGGTGACAATGCGAAGCTCTCTTACCTCCGAACCGCAGAAGTGCTCAACCGCCAGGTAGACGGTCTGTTCCGAGCCCGTGCTGTTGACGTAGTTCATGATCTCGAGCGGATCTCCGGATTGCCCATCACAGACGGTCCCGCCTTGCACGTTGGTGCTGGAGGCAATCGGTGTAGCCGCCGGATCGGGCGTGTCAAACAGGTGGAGATCCAAGTCCGCCGCCGAGCCCGGACCGAGAGCGCCGGAGAACGGATCGTTCCACTGCAGTATGAAGCGCACTCCCTCGCCAGTCCCCAGCGTGACCTCGGCAAAGCGATCTCCGCCGCCGAAATCGTGGAAGTCATCCCCGGACGCCGGGAAGGAGAAGTCGTCCGTCCCCGGGTTCGAGTCCAGATAACTCTGCATCACCCCATAGGTGCCGTTGTTGCCCGCTGAGGAGAAGTAGGGAACCCCCGCATCGACTACGTCTTGCGCAGCCTGCGCGACGATCCCGTCCTGGAACATCGGCTCAGCGAAGTAGACGATGTCATCAACGATGACGTCGGCTCCGCAGTCGGCCAGTTCGGTGATCCCGGACGCGAAGAACGCCTCACCACCGGGAAGTGCCGAGTGATACATGATGCCGGCACCCGGAGCGAGGTCGTGGACGAGTTCGGCCATACCAGCACCTTCGTCCGTGCCAGGAGCTCCGTTGTCGAGCAGGATCACGGACGTCGGCAAATCGCCGCTGTTCTGGTTGGTCATACCGGTGACGGTCGCACTACAACCAGTGCCGGTGACCGAGCCGCCGAGAGTGCTGTTGAAGCTGTCCGAAAGGATTCCAACGTTGACTCCCGAGCCGTCCACGCCGTATGTAGTGCGGGCGTCATCGGCGTTGATGGAGACATCGGCTTGGCTCGTCGTGTCACCCGGGAAGATGGCGTAGCCGTATGCCGGATGGATGGTCGTGATCTCGGGAATGGCAGCAAGTTCGTCGAGTAGTTCGAGATTTGCGTAGCCCGACATGGTCCCGTACTGCGGAAAAGCACCAGCGGTTCGGAATCCGAGTGCCTCAATCCGGGAGATCGTTTCGGCAGTCAGTTTCTCGAAGCGCAACTCGAGAAGCGGATGGCCCTGTGAGAAGGCAGCGGCTGCGGTGGCCGCCTCTATTTGAGCACGTGGCGCCCCGGCTTCGGCGAGCTGCCTGGCCTCCAACAGATGGCTGGAGACCTTTATCAGATCCCCACTAGCCCCAGGCTTCGCTGAGACTTCGACCGGAGCAGGTTCCTCCGCCCCCACCGAGACCGGAACCAGCACGGCCGCCGCTAGAAAAAGCACCCCAAGAATCCGCCAACGAGCTTCCACTCCATCCTCCTCCGCACGCTGCTAACAGCCTAGAGATCGGAGATGGCGGATGGGCCGGGACTTTGCGCTCTAGCGAATCCCCATTTGCATCTTCTCGAGGCGATCGATGCGGTCGGCGATGGGCGGATGGGTGCTGAACATCCGGGCGAAGCCGCCGCCTCTCCCCCGGCCGCCGAAGGCCTTGAGGGGGTCGGCAATGAACAGCTGCGACACTGCCGGGTCGACGTTCATCGGTACCCGGGAGCCCTGTTCCAGCTTGGCCAGCGCGCTCGCCAGCGCCAGCGGCGAACCGGTGGATTGGGCACCGGAGCGGTCGGCCTGGTATTCGCGAGACCGGCTGATGGCCATCTGAATGACCGCAGCGGCGATGGGAGCCAGGATCATCGCCACCAGCCCGATGATGATCGACGCGCCGTTGTTGTCGCGACGACGGCCCATCCCGCCCCAGAAGTACATTCGCGCCAGGAACGAAAGCGCCGCACCGATGGTGGCCGCGATCGTGGCGATGAGGATGTCGCGGTTGCGCACGTGCGCCAGCTCGTGGGCCAGTACACCTTCGAGTTCCGCACCGTTCATCATCTGCAGGATGCCCCTGGTGACCGCTACGGCCGCGTGCTTGGGGTTGCGCCCTGTTGCGAAAGCATTGGGTTGCTGCGACTCGATGAAATAGATGCGCGGCATCGGCATGTTCTCTCGCTGCGCCAGGCTGCGCACCATGGAGTAGACCTCGGGCATCTCGTGCTCCTCGACCGGCTTGGCACGGGCGGCGGCCAGGGCCAGCTTGTCGGAGAAAAAGTACACACCGAAGTTGAAGAGGACGGCGAAGCCGAGAGCGACGGCGGCTCCACTGCCCCCGCCGAGGGCATACCCGACGGCGACGAAGAGGCCGCCGAGGAGGCCCAGCAATACAGCTGTCTTGAGGTTGTTAGTCATAGACGAATTGTACCGGGCGAGTGGCCATACATTCCCGTACCGACTCAGGCGTCACCGGAAACGCCGCTGCTCGGCGACGACGGATTCGCGCAGAAGAACGGGTCGTCGGTGGTGTTGGCGTGGTAGTGGTAGGCGGTTCCTTCGACCTTCAAGATGATCTGGATGCCCGGTTCGAGGGCTTGGGTGTACATCATCCCGGGTTCGGGACAGCCCAGGCTTCCATCGGACCACGTGACCTCCTCTGCGGACTCGATCTCGATTGACTCGGCGGCGACATTGAGGCGCGAAGCCAGATCCGCAAGCGCGGTTGCGATCCGCGGGTTCGAGTGGAGGGGTGCTTCTGGCTCCGGGCCGCTCTCGGTGGGTTGAGGCTCAGTCGGCATCGGCGACTGCTGATCGTCGGGTTGCTCCGGGGTGTCCGTGGTCATTTCCACATCATCGTCGACGACTCCGGTAGTCGTGGTTTCAGCGGTCACATCTCCACCGTCCCCGCAAGCAGCCAGCATCAGCACCACGGACATACCCAGCAACAGCACCCTGGTCATCAATCACTCCTCGCCGACCACTCTATGACGCCTGCTCGCCATGATTCGGTTCCTGGGCCAACAAGAGCGCGAAAAAACAACTACTCACAGTGATTTCTCTTTGAACGCGGTGCCGTTTGACGGCTAACGTGAATGGTTGCCGGGAGGGCGTGGGAAGGACGCAAGTCCATTGGGATTCGTGCGCCAACGGCCCGGGCGACTAGGGGAAACCGAGGTGGAAGAAAGGGGCCCCAACTGTGTCACGACGAGTATTGACGCTCATATCGACACTGACTCTTCTCTTCTCCATCGCAGGCCCCGCATACGCATCAACAGCCACACCCGCTGCAGCCGAAGACGGCTCAGTTGCGGCCCGAATGAGCCCCAAGCTCCAGTTCGAGCCGGCAGAGGCTGTCGTCTCCGTCGAGAACCCCCTCAAGGGGGCAACCGAGGGAGTATTCGTCATCCGGCTCGACGCCGAGCCACTCGCTTCATATCGAGGCGGTGTGGTCGGTCTCGCGCCCACCAGTCCGCTGGAAACTGGTGCCGACAGGCTCGACGTGGATACCGCCGAGAGCCAGGCGTATGCGGAGTATCTCGAGGAACGACAGACGGCGTTCATCGCGAGGCTGGAGAAGGCACTCGGCCACGAGGCCGACGTGAGATTCACGTATACCAACAGCACGAACGGCTTGGCCGTCTGGCTGACACCGCTCGAGGCCGCCCGCGTGGCGCGCATGCCCGGGGTCAGCTCAGTGCGCCAAGAAGTCATCCAGCAGATCCAGACTGATGCCGGACCCACCTGGATCGGGGCCCCCACCCTCTGGGGTGGCACCTCGTGCCTCGAGGGCGGCAATTGCGGTGAAGGCGTGGTCATCGGTGTCGCCGATACCGGGATCAACCCGTCCAATCCGTCATTCGCCGACCCGGGACCCGTTGATGGCTACGACTATCCGGCACCGGCCGGCGGCTATCTGGGTGTCTGTGCCGATGGCAACGCCTTCGGCTGCAACGACAAGCTGATCGGCGCCTACGACTTCACCACGACCGGCAACGCCGTTGACGACGACGGCCACGGCTCGCACACCGCGAGCACGGCGGCCGGCAACTTCGTCAGCGCCACCGTGGTGAGCCCGACCAAGACCGTCACCCGTGACATTTCCGGTGTGGCGCCCCATGCGCAGATCATCTCCTACCGGGTTTGCGATCCCAGCGGTTGTCCCTCATCGGCCACCATCGGCGCCATCGACCAGATGATCGCCGACGGAGTCGATGTGGTGAACTTCTCCGTGGGTAGCCCCTCGCCGGAGGACCCGTGGGATTCCGACTCGCAGAACGCATGGCTGAACGCCCGTATCGCGGGCATCGCCGTTGCCCACTCTGCGGGTAACGAAGGTCCGGCCCCGGCAACCGTCGGTTCACCGATGAACCCGTGGATGCTCCATGTAGGTGCAACGACGCACAACCGTGCCTATCCGAACACGCTGATGAACATGACCGGTGGCGACACCACTCCCCCGGCCGACATCGTCGGAGTGGGCTTCACCGGCGGCTACGGCCCGGCGCCGATCATCTACGCCGGTGACGTCGCGTCGAGCGAGACCGACCATCCGGAGCTGTGTGGCGTCGGCACCATCGGCGATTTCGACTCGCCGTGGGATCCCGGCACATTCAGCGGCGAGATCGTTGTTTGTGACCGTGGCGCATTCGGCCGCGTCGAAAAGGGCGCGAATGTGCTGGCAGCGGGTGCGGGCGGCTACATCCTCGCCGACAACGGCGCAGGCCTCGTAGGTGACGCCCATGAACTGCCCGGAATCCACATCAGCCAGGAAGACGGGGACGTTCTCAAGGCGTGGCTCGCAGCAGGAACTCCTGCCGGAACCACCAGCGTCAACGGTGACCACATGGCCACCATCGGCGGCGCCACCCTCGACGAATCACCGAGCAACGGTGACGTCATGGCCGGCTTCAGCTCGCGTGGCGAAAACCGTTCGGAGCCCGACATACCCCAGCCGAGCGTGGCCGCGCCGGGCGTCGACGTCATCGCCGCCAACGGCACCAACGACGAGGTGTCTTGGGGCTTCAACAGCGGGACGTCGATGGCGTCGCCACACGCTGCCGGAGCGCTTGCACTGCTGCGTGCGGCCCACCCGACGTGGACACCGGCGGAATTGCAGTCGGCGCTGATGACGACGGCGACCCAAAACGTGGTCAAGGAGGACGGCGTGACTCCGGCGACTCCGTTTGACATGGGGAACGGCCGGATCCAGGTCGATCAGGCGGCTCTTGCCGCACTCCTGTTCGACATACCAACCGAAGACTTCGCCGCAGCCAACCCGAATGAGGGGGGCGACCCGAGCGCGCTGAACCTGCCGAGCATGGGTAACGATCAGTGCGTGCTGGCCTGCGAATGGACCAGAGAGGTTGAGGCGACCACAGCAGGTACCTGGACGGCGAGCGCGAGCGCGACGGGCTTCGGCTTGAGCGTCTCCCCCACCGAGTTCACGCTGGCTGAAGGCGAGACTCAAGAGCTGACCATCACCGCAGACGTCTCGGGCAGCGATTCAGGTACGTGGCTGTTTGGTGACGTGACCCTGACCGAATCGGGTGGGGTACCGGCCGTCAATGGGCCCGGTGGCGTGCCGGACACGTTCATGCCGGTTGCGGTCAACGCATCGACGGGCGATCTGCCGGCCTCGGTCGATATCGAGACCAGGCGTGATGCCGGCTCGGTAACGGTCACGGATGTGACGTCGATCGAGATCACTCAGCTGACGATCGAGACCACCGGTCTCACCATCGGCACCCAAGAGAAACTCAACCTTGCGACGGACAGCAACAACGCCAGCCCCTTCGACGACTTGAGCGACGGCGTCTTCTGGACGACGGTGGATACACCCGCCGGCGCCGAGCGCCTCGTATTCGAGACCCACGACTCTGAGTCGCCGGACCTCGACCTGTTCGTCGGAGAAGGTGACACGGTCGACGAGAGTCGCCTTGTTTGTGTTTCGGCTTCGCCAAGTGCCAACGAGTTCTGCGACATTTCGAATCCTGCCGAAGGCACATACTGGGTTGTCGTCCAGAACTGGTTTGGCTCTGGGGCACCTACCGACATGGCGAAGCTGTCATATGCCGTGGTCGAGGCCGACGAAGGCAACCTGCTCATCGAAGGCCCGGCGCAGCAACCCCAGCTCGAAGAATTCGACATGATGGTCAACTTCAACGAGCCGGACCTCGAGCCGGGTTATCGCGCCTACGGCACGTTCAGTATCGGGACCGATCCGGCCAACCCGGGCAACGTCGGCACCGTGCCTATCAACCTGGCACGACTCGACAACGATGTCACCAAGAGCGTGAGCCCGGCGGCAGCCGAGCCCGGCGACACCGTGACCTACACGATCACGGTCGAGCCGAACATCACGAAGGATGACATCGCATATAGCGTCGTCGACTTCGTGCCGGCGGGCGTCACCTACGTTCCCGGTTCGGCGACCGGTGGCCTGACTCTGCGGAGTGACGGAGCGCTTACGTGGTCCGGTGTGATGCCGGGTGCGGAGGATCCGTTCTACACGGTCACCGATAGCGTTACCGATCCGATGTGCGACACCGGGTTTGGCGGGTACATAGACCTGGAGAGTCTGGGAACACCGATCTTGGCTGATCCCGATATCTCTGGTGACACCATGGCGTGGACCGCGTTCACGTCGTTGAGCGGACACAACCCGTTCAACTTCTACGGGGTGATGTACGACGGGGTCAGCTTCATGGATGACGGCTTCGCCTTCTGGGGCGATGGTTATCTCCCCGGCGACCCATCATGGGCCCCGCAGTCGGTACCTGATCCGACATGGCCGAACAATCTGGCTGCTGCCGCTTGGCACGACTTCCAGATCACCTATGACGCGGCCACCAACTCGGGAGTCACCCTGGCAAGCGCCGGGCCTGACTTGGCGCTCATCGAGTACGACAACATCGAGTTGTTCGGTGTGTCCGGAGCGGTCATGGACATGCAGCTGGTGCTGCAGGGTCCGAAAGTCGACACACCGGGGTGGTATGAGGTTGTTGTCGCCTACGACAACATCGTCAACACCGACCCGCTCATCGGGACGATCGGGGTTGAGAACGGCGACGGCACGGATGCCGCGCCATATCTCAACGTGGATGATCTCCACACCGTCATCTCCGACGGCCACATGGTGTGCTTCGACCTGACGGCGCCCGACGCCGACCCGGTCGTGCTCACCTACGACGTCAAGATCGATGCCGGCACCGAGGGCACCATCATCACCAATGAGGTGTCGCACTCGGTCGACTCCCATGGTGGGGCTACCGAGACGTCGAGTGCTGACCTCGCCGTGGGCGATGTCACCCCGCCGACCGATGGGGACATGCTGTGGGCGAGCGACGTGCTGTCGTCGAGCCTGACGCTCAACTGGGATGCCGCTACGGACGACCGTGCGGTCACCAAGTACGGCCTCTATCAGAACGGCGTGCATCTGGACGAGGTGCTGGTCAACGGCACCGTCGATGCCGTTCTCAATTCGGCGCATGAGCTTTCGTATGACGTGAGCGGGCTGTCGCCCAACACGGAGTACGAGTTCACGGTGAAAGCCGAGGATGCGCAGGGCAACCAGTCGACGGGACTGACCCTCGATGTGACGACGTCGGTCGACTTCGTCGATGACAACACGTCGGTCTTTGAAGACGACATCGAGTGGTTGTTCAGCAGCGGAATCACCAGAGGGTGCAACCCGCCGCTGAACGACCGGTTCTGTCCGCTCGAGAATGTCACCCGCGGCCAGCTGGCGGCGATGCTCAACCGGGCATTCGACCTGCCGGCCACGACGACGGACTTCTTCACGGACGATGATGGTTCGATCTTCGAGGATGACATCAACCGGGTGGCAGCGGCCGGGATAACGTTCGGCTGCAACCCGCCGGCGAACGACAACTTCTGCCCCGACGACGATGTGTCGCGGGGTGCGATGGCGGCGTTCCTCGACCGGGCGATGGATCTGCCGGCAACGACGACCGACGCCTTCACTGATGACAACGGTCATATCTTTGAAGACTCGATCAACAGTCTCGCTGCCGCAGGCATCACTGCAGGGTGCAACCCACCGACAAACGACAACTACTGCCCGAACGACCTCCTCACCAGAGGTCAGGTAGCGGCCTTCTTCAGAAGGGCTCTCGGCTAGTCCAGACGGGGAAGACGAAACTAGAAGGGGCGCCCTCACCGGGGCGCCCCCTCTCTACTGATCTTGCGTAACGGATCTGTCAGTCGGTGGCGGCGTCCCGGATCTGGGCCGCCATCTCCTCCAGGTCGCCCGGGCCGGGGCTCCAGGTGCGCTCGGCGCGGATGCGGAACCCGTCGCCCGGCCAGCGTGGGACCAGATGGAGGTGGGAATGGGGCACCTCCTGCCCGGCGGCGGAGCCGTCGGCGAGGTACAGATTGATCCCTTCCGTACGAATCTCGGGTGACGCCCGCAGCGCAGCGGCGAGCCACTGCCCAATGAGCACCATATGCGACAGCACGCTGCCGCGGATCGTGGCAATCGATTCGTGGTGCTCCCTGGGTATCACGAGGAGATGTCCCGGCGTCAGCGGGTTGATGTCCATGAAGGCCAGGGTGACCTCGTCCTCCGCCACTATCGCAGCCGGAGCTTCCCCAGCAACGATCTTGCAGAAGATGCACGATGGATCGGTGTTCATGTCGGCAAGGCTACCGTCACCTCCGTTCCGGCGTAACTGGCGGCTCATATGAGCCGTCAGTTACGCAAGAATCGAAAGCACCCGGAAATCGCCCAAGCCGCGCGGATGGAGCAGGGTTTCGGCGGCGATGCGTTCGGTGCGGATCTCGAGCTGGGTCATGGTGTCGCCGGCGCGGGCTGCTTCGAGTTCCCGCTGCTTCATCTCCCGCACCGCGTCCCGCAGTCCCCACTCGGCGAGGAAGTCGTCCTGGCGTCGCAAGGCCGCCGTCGCTCCCCGGCTTTCAGCAACCGCAACCAGCGCCGAGAAGTTCACGTCGACCGTGATATCCGTTTGCCCCGGTTCGTGCAGCGGGTCAGGTCCGAGGTGGTGGCCGCGGTAGGTGCGCAGTGTGCCCTGCTGCCGGCGCGGTTCGAGTTCTTCAGCTGTTCCCCCGTAGTCGATGAGCAGGATGACCCCGCGCTCTAGGCGATCCATGGCCGCCTCCAGCCAGGCGGCGGCCGCCAGCTGCACCTCGACAATGCCACCTTCAGGTACTTCACCCCCGTGGTGATCGGCCCATGTCGCCACCTCTGCTCGCACCGGGATTTCGACGAACTCGAACCCGTCGCCGCTCGCCGCGACCGCGTGTTCGACCCACCCCGAGCCGCGGCGCACGGCCAGTGCCACCGGCAGGTTGTCGATGAGTTCGTTGGCGACGATCGCCCCGCTGAGCCGTTCGGGCAGTTCCCCCAACCCGGCGACCACCCGACCCGGATCCAACATGTCCGCCAGGCTGTCACGCGCCATGGGCGAGGCCTCGACCGCCCAGGTATCCACGCTACCGGAGAGTTCCGGAAGCAACGTTTCCAGCAGCGACCCGGAGCCGGCTCCCACCTCCACCAAAGTGGCAACGCCACCATGCGATGCCAGGAATCGGCCGATGGTCTTACCGAACCAGGGGCTCACCTCGGGGCTCGTCAGGAAGTCTCCGGTGGCTGCCGACCGCAGTGGACCGCTGGCGAAGAACCCGCCCTCGCCATACAGTGCGATATCCATGAAGACATCGAAGGTTATGGACCCGTCGGCGGCGATGCGCTGCCGCAGGTTGTCGGTGACGCTCACCGCGCCACCCTCCCCATTGAGTTTTGGCGTCCGACAACGGAATATGTTCCGTTCTGCAGCGCCAAAACGTTTGGCGGCACGCTAGAAACCGGCAACGAAGACCTTGGTCATCTCACCCAGCTCGGACAGGACTGCCGGGAAGATCCCCACCACGACAACGACGGCTGCGGCGATCCCCATCGCCAGTCCGAGCGTCGGCGCCACGTAAGCGCTGCGAGCTTCGCCGGTGAGCACGTCCTCGGGCACCGGATCGAACCAGGCAGCCTTGACGACCCGGGCGTAGTACACAAACGCGACCACCGAGTTCACCGCAGCGATCACGGCGAGGGCGATCCCCCAGTTCCCCACCCCGATCAGCGAGCGGAACATGACCAGCTTGGCGAACCAGCCCGCCAGCGGCGGGATCCCCGCCAGCGAGAAGAAGAAGATCATCGTGAGCCCGGCCAGACCGGGGGCGTACTGATACAACCCGCCCCAGTCATTGACGTCGACGCTGCCGATGCGTTTTGCCGTTGCGATGACCACCGCAAACGCCCCCAGGTTCATGAAGGCGTAGATCAACAGATAGGTGACGGTGGCAAAGAAGGCGTCTTCGAGCTGCGCCCCGGTGACCCCAGACGAGACCGCCGCCCCAAACGGAGCCAGGATGAAGCCGCCTTGGGCGATCGACGAATAGCCGAGCATGCGGACGATGTTGTCCTGCCGCAGCGCTGACAGGTTGCCGATCGTCATCGACGCCGCTGCCAGGATCCACAGCGCCGGCCCCCAGATGCTGCGCAGCGTGGCAAACGCCTGGTAGCTGACCACCAGCAGCCCGACGAAACCCGCCGCCTTGGAAACGACAGACAGGTACGCCGTCACCGGTGTGGGCGCACCCTCATACGTGTCCGGCGTCCAGAAGTGGAACGGCACCGCAGCGATCTTGAACGCAAACCCGAGCAGCGTGAACAGCACGGCGATGTTGAGCAGCGGCAAATCGGAGAAGCCCGGGTCGGCCAGCTCGAAGCCGACGATCGCCTCCCGGATCCCGCTGAATGTCAGCTCGCCGGTTGTGCCGTACACGAGCGACATGCCAAACAGCAGCACCGATGCCGAGAGCACACCGACGATGAAGAACTTGAGCGCCGCCTCGTTGGAGCGGGCGTTGCCCTTGCGCCAACCGGCCAAGAGGAACGTCGGACCGGTGACCAGCTCCAGCGCGACAAACATCGTGACCAGTCCCCGGCTCGAAGCCATGACGACTGCGCCCAGCACCGAGCACAGCAGCAGGAAGTAGTACTCGCCCTCCCAGAAGCGACCCCGCTCCAAGTAACCAGCCGAGATGAGCACCGCCAGAAACGCCGAGGCCAGGAACAAGCCCTTGAGCACCAGGGAGAAGGTATCGATGACGTACGAGCCACCGAACATGGAGCGGACCGCGGTCTCCTCACAGAAGGCGAGGGAGTCGCAGAACCCGAGCGTCAGCAGCGGCACGAAGGCGGCGAACAGCCCGACCAGACCCACCACCGCCGTCCACTGCTTGCGCACCGGCAGCAGGTCGACGATGAGCACGCCCAGCACCGTCGCCGTCAGCAGCAGCTCCGGCAGCAGTGCGTGGAAGTCGAGCGAGACGTTCACCGATCAGCCTCCAAACGCCATTCTGACCATCTCGGATACCGCATCTGTGGTGGCACCAAAGACGATCTTGGGAAAGACCCCGATAGCCAGGGTCGCCACCAGCAGCGGCACCCACGCCGCGAGCTCGTAGCCGTCGACGTCGTGCATCTCGTGTTCGAGCCACTCATCGGACGGCTCACCGAAGTTGACCTTCTGCAGCATCCACAGCAAGTAGCCGGCGGCGAGCACCGTGCCGACCGCACCGATGACCATCAGGGTGCGGAACAGCGGGATCGACAATCCGTCGAGCGGGTTGAACGCAGCCAGCAGCGAGAGGAATTCGCCCCAGAACCCGGCGAGGCCGGGGAGACCCAGTGACGCCATGGCGGTGAAGCCGAGGATGCCGCCCATGATGGGAAGCAGCTTCTGGTTGCCGCCGAGGCGGGCCATCTCCCTGGTGTGGTAGCGGTGCGACATCGACCCGGCGAGGAAGAACAACAGACCGGTGATGATGCCGTGGGCGACCATCCCGATGATGGCGGCGTTGATGCCGATATCGGTCAACGTGGCGATGCCGAGCATGACGAAGCCCATGTGCCCGACCGAGGAGAACGCGATGAGTCGTTTCATGTCGGTTTGGGCCAGACACGCCAGCGACGCGTAGATGATGCCGACCACCGCCAGGATCCCGATCACCGGTGCCCAGTTCTGTGACTGCTCCGGCATGATCGGGATGGCGATCCGCACGAAGGCGTATGTGCCCAGCTTCAGCAGGATGGCGGCCAGCAGCACCGAACCCACTGTGGGAGCCGCGGTGTGTGCATCGGGGAGCCAGGTGTGGAACGGGAACATCGGCACCTTGACCGCGAAGCCAAGGAACAGCGCGGCGAACACCCATACCGCCAGACCTTCGAGTCCGCGTTCGGCGCCACCGCCCGACAGCGAGATCATGCTGAACGTCTCCAACCCGCTCTTGAAGTAGAGGGCCAGAAAGCCGAGCAACATGAAGGCAGAGCCGAACAGCGTGAACAGGAAGAACTTGATGGCGGCATAGAGCCGCATCTCGGTTTCCATACCGAGCACCGGAATCGTGACCTTGTTGCGGTCTCCCCAGATGCCGATCATGAAGTACATCGGCAGCAGCACGACCTCGAAGAACACGAAGAACAAGATGAGGTCGAGCGCCACGAACGTGCCTGCCATGCCGGTGGCGAGCACCAGGATCAGCGCCGAGAACACCTTGGGGTTGTGCGGTTCAGGCCAGTGGTTCCACGAGTAGATGATGGAAAGCACCGTCATGAACGTGGACAGGACGAGCAGCGGGAGGCTGATGCCGTCGATGCCGATGGCGTAGTTCGAGTTGATGGCGCCGATCCAGGTCAGGGTCGAGTCGGGACCGAACTGGATCTTGTCAGCGGCGCCATAGTCGAACTGGAACGCGACTATCACCGACAGGACGAACGAGACACCTGCAAACAGCAGCGCCGTCCACTTCTGGGCTTCTTCCTGCGCCTTCGGTATCGCCAGGACGGCCGCCGCTCCGACCGCTGGCAGGAAGACGATCAGGGTGAGAGCCCAACCGTTTTCAAACGAACTCATGTGTACTCGTTTCCTCCTATCAGAAGATGATGAACCCGGCGACGAGGACCACGGTCCCCGCCACTATCAGAAACACGTATTGCTGGATGCGCCCGGTCTGCAGCAGACGGACCAAACCGCCGGTGCCGCCGGTGGCGGCCGCCGATGCGTTGAAGACCCCGTCGACGCCGCGCTGGTCGACCCAGTAGGTGACGCGGGCGATCCGCACCGCCAGCCAGCCCGTACCGTTGATGACCAGGTCGATGATGTGGCCGTTGAACCAGTCGACGGCTCGGGCCACCGGACCGCGCAGGGGACGGACGATGCCGTCCATGTAGAAATCGTCGATGTAGTACTTGTGTTCGAGCAGCGGATACAGCACCGGGATGCGGAACTTGTCCCGCTCCTTCTGGGTTTCCCGGTCGGCGAACCAGATGAAGTAGCCGATGGCGATACCGGCCACGGCGGCCACGGTGCCGATGGCGGCCAGCCCGAAGTTGATGGCTTCCGGATGGTGGTCGCCGGGTGCCAAGAAGCGGGCTTCCAACGCTTCGGTGAACCACTTGATGACCCCGGGGATGTTGATCCATCCGGCCACCACCGAGAACCCGGCGAGGGCGATCAGCGGGTAGGTCATGATCTTGGGCGACTCGTGGGGGTGGCCGTGGCCCTTGTATTCGCCGAAGAAGGTGAGCGACACCGCCCGGGTCATGTAAAAGGCGGTGACAAAGGCGCCGAGGATGGCGACCACGAGCACGAAGTTGGCGAGTTCGGCGCCGCCTTGGGCGGTGGTGTAGTTCTGGCCGGCGTACTGAATGGAAGCCAGGATCTCGTCCTTGGACCAGAAGCCGGCCAGCGGCACGATGCCGGCCAGCGCCAGCGAGCCGATGAGGAAGGTCCAGAACGTCTGCGGCATGTACTTCCGCAGGCCGCCCATGTCCGACATGTTGTTGGAGTGGACCGCGTGGATCACCGACCCGGCCCCGAGGAACAGCAGCGACTTGAAGAAGGCGTGGGTGAACAGGTGGAAGAGCCCGGCGGTGTAGGCGCCGGCGCCCATGGCGGTGACCATGTAGCCGAGCTGCGACAGCGTCGAATAAGCCAGCACCTTCTTGATGTCGTTGGCGACCAGCGCCAGCAGCCCGGTGAGGAACAAGGTGAGTGTTCCAATGATGATGATGATGTACCGCGTATCGTCGGCGAAGAACTCGGTGTTGTAGAACGGGAAGAGGCGCCCGATGAGGTAGACCCCGGCGGTGACCATGGTGGCGGCGTGCATCAGCGCCGACACCGGGGTGGGGCCGGCCATGGCGTCGGGCAACCACACGTGCAGCGGGAACTGGGCGCTCTTGCCCATCGCACCGATGAAGATGGCGACCCCGGCCCAGAAGCTGAAGCGGGCCAGCGCCGACTGCGAATCGCCTTCGGCAATGACCGCCATGATGTCGGTGAAGCGGAATGACCCGACGCTGAGGCTGATGATGATGGCGCCGATGAACAGACCGACGTCGGCGACCTTGTTCACCAAGAACGCCTTGATGGCAGCCGAGGAGTTCTCGTGCTCCTCCCAGTAGTGGCCGATCAGAAGATATGAGGAGACGCCGACCAGCTCCCAGCCGACGATGAGCTGGATGAGGTTGGGGGCCGACACCAGCACCAGCATGCCGCCGCCGAACAGCGCAAACGAGGCGAAGAACCAGGTGTAGCGGATGTCGCCTTCCATGTACCCCTTGGCGTAGGTGAACACCAGGAAGCCGACCAGCCCGACGACGAGGTACATCATTATCGAGAGGCCGTCGACCATCCAGCCCCATTCGAGGCCGAGGGTGTGCCCGTAGGGGTCGGTGCCGATTTCGCCGATGGCCACCGAGCCTTCGTAGGTGATCCCCTTGTTGAGGTTGGAGATGAACAGGATGGCGCCGTAGATCATGACGAAGGCCATGCTGCCGGTCGCCAATCCCCAGCCCTTCCACGGCGATCGTTTGCCGATGAACACGATGGCGAACGCAGCCACCATCGGCACCACCGGGATCAGCCAGGCCCATTCCGCCAGCACGCCGCCGTCGCTGAACTCCTTGGGGGCACCGTCTTCGGCGGCCAGCAGGAGCGGAGCAGCGAAGGCGAGTAGCGAGCTCATAGCTTCATCAGGTCCAGTTCGTCGACGTTGGCCGACTTGCGGTTACGGAAGATCAGCAACACGATCGCCAGCCCGATGCCGACCTCGGCGGCGGCGACGGTGATGACGAACAGGGCGAAGATCTGGCCGCCGGCGATGCTGTCCTGCAGGTAGCGGTCGAAGGCAACGAGGTTGATGTTGACCGCCGCCAGCATCAGCTCCACGGACAGCAGCACCAGCACCGCATTGCGTCGGGCCAGCACGCCGTAGACCCCGATGGAGAAGAGCGCGGCCCCGAGGATGAGGAACTGGTTGATGATCACGACAGCACCTCCTCCTCTTCGACCGTCGGGTCCTGCCGGGCCAGCACGATGCCGCCGATGAGGGCCGCCAGCAGCACGAACGACACCACCTCGAACGGGATGACAAAGCGTTCGAACAGCGACTGGCCGATTTCCTCGGCCCGGGTGGCGCTGGCGGCGGGCAGCGGGTCGTCGCCGAAGGCGTCGAGCATTGCCCCGCCGATGAGCACGAACAGCGCCCCGGAGGCGAGAGCGGCGCCGACCTGAACCCGCACCGGGTGGCTGAGCCGGGTCTCGAATCCGAGCGGGGCCCGGGTGATCATCACCCCGAACAGGATGAGGATGATGACCGCCCCCAGGTAGACCAGCACGACGGTCCAGGCGACGAATTCCGAAGCGAGCAGCACGAACATCGCCGCCGACCCACCGAGGGTGATCACCAGGAACAGGGCGGCGTGGACGACGTTCTTGGACGTCACCACCCGCAGCGCCGAGTAGACCATGACCAGGGCGAGGACCGCAAACACCCAGTTTTCGATCTCGCTGATCCAGTCGCCGAAGGTAATTGCGAGCGCCATCACTTCTCCAGAGCGGGGGGATCGGGCACAGTGGCCAGCCATTCCGTCAACCGCTCCTTGTCGTGGAGCATGTTGGAGATCTTGAATTCGCTGTACTCGTAGTCGGGGCTCCAGTAGAGCGCATCGAACGGGCACACCTCGACACAGATGCCGCAATACATGCAGAGGGCGTAGTCGATGTCGAAGCGGTCGAGCTCGTTGCGGGTGCGCACCCGGCCGCCGGGCTTGTCGGGCTGGATCTCGACTTTGTGGGCTTCGATGTAGATGCACCAGTCGGGGCATTCCCGGCCGCACAGCATGCATGAGGTGCAGTTGTCGACGTCGAGGGCAATGACACCGCGGGCGCGGGGAGCCAGTTGCTCCTTCTCGTCGGGCCACATGACGGTGACCGGCTTGGTGAAGAGTGCCTTGAGGGTGACCCAGAGGCCTTTCACGAGGCCGATGCCGGGGATGGTCGCCATCAGAGCACCACCTTCATGATCGCGGTTACGAAGATGTTGGCCAGCGTGATCGGGATGAGCCACTTCCACGCCAGGCCCTGCAGCTGGTCTTCCCGGATCCGGGGCCAGGTCCAACGGAACCAGATGAACAGGAACAGCACGAAGAACACCTTGGCCAGCAGGATGAAGGGACCGGCCCACTGCAGCAGATCGTCGCCGAG
>JASJAS010000065.1 GCA_030066875.1 Acidimicrobiia bacterium | reverse complement strand
CAATCCGTTCGCCCGTTAGCTTCCCTTGCGTGTACGACTTTCGCTGTTGACTGCACCATTGTCCAAGCCGATAGTCGTCTTCGAGGTGCCCTGACGAGACGTTGGCGTGACCCTCTCGCTCAACGAATGCCCTCAGATTGCAGAAGCCCTCTTCCCACGCGGCCTCAATCAGGTCCCACACGAAACCGAGAGCCTCCAGGCGTGAGATGCGCTCCTCCGACAGTCGCCCCGCTGTGTAAGACCTTCGCTGATTGCTTCCCCACAACCCGAGTTTGTAACCGTCTTCGATATAGTCATCCGCAACTACGGCGTGACCCTCACGAGCGACGAACTGCGCCAGGCAATCGAAACCCTTCTCCCACGCAGCAGCTGGTTTATTCCATACGAAGCCGAGTGCTTCCAGGCGCGCAATCCGTTCGCCCGCTAGCTTCCCTTGCGTATACGAACTCCGTTGATGGCTACACCACTTTCCGAGTTTGTAGCCGTCTTCGATATGGTCGTGTTCGGCTAGCGCGTGACCTTCTCGCTCAACGAATGCCTCCAGCTTGGCGAAGCCCTCCTCCCATGCGGCCCTGAATGGCTCCCACAAAAAGCCGAGTGCATTCAGCCGGGTGATTCGCTCCTCCGGCAAGCGCCCCGTCGTGTAGTGCCTTCGCTGATGGCTGCACCACTGTCCGAGCTGACGGCCTTCCACCACGTATTGGGCGGGGACGTTGGCGTGACCCTCGCGATCCACGTAATCCTCTAGGAGAGCGAACCACATCTCCCAACTGGCCGTCGAGGATTCGATAAGACGTACCTCGAAGGCATGGGCAAATGCCTGGCTCACATGCTTGGGGAGATCCACGTGGATCTTGTGTGGACGTGTAATGGTTTGGCGGCGTCCGAGTTGTCGGCGGAGCTGATCGAGTTGCTCTGCGAGGTCGTCATCGTGTGAACGGAGTGCCTTGAGGACCGTCCAGATTGGCTTGAAGACTGACGAGCTGAGCGCCGTGTCGGGGTCTTCGTTTTTGTCGATGAAGACGGGGAGGATGATGGTGCCGAAGGTCTTGTTCTCGGCTTTGCGGATTGCTCGTCCCACGGCCTGGATGATGTCGATTTGGGAGCTGCGAGGATCGATGAAGGCGACGCCGTCGAGGGTTGGCACGTCGATGCCTTCGCCAAGACAGCGGGCATTGGACAAGAGGCCCCGTTGGGTGTCTTCGAGTTGGTCGAGTTGCCGGATGCGGAGATGGCGTTGACCAGCGGTCATCTTTCCCGACACATGGCTGGTGACCAGCTCGCCGACGGGCCTCTGGTCCTGGGGTATCCACTCGACCACGTCGACAAAGTCGTCCGCGAATTCGCGTGCTCGATTGATGCGGGAGTGGAAGCTTATGGTCTTGCGCAGGTCGAAGTCGCGCATGGCCTTGGCGAGACCGATATGGGAAGCGAGTGTGCGAGCGTCGGTTACTTCCGCGCCATCCCGTCTCACGAACACGCCCCGCTCGGCAAGCTGCCGACACACGCGATCGTCAACCCCGATGATGGCCACCTGGTAGTCGCTAAGCAGGTCTCGTTCGATTGCCTCGCCGAACGGCAGTCGATGAAACACGGGCCCGAACATCGCCGTGTTGTCCATCGAAGCGAGTTCGAAGTCGGCCTCTCCGGCCTCTTCGCGAATTCGGTCGGTGAAGTAGCGTGGGGTAGCGGTTGCGAAGAGTCGCCGCCCCGCTCGAATGGCGCTGCTATCGAGGATCGTGGCGAAATCTGATGAAACCGGTCCGGTCACCCTGTGGGCTTCATCAGCGATCACCAGATTGAACTCCGGCACGGCACCGGAGGATTGGGCTTCGGCGATGCGCGGTGACGACTGGTAGGTGGAGAACACGACCAGCGGGCCGTCTTGTCCCATGAACGTGGCGATCTCGTCGGGGTCCGTTGTGACGGGGAAACCGAGTTCCGTCGTTGAGGACACCCATTCGTCACTGCCCCTAACGGTTGAGTCTGAGCAAACCGGCAGGAAAGCGAAATGGGTGCTCGTCTGTGCTGTCCATGCGCGTAGCGTGTCTTTTAGGAGCGACAATGACGGGACCAGCACGAGCGTTCGATTCGACTGCAAATGCTCGGTGATCCAAAGCGCTGTCAATGTCTTGCCTGTACCGCAAGCCATGATCAACTGACCCCGGTCGTGACCCTCAAAGCCTCTGGCAGCCGCATCGATCGCTTCCTGTTGATGCGGACGAGGACTCTTGATCGGTGGGCGAGGGGCGTGAAGATCGCTCGGGTCAGCCGGCCACTCGATCTCCGCATGTTGAAGATCTGTCAGCATATGGAGATGGACCGGCTTCTCCTGCCCTTCAATCGTCCGCTTCGCATTCGCCCCGATCCGATCGGTCGTCGCTATCAGGAGACGAAACGAGAACTCCAGGGTCGATGACGCCGATAAGAAGGTGTCGATGTCACGTTTCGTGACGGTGTGGTCGGGGCTGTATGCCTTCGCCTGAATCGCCCACAGATGGCCTTGTTTGTCTTCGGCAACGAGGTCGATACCGGTGTCCGGTCCCGCCCGCTGCGGCCACTCGGCCCAAAGCCAAACTCGCTGCAGTTGCCGCCGGTAGGCAGGGTCGTGGGTCAGATACCACTCGCAGATGCGCTCAAACTGGCGGCCCCGCACGTTGGAGTCCGCATCGAGCCTCGTGAGCAGCATGTCGAGTTGCGGCATAACCAGGAGGGTACATACTCAGCTTGCCTCACACCTCTACACGTTCAGCTTGGTAGAGGGGCTCAACGGACGTAATCCGAGAGCTTTGATCGCACACAAGTGGGACCATCGTTCGGTCAGTCGGGGGAACGGCAAAGCCTTGCGCAGATCCAAGACGGCTCCCTTGTGCTTCGGCTGGCAACGCTTGATGGAGGGCGTTGTGCGACTCGCGCTTGCTCTTGGACCGATCTCTAGATGGCGCGGAAGGCACCTAATGCACACCCATCACGCGGAGGCTTCGACTAGCGGGCTCTCCTTGCGCCCGTTGGTTTCCTAAACCAACGCCCGCGTGGGAACCACCCAAATCAAGGCCATTCGGCGAGTGGGTGCCCGCCGGGTGCCGCGTGACGCAACTCGTCTCGCTACCCAATCCTGTCAGGCAGACGTCCAACGTGTCTCCCGTACCTGACTCGGTGTGAGGACCGCTTGAGCAGGGACGCCAAGCTGAACACGAGAGCATCAAGCCGATCCGGCGATCTCGCTCCGGTGTCCGGAACAAAGGTTGTCATCTGCTCTTCTAGTCGGTTGAATACGCCGACGTGGTGGACACGGCCTTGCTCATATGCAGCAACGACGGGCCCGGCGCGCACCATCTTGCCTTTTGCCGCGGTGACCATCTCGTATGGAACCCGATCATCGGTGGCGACCTGAGCAACGAGTGCGGGGATGTTGTCGCCGCCATAGTTCCTTTCACCCACGACCTTGTCCGCTTGGTGTTCGTGGAAGCATTCGACGATGCGTCTGGCCCTGGCCGAAGCCTCGTCTTTGATCGAGCAGTCTGCGATCACCGCATAGTGCGGTTGGTTCGGTCGGGTCCCGCACGGACAAGCACGCCGGACAATGCCCGATGCGACGATTCCAGTCTCGGCAGAGGCGGACGACGTCCCGCCGGACGGGTCGACCCCTACGACTACTCGAGACAGAGCCGGTTCGTCCCACTCACGATGATTCCAGCGGAAACTATCAATCACTCGCTGCTGCCACAGTGCTCCCTCTACATTCTCCAAGAAGTGACCCTCGAGCTCCTGGGACTCAACAGCGGTGCCCTCGAAGTCGTCGAGCAGATCCCTATACCAACCGGGGTCGAGATTGATCACGTTGTCGGCAGTACGTAGACGAGTGCTCGGGACACGATCGTCGCCGAGAAGCCTCTTGACCAGCGGATGGCCTCGTTTCGGCGTACCAGTAGCGATGATCTTTGCTGGCGCGATGCGAACGGCTAGCCGCAGCGACTCGTCCCACGCCACCTCCCACCATTCCCGGCCGGGCCGACCTGACGCCCCTCCTCGTTTCCACAGCCCGATCTCGTCGCACCAGGCTCCTCGCAGGTTCTTGCCTTGCATCCGATAGGCACCGTCATCAGCGCCATCGCAGAACACTGTTGCCCCGGTGACAAGGTGCAGTTGGCCTTGCGAGCGATTCCAACCAGAACGGCCCGGTCGAATCAAACCTTGCAGGGTCCGCAGCAGGCCGGAAGGTCCCTCGACGCAAGTATCCCGAGCATCGCCAAAGGTGGGAGCGATCACAGCCCAATCACCGTCACTAGAGCCGCTATGGATAATCAGATCACACAACGCCTCAGCAGCGGCCCGCGTCTTGCCGCTGCCCCTTCCGCCCAGACATAGCCACACCCGCCACTCCCCGTCCGGCACGACTTGATCACGGCGAGCGATTTCCCGCCACAGAAGCCGGCGAAGATGGGCTTTCTCGATGTCGGAGCGAGACGAGATTTCAGACATCATCATGGCTGCCCAGCTGACGCCTCCACTCGTCTATGGTCTTCCGAAGCTCTCGATCGATACCGCCCTCAGCCCGCTCGGTCCGGAAGGTGGACTCACCCATCTCCAACCTGTACTTGTCCCAGGCGATTGCTGCAGTTGTCACCAACGACTGTGCTTCACGCCCGGGAGGTTCATCCCAGGTCACCGGGGTCAAGTCGGGGCCACGGAAGTCCTTGGCCTCCTCAAGCGTTCTGTCGAGCATCCTGATCGACACCTCAAGCCATCTCCGACGGCCATACATTCGCAATGCCTGTTGGTATCGCTGCTCGGCTTCGATCTCGCCTTTTTGGGGCGGTGTGTGACGTGACATCTCTTCGCGAAGCCACCGATACACCTGTTGTCGCGAGCATCCGATCGTACGGGCAGCATGTGTTGCGCCATGTTCGCGGTACAACTGGAGCGCGGCTGCACGCTCCTCATTGGTGTACGTGGCCATCACCGGCCTCCATAGGAAGTGCAAGGTTTCCTCATGTCGTTGGCTCCTGCCACAGGTCAAGCTGCTGCATATCGGCCTCCTGACCTCCGTCGCGCGGATGGCGACTAGCAGGGGCTTTCGGATTGGTTTCCGGTGGCCCACAGATGTGGCAGTAGGGAAATCCGTCTGGGCTGTCAGTCTTCATCCCACGCCCACAACGACATAGATCGGAGCCAGGGACCCCCGGAGGACGATATTCGGAGTAGTTCGACTGGCGGGCGGCCAACCCTTGAAAGTGGGCTTCAGCGTCGGCCTCGTCAAGGACCTCAATGTCACCAAAGGCATCCAGTAGCAGCGAAAACACCGGGTCCCATGAGCTCGCAGAACTCCCGTCTTCGGCCTCAACGGACCAATCCGACGAACTGCCAAGCCGACGTCCAGTCTCGGTGTGTTCACCCTCCGTTCGGGACACGTCACCTTGGCCATCTTGCTCATCTTGCGCAGGCACCTCGTCAACGTGACCAAGATGGCCAACGTGCCCCTCGTGACCAGCGGCAACATCCTGCGTACGCGGGTGCCAGCGCCACTCACCGTTCGGACCGTCTCTCTTCGCCTTGGCTCCGATACTCTTCTTCGCCCGTCGGAGCGTGCTGTCGGCGATACCTTCCTCTCCCGCCATCTCGAGAAGGAGCTTCGATGGAACGGGACCCTTGCTGAGGGCGGTTTCCAAGAAGCTGCAGGCGTCGCCCCGCGCCGTTTGGCCTGAGGAGTCGTCGAGCATGGCCAGCCCCTCATCGAACGCAATATCTGGGGCCTGCCCGACCAGGACGACACGGGAGGTCCTGATTTGCTGGCCGTCATCCCAGGTATCGAATCCTTCGATTCGGTAACGCAACGTGACAGCGGGCTTCCCGAGATTCGCCTTCGGATTCGTCAACAATCGGAAGTCACTTCCGCCGGACGCCTCAGTGAGCAGCAGAGCACTGCGGGCTGTGTTGTAGAACCCCACAGAGCCGAGAATCCGGTCCGCTGCTGCTCGCGACTCCCGCTTGTTGAGATGCACAACACCGATGACAGCCAAGTCGTGTGTCTCGGCGAGCTTGTGAAGCGGCCCCAGCGCCCTCCGGATCTGGTGATCTCTATGCGAATCGACTTTGTCGGATACGAATGCCACCAGTGGATCGACCACCAACAGGCAAGCGTCCAATTCCTGCACAACGTCAGCTAACGAATCTAGATCTTCGGGCAAGGAGATTGTGTCGACGAAACCTGCGACGGATTCGTCTAGCGCCACACTGCGTACTCGGGCGAGGTCAGCACGAGCTGCCATTAGTCGAGGAACCATGACCTGGGACCAAGCGTCCTCGGCGGTGGCGTATAGGACAACTGCTGGCCGCCCCTGGTGCCTGCCTGGCAGGGTCCCTCGGCTCAATTGTGCTGCGAGGTGCAGAGCAAGCGTTGACTTGCCGAGCCCTCCCTTGCCAGCAAGCAGCGTGATTCCACCCGCCGGGATTCGGTCGTCCCACACCCACTCCACAGCCCTAGGGGGAATCGCCGAAGCCGGGATCGTCAGGATGCGACGAGAATTTCGGAATCCCGAAGACGCCGAATCGGCCTCAACAAGCGCAGCGCGGAGTTGGTCGGCGCGGTCCCGCCAGCGCTCTCCGGGAGGGACAATCCCTCCGAGCAACGCCTCCCACTCTGCGGCGAGCAGTGACAATGGGGACTTGTCCAGGTGGTAGTCGAACCCGTCGCGTCGCAGTCGGCGCAGCATCGATTCGACATCGCCCGGTACCAGGTCTGGTCGACCGCGGAGCACCTCGGCGACAGTCAGAGCTTGACGGGCGTTCACGATGGACCCCGTTTCCGCGACTGACTTGGCTGAACGAGAGACTCCGCGCTTCCTGCGGATCTTGAGACATCGCTGTCTTCAGTGACCTCACACTTGGCGGCGCTTGCGGAATCCAGATTCTCAGGCTCAGAGGCGTCGACCCCTCCATCAAAGGCACGAGACGCCAGCCAATCCCTGAGTGCGTCTCGCGAAACTCGGATCTTGCGAGCAGAGACTCGCACGCCGGGCAGGTCACCGCGATCCCAGAGGCGCCACGCAGTCGAGCGTGAGCATTGAAGGACCGCAGCAACCTGATCAAGGTCTAGTGCGAATGGAAGCTCGTTCCAACGAAAACGGACCGGATCAAGAGAAGAACCCATGGGCTACCTCCGCCCGTCCGTGGACGAGTTGGGGAACCATGGGTTCGGGAGAACTGTCTTGACCTCACGTTAGCATTGACTCCGTGGAATCCGAGTCGAAACGGTACGAGGTGCGTTGCGGAGTCTGTCGTGCTCGAGACCACAGGAGCGGGGGATTCGGCCGAGCCGATATTGTGGACTATCTGTACGTCGCAGCAAATGGCGACCTGACCGTGATGGACATGCAGAGAGTCACTGGATCGGGTCCCACAGTCATCACGGCCGGGCGATCCAACACCAAGGCGGGCGGACGGACGGTCCTGTTTCCGCAACCGTTTGACGGTGGCGAAGAACTTGAGCAGAGCTCTCGGCATGTCCCCGAGAGAGCGAAGCCGCAACGTCCTCTGCAAGCGGTCGAGGAGCGGGGCATCAAACGCAAGTGCCGTCGTGGACACGTGATTGCCGCCACCAAGCAGCAACTTCTCAAGCGGATTGCCGCTGCGGACCGCACCCACGCGGAAAGTGTCTTCCTGCCAGCGATTGGGTCCTGAGACCAACAAAACCAGAGGACTGAGGCCGACGGATCGACGCCGTCCCTGACCACGTAGGAAATCCCCTGTATTGCAGGGGATTTCCTGGTTTTCGGGTTACCCAGGGTTGTGACGGCGAACGGCCATGGGCGCTATGTGCTCTCCTGGTTGCGATTGAGTTCGTTTCGGTAGATCTCGATTGGGTGTTCGACCGTCGTGCTGTTGCCGAGATAGCTGAGTAGTTGCATTTCGCAGCCAGGGTTCGCAGACGCGACGCGGTCGAGATCGGTTGCGGCGACCTGCGCCGCCTTCCGGCGCCCGAGCCTTTCGGATACTTGGGGGTGCGAAAGTTGATATGCACCGGCGGCTCCGCAGCAGGTCCCGGTAGGGTCGGTCTCGACAACCTCGTAGCCGGCGGCGCGGAGTATGTCCCTCGGTTGGAGCGTTATCCCTTGGGCGTGTCGTAGGTGACAGGGGTCTTGGATCGCTATCTGTCCCCGTCTCTCGGTAATTGTCGGAAGCTTGCCGTCTGCAATCAGCTTGGCGATGACTTGGTTGGCGTCGGCGATCCGCCCGGCGAGGTCGGCCCCATCCTCAGTCCAGTGTGCGTAGTCCTTCATGTGGGCGCTGCAACCTGCGGAGTCCACGATGATCGTGTCAAAACCTGCGAAGGCTTCGACGTTGCGTTGTGCCATTCGTCTGGCGTGTTGGGCGGCGCCTTCATGAGCGGCTATGGCTCCGCAGCAGGTTTGTTGTTTGGGGGCAACGACACGGTATCCGGCTCTTGTCAGCAGGTCGATGACTGCTACGTGGACTTCGGAGTACCAGTGGTCCATCACACATCCGGACAGGAATCCGACTGTTCCTATTGGTTCTCCTTGCGGGTCCCATTGGCGGCCTGCGGTGGCCGAGACCGGGATAGGGATAGTTCTTATGGCTTTGGCTTTCGAGGCTCGGCCGGGAAGGACTCCGGTGATGCCGAGCCGCTGGGCTATGACCAGCAGCCAAGACAGGAACATGAGAGCACGCCGTGACGCGATGAGTCGACCGAAGATGAACCGCTTGGCGGCGGTGGTCGGTGTCGGTCGGTGGGCAGCGACTTCTGCGCGGGCTCCCTCCATGAGCGTTCCGAAGGGCACGAGCGAGGGGCACACGGTTTCGCAGGCGAGGCACTGCAGACAGGAATCAACAATCTGGGCAAATCGGTTGTCGAGAGCGACTGTTCCTCGATCCACGGCCCGCATTGCCGCGATGCGGCCTCTTGGCGACGCTGTCTCGTCGCCGGTGATCGAGTAGGTGGGACACGCCGAGAGGCAGAGGCCGCAGTCGATGCAGCTGTTGAGGTCTTCAGTTGTTGGCGGGTGTTCGGTCCGCCACGTCATCACAACCCTCCCGGGAAGATACCTGGGTTGCAGATGGAGAATGGATCGAAAGCTTGCTTGATCCTGCGTTGAATCTCGATCGAAACCGGTGGTGTGCCCCACGGGTCGATCTCCGGGTCGTGGGTGGACGCCACGATCAGTGCTCCGCCGTTTGTTTCGGCCCAGGCGCGGGCTGCTTGGATCGCCTTGGGTTCGATGGCGTCGACACCGGCTTCGACGCGGCCTACTCCGTGCTCGGCTATCCATCTCGCAGCGTCGACGCGTTGCGCCCAGTCGATCGCCTGTCGCAGCAAACGGGGAGGGACCCTGAACTCCAGGCGGATCCGGTTGCTGATCGGGATCGGCCAATGGAGACCCGAGCGTACCTCGCCATCCACGCTGGCGATCTCGGCCGTGACTTGCTGGGGGTCGCCACCTAGATAGAGGAACGATCCTTCAGAGGTCTCGAGTACAGCCAACGGCCGATATGTTGAGGCGGCGGCCGCCGCTTCGTCGATTTGAATCGACGCTGTTGCGCGTGGCCGCGACCAGAGCTTCAGCATCACCCATCCGACCAGCCCGAGGCTCCCAAACGAACCTGTTGCGAGCCTGGGAACACCGTACCCAGTAGATGACTTCACAACGGGGCCGCCCCCCGCAATCACCCTCCCGTACCCGGCAGCGAGCCCTACCTGGAGGACTCGGTCGCGGGTTGGTCCGTATCGGAATCGGCGATATCCAGACAGACCGGCGGCGACCACGCCACCAACTGTTGCCCGTCCGAACGCCTCCGGTAGCACGGCTGTCTGATTCCGCTCTCCGATCGTTTCTTCGAGCGTTGAGATTGGTACACCGGCCTCGACGACAACGGTCAAGTCCTCTGGTTGCCAGTCAACAACCCGATTCAACCTGCTGGTTGTCACGACCAGTTCGAAGTCACCCCTGTACCCATAATCCATGTGTGTCCCGCCTCCGTAGAATCGGGTGGGCATTCGAGCGTCGGCAGCGGCTCGCAGCACCAGCGCAGCCTCTTCCATCGTTGAGGGCGCAACCGTCCATGCGGCGCTCGCTTCCACCGACTCATCACTGAGATCCTCGAACAGACGCTTCGTGGCAGCAGCTAGCCTCGTCACGTCGGCGGCCGGTCCAGGCACCGCGATCCCTCCGGGAGCACCTTCCCCGGATTGAGCAGGCGCAAAGGGTCAAACGCGTCGCGGATTCTCTCCTGGGCATCGAGGTCATCAGCCGAGAACACTTCGGGCATCAGATCGCGTTTCTCGATGCCGATGCCGTGCTCACCGCTCAGGGTTCCCCCCGCGGCAACTGCTGCACGGACCATCTCGTGTGTCGCATCGATGACCTTTTCGGTCATACCCGCTTCCGCAGCGTCATAGGACACTATTGGATGGAAGTTGCCGTCCCCGGCGTGAATAAGGTTGAGCAAGCGCAGCTCATACCGCTCTGCAATGGCGTATATCTCGTCGAGCACATCGACAAACCGTGTACGCGGAACAACGGTGTCATTGAGGTAATAATCCGGGGCCGATTGCGCGATGGCACCGAACGCCGCCTTCCGGCCTTTCCACAACAGCGCCCGATCATCTTCGTCCCGGGCAACCCGAATCTCAGTAGCCCCGTTCAGAACAGCAATCTCCCGAACCAGAGCCGCGTCCGCAGCAACCCCGACGCTGTGACCGGAAACCTCCGCAAGGAGGACAGCCCCAGGCCCCACCGGCAAACCCGCATGGACGAAATTCTCCACCGCCTCGATCATCGGCCCGTCCATCAACTCCAGGGCAGCCGGCACAACTCCCTCCGCAATGACCTCAGACACTGCGCGAGCCGCGTCAGACACGTCAACAAATGAGATGAGCATCGTTTCCAGCTGCGGCGGAACCTCAACAAGCCGCACCAAAACCCGAGTCACAATCCCAAGCGTCCCCTCAGAACCCACGAAAAGACCCCGCAGGTCATAACCCAACGGATCAGGTGCTGCGCCTCCAACCATCATCACCTCACCGTCACCGGTCACCACTTCCATACCGAGAACATGCGCAATCGTCGAGCCCTCAGCAAGACAATGCGGACCGCCAGCGTTTGTCCCAACATTCCCACCGATGGTGGCGGTCTGTTGTGAAGCAGGATCAGGAGCGAACAACAGACCATGGTCAGCAACTGCGTTCGACAATGCCTCATTGACGAGCCCCGCACCAACCCACGCTGTTCGACCAACCTCATCGACCTCGAAGATCTCGTTCATACGCGTCAGCACTACGAGCACACATGCCGATGTAGGGACGGCGCCACCAGCCAGACCAGTACCAGCACCACGAGCCACAACCGGCACCCCCGCCGCAGTGGCTACGCGGACAACAGCTGCCACCTCATCGGTACTTTCCGGCAACACGACAACCGCAGCCTCACCCGGCGTAACACCCGCATCCTTCCCAAACACCAACAGGTCAAGCGGATGGGTATGCACTCGCTCCGAACCCAAGACGCCGATCAGGCGAGCCACAACACCGGACGAATCATCAACACTCGAGGCACGAGTCATGGGGAAGTGTGGCAACCCGTAGCCGATCATGTTGTCCGCGTCACCTTCTCAATGGACCGCGGCGAATCGGGGTCAATACCGCGTGCCCGAGCCAGGCAATAGCAAAACACCTGAGCGGCCACCACGGCGGTGATCGGAGACAACCACTCCGGCACGGCTGGAACCCTCACGGCCGCATCCGCGAGACCCAGCGTCGCGCCATTGTCGGAGATGACAGCAAGACGGGAGCCGAACTCGCTCTGGAGACGCTCAAGCAGTCCATGGACCGCGCGGTGCGTCGCACCCGTCGGAGCGACGGCAAGGATGGGAAAGTCACGGGTAACCAGCGCGAGGGGTCCATGCAGGAAGTCGGCGGTTGAGTATGGCTGGGCCAAGACATAGGTCATTTCCTGAAGCTTGAGCGCCCACTCGAAGGCGGTGGAGTGGTTGAATCCGCGTCCCAGCACGGCGGCATGCCCCACCTCGGCAAAAAGTGTCGCCGCCTCGGCGATTCGATCCCATTCGCCAAGCACTCGCTCGACATCGGCCCCGAGCCCTTCCAGATCGTCAATGTCGCCTCGCAACGCACCAGACAACAGTGCGATCGCAGCAAGCTGAGCCGTGTACGTCTTGGTCGCAGCCACGGCGTGTTCCGTACCGGCATGAAGCTCGATGGCAGAGTGAGCCACCCGGGCCATCGGTGAATCGGCGTGATTCGTGATCGCAAGAGTCGGCCGTCCCTGAGCGTTTGCTTCCTCGAGCACAGCAACTAGATCCGGCGACTCGCCCGACTGCGAGATACCGACAACGAGGGCGTCGGCGAGCCTTGGAGGCTGCTTGTAGACAGAAAACAGCGAGGGGGCGGCGAGACCGACGCTCAGCCGATTGCGGGCCCCCAGCACATACTGGGCGTAGCGGGCCGCGTTGTCTGATGTGCCTCGTGCCGCAATTAGCACCCAGGAAGGATGCGCGTCTGCGATCCCCGCTGCGATCTGGCCCATGGACCCCTGGTTCCCATTGATAAGCCGCCGCAGCGCATCTGGCTGTTCCCTGATTTCTGTCCAAAGCGTCATTGTGGGAGATCCTCCACTATCCACGCCGTAACGAACCGGCCAGTGATTGTGTCAATCCGAGTCTGGGCTGCGTGCCCTCGCAGTCCGCTAGACGACTGGCGGCGGTCGCTGCGGCGTTCATCGATCGCCGCCGCTATCGGCTGGGGATGCCAGTTTCGCGATCCCGTACCTGTCGTACAGAACTGCGCCGCCTACAAGTGTCGCAACAACGTTGAGGTCTCCATCGAGCATGGCGATGTCCGCCCGTCTATCTACCTCGATGAGGCCACGTTGATTGTCTCCAATCACCCTTGCTGGGTTTGCCGTCGCTGCGAGAACCGCTTGTCGAGGAGAACAGTCCGCGAATACCCGGAGGTTGCGCACTGCTTCGTCCATCACCAGGGAGCTTCCTGCGAGCGCCCCGTCGACGTTGCGGGGACCCATATCGTTGACGGACACATCCACGCCGCCGATAGTGAAGTCGCCTTGTCCCATTCCCATTGCGGCCATGGCGTCAGTTACCAGCACGAACCGATCTGGCCCCTTCGCTTGCCAAGCGACACGAACAGCGGAAGGGTGGCAATGTATACCATCGACGATCACTCCGGCCGCGACGTCCGGTTCACTGAGAATCGCTCCGATCGGCCCTGGGTCGCGATGGTGGAAACGCGGCATAGCGTTGAAGAGATGTGTCCCGGCGGTCGCGCCCCAGCGGAACCCGAAGAGTGCCTCGTCGTATGTGGCGTTGGAGTGACCAACGGAAACGGTGACACCGCGATCGACGAGCTGCGCAATCAGTTCAAGCGCACCCGGAAGTTCCGGCGCCAAGGTCACCATGCGAACGCCCGTCTCGGGACTCCACGACCCGGTTGCCACCTCCGCAGGCTCGCGCAGATGGCTGGCGTCATGAGTCCCGGCCTGCTCTGGTGAAAGCATGGGCCCTTCGAGATGAAGGCCGATCGGTGTCGCCCCTAGATAGTCCGTCGGCGGGCCTTGATCGATTACGTGCTGCGCTTCAACAACGTTGACTTGGGGAGACGAGATCACAGTCGGCAGGAAGGCGGTGACGCCATGCTCAGGGAGCCTCCTCCCAACATCCCAGATTGTCTCCGGATTCTGTGTGAAGTCATGCCCGAAGGCGCCGTTGATCTGAATATCAACAAACCCGGGCACCAGCCACAGGTCGCTGACATCAACAACGACGCCATCCGCCCGTTGCCCCCCGGGCTCGTCAATCGACGCAATTCTTCCGTCAGCAATGACCAGGTCGCGCCGCACCCACCGGTGCCAAGCTAGAAGGCGACCACCTCGCAGGGTCACCCTGTTCTGGCCACCTCCGCTCAATACGAATCTATCGCGAAGAGAGGATGAAGGCATTGGACCGTCACATCTTCCCAATCCCGGCAGTTAGACCGGCGATTATCTGCTTAGTCGCTATCAGGAAGAGGATGACCAGTGGCAGCAGGGTTATCAGGATCCCGGCGAACAATGTTGACCAGTCCGACTGAAACTCCCCGAAGAACCGAGTCATTCCCACAGGGAGGGTCCACTTGCTCGTTGACCGCAGGAGCACCAGCGGGAAGAAGAAGTCGTTCCACAATGGAACGAACTGAAACACAGCCACGGTTGCCAATGCCGGTCGTACCAGAGGGAGCATGACCCGTCCGAAGATCTTGAACTCTCCAGCTCCGTCGATGCGCGCGGCCTCGGTGAGCTCGACCGGCAGCTGCCGGAAGTATGAGCTCAGGATGAACACCGAGAACGGAACCCCGGTTGCCGCATACACGAGGACAAGCCCAATCCGGCTATCGATCAGCCCAAGGCTCTCCAGAAGCAGGAACAGGGGCATGATCGCCAGCCGGAAGGGCAACAAGAGGCCCGACAGGAAGAAGATCGACAGGAAGGTGCTTCCCCGGAACTTGTATCGCCCGAGCGCATAGGCGGCGAAGACCGCCGTACCTGTTGCCAGCACAACCGACGCCACGGTGATCGTGAGCGAGTTGACGAAGTACTGGCTGAAACTGGCTTCGTTCCATGCTGTGGTGTAGCTGTCGAAGCTGATGCTCGTCGGGAGACCGAGCGGTTCCGCGAAGATCTCGCGAGTCGTGCGGAACGAGTTGAGCACGACCAGCAGCAGAGGTGCGAGAACGATAGCCGCATAGCCCCACATGAAGATGGGGATGGCCACTTGAGCCGCACTTCGCTTCTTTCTGCCGGCGCGATGGGAAACGGCGGTCATGTCAGACCCTCCTCGAGACGGTTGAACCACCACCGGGCCAGCATGGAAACGCCAAAGATGATGGCGAACATGACGACTGCGAGCGCCGATGCCACACCAAAGGCGTCAACACCCCCGCGGAAGGCGGTTCGATAGAACAACAAGCCCAGAACATCGGTGGCCCCGGCGGGGTTGCCGTCCACGCCGGCCAGCGACCAGACGAGCCCGAACACGTTGAACGACCGAATGAAGGTGAGAATGGCGACAGTCCCAAAGACGGGAGTCAGTAGTGGCAAAGTAACGTGTCGAAAGGTCTGCCATGCCCCTGCGCCATCGATCGAGGCGGCCTCCGAGTAATCCTCCGGTATGGCTGCCAAACCAGCTGCAAACAGCAGCATCGGGAACCCGAGCCAGTACCAGACATTCACCAGGATTACGACCGGGAACGCCGTAGTCGGATCCCCAAGCCACGGACGTGCCAAGGAGTCGAGCCCGATTGACCTGAGCGTGGAGTTCACGGGCCCAAAGGTCGGGTTCAGGATCAAGGACCAAACGTAGCCGACGACCAAGGGGCTGATCATGAAAGGAAGAACGTACGTCGTTCTCAGGAACGACTTCCCATACCGCTTGCCCTGCAACAGAACCGCGAACAGGAGACCGAGGCTCACCTGAATGGCCATCGTTCCTATGAAGAAGATGACGTTGTGCCAGAGATCCCTGGGCAGCTGTTCGTTCAGCGGGAATCGCCCGAAGAGCTCGCCGAAGTTGCGAAATCCGACGAAACCGCCCCGGGCCGTTCCCGTCCATTCAAAGAGGCTGAAGAACAGGGCCTGCACCAGCGGGATGACCATGAAGATCGCATAGAGCAGAAACGCCGGCGCCAGGAACAGTGCCAGAGTGCCCCATGGGGGGGCGCTCCGGCCCACACCCTTGCTGGGTGCGGACCGGAGCCTCCGCTCTGTCGGTGGTGCTTTCACTGACATAGCGAGCTAGCCGCCTGGGGTGAACCACTGGGACACGCCGGCCTGAACGTCTGCGGCGATTTGCGCGGACGTAATGTCCTCGCCCAGCCACATCTTCACGACGCCCTCACGGAAGACGCTGTCTGCCGTGGGGTCTCCGTAGCGGAAGTTCACCAGGCTCAGATACGAGACCGGCGACGCGGCGAACAGCTCGCCGAACTCTGCGAGCAGCGGATCGTCGGGAGTGGTTCCCGGGATCGGCGACAGTTGCTTGATCTGCTCTGTGAATAGCTGCCCGAACTCCTGGGTGCCCATCCACTCGACCAGCGCCTTGGCTTCCTCGGGGGAGTCGCTGAGTGCATTCACTCCGTAGGAGCCGTCCATCCATCCAACGGTACTGGCCGGGGCGATCGAGTCCGGCGGTGCCGGCACGGCGAAGAGACCCAGGTCTAGATCCGGACCGTTGTCCCTCCAGAATCCGACCTCGAAGGAGCCGCCGATGAAGATCCCAGCTTGCTCGGTGATGAACAGGGTCTTGGAGTCGTCATAGGACACACCGACAACGTCGTCGGGCAGATACTGCTGAAGGTCCTTCATCAGATCGATCGAGGCGACGTAGTCCGGGTCCGTGAAGTCCTTTTCGCCAGCCACAATGGCTGCCTCGAAGGCTTGGCCTCCGTAGCGGGGAGCGCCGATCGTATCGTGGACGATTGCGATCATCCAGTTGTCTGCTGCCGGAGTTGAGATCGGGATGTAGCCGCCCGCCTTCAAGGCCTCGAGAGTGGCGATCCACTCATCCCAGGTGGTCGGCTCACTCAACCCGAGCTCGTCGAAGATCGCCTTGTTGTAGTACGCGGCGAACGCTTGGTAGGCGAACGGAGCGCCGTAGACACGGCCGTCTGACTGCCCCGTGGCAGCCTTCAGCACGTTGTCCGTGAAGCTCGACAGGTCGATCTCGCCGTCCAATGGCACGAGTTGTCCGGCCTCGATCAGGGGCTGGACTCCGCCGTAGGCGCGGAGCTGAGCAACGTCGGGCCCACCCTCGCCGGTGAGGCCGGTTGACAGGATGTTGTTGTAGTCCGTGTTCACGAAAGGAACGAACTCAACGGTTATCCCCGGATTGGCTGCCTCATATACGTCGAAGATCGCGTTGTACGCGTCCTCGTCCTCGGTGCGCCAGGACCAGACGGTAAGTGTTACCTCTTCACCTGGTGCAGCTGTCGTGTCCGGTGTATCGTCTCCACCGTCTGCGGTGGTCTCCGGCGTATCGTCCTCTCCGGACGAGGCGGTCGCACTTGTTTGATCCGAACCGCCATCGTCGGAGCCTCCGCAGGCCCCCGCGACGAGCGCGAGGACCAT
>JASJAS010000064.1 GCA_030066875.1 Acidimicrobiia bacterium | reverse complement strand
CGCCTCGTTCGGCACGTAGTCGAGGTCGCATTCGGGATCCGCGGTGGTGTAGTTGATCGTCGGTGGGATCACACCAGCGGCGAGTGTCTTCAACGAGATCACGGCCTCAACCGCACCGGCACCTCCCAATAGGTGCCCGGTCATCGATTTGGTCGAGGACACCGGAAGCCTGTCGGCGTGCTCTCCGAAGACCGACCTGATTGCGAGCGTTTCGGTTTTGTCGTTGGCCGGCGTCGATGTTCCGTGGGCGTTGATGTAGCCGACATCGTCCGGTGCGACCCCGGCATCGTCGAGCGCACCCTGCATGGCTCGCGCGGCTCCGGCCCCACCGGGCCTGGGTAGCGTGATGTGGTAGGAGTCGGCCGACATGCCGTAGCCGGCGACCTCTCCGTAGACATGGGCACCACGCGCGGTGGCGTGCTCCAAGGACTCCAGAATCAGCGCGCCGGCGCCCTCACCGAGCAAGAACCCATCCCGATCTCTGTCGAAAGGTCGGCTGGCTGCAGCCGGATCGTCGTTGCGTGTACTGAGGGCTTTCATCGACGCGAATCCGCCCATGGCGAATTCGGTGACCGCGGCCTCCATCCCTCCGGCCACCATCACATCGGTTACCCCGCGACGGATGATCTCGGCCGCATCTCCGATGGCATTCGCAGACGCCGCACAGGCGGTGACGGTGCATGTACTCGGACCGGCCAGGTTGAAGTCGATCGAGACCGCCCCTGCCGCCTGGTTGCTCATGATCATCGGGATGGCCAGGGGCGAAATCCGTCCGGGACCCCGTTCCGTGAGAACGTCGATCTGCGAACGGGTAGTACCGATCCCGCCGATCCCCGTTCCACAGACGACACCAGCGCGCAGGCTGGCCGGCTCCCCTTCTTCGAATGCCAACTCGGCGTCGTCCATGGCCTGTCTTGTCGCCGCCCAGAACAGAAGTGAGCTGCGGTCGAGCCGGCGCGACTCCTTGCGCGGCATATAGGCATCGGGATCGAAGCCCTTGACCTCGGCCGCAAACCGAGTTGTCAGCGCGGCTGCATCGAAGAGCGTTATCGGAGCCGCCCCGGAGTGGCCCTCCAACAGAGCCTCCCAGAATTCTTCGACGTTGTGAGCCAGCGGGTTGACCGTCCCCATCCCGGTCACCACTACACGGCGGCGTTCCATGTCTAGCCGTTCAGCTTCTGACTCACCAGTTCCGCGGCCTCACCAACGGTGGTGATCTTTTCAGCTTCTTCATCCGGGATCTTGACGTCGAAGTTGTCTTCGAGCGCCATCAGCAGTTCGACCACACCTAGCGAATCGACATCGAGGTCTTCCTCGAACTTCGCCTCCATGGTGATGTCGTCGCGCTCGAGACCGAGCTCGTCCACGAGCAGGTCGACGAGCTTTGCTTCGATTTCTGATCTATCCATGGCTCAAACGCCCTCCTGAATCAAAGGGTCAACCCACCGTCGACAACAATGGTTTGACCCGTGATATACGACGCATCGTCGGAGGCAAGATAGCCCACCGCCGCTGCGACTTCCTGCGGCGACCCAAGACGCCCGAGGGTGATCTTGTCGACCACTGCGTCTGCCGCGGCCTCGCCCAACGCGGCAGTCATGTCGGTCGCGATGAAACCAGGAGCCACCGCGTTGACCGTGATGCCGCGGGAACCTACCTCTTTCGACAGCGCCTTGGTTAGTCCGATGATCCCGGCTTTGGCGGCTGAGTAGTTGGCTTGTCCGGCGTTCCCGTAGACACCGGCAACCGAACTCAGAGACACAATCCGGCCCCAGCGGGCGCGCAACATCCCCCGCATCACCGCCTTCGAGCAGAGGTAAACGGACCTGAGATTCGTCGCGATTACCTGGTCCCAAGCATCAGGCTTCATCCTGAGAATGAGATCGTCCCTGGTGATACCTGCGTTGTTTATCAGCACGGCGACCGGGCCGAGTGTGGACTCGACGTTCTCGACGAGCCCGGCCACCGCAGCTTCGTCACCAACGTCGGCCTGCACAGCTGTAGCGATCCCTCCGACACCCTCGATTGCAGCTACTACCTCCTCCGCGGCGTCCTGGTTGGAGACATAGTTGACGGCAACGTGGTGTCCGCGAACAGCCAGGAGTTCGGCAACGGCACGCCCGATCCCGCGCGAACCGCCGGTGACCAGCGCCACTCGCTCCTGGGTCTCGCTCATGCCAGATCGAGTCCTCGGACGCGGGCTGCGAGCAACTCGAGCCCGGTCTTGTCGGTACCGGGCAGATCGTGCTCGATGCGGTGGTGGCGGGTCACGCGATCCCCCCAGCGGAGGATCGCGGCGCCCCAGGTGAGCCCTCCCCCAAATGCCACCATCGCAACAACGTCGCCCGGCTTGATGGCTCCCTGATCCAGAGCCTCGGAAAGGGCTATTGGGATGCTTGCGGCTGATGTATTGCCGTATGCGTGAATATTGGTATAGACAGTGTCCGGATCGATGCTGAGCCGGCGGGCGGTGGCGTCGATGATTCTGATGTTTGCCTGGTGTGAGATCAACACATCGATGTCCTCGACGTCGAGCCCGGCGTTCTCGAGAGCAACCACTGCGCCCTCCCCCATGCGGGTAACTGCGTTGCGAAACACCTCGCGGCCTTCCATGTCCACCGTGTGCGGCACATCCGGGTCAAAGACCCCCTCCGTGCCGGCCCCACGGATCGTCAGGATCTCCGACAAGCTTCCGTCGGAGTGCAGATTGGATGACAAGACCCCCTCGGGTCCTTCGGTTGCCTCGACAACGACCGCGCCGGCTCCGTCACCAAACAACACCGCGGTGGTGCGATCCTGCAAGTCGATGAAGGACGACAGGCGTTCCGCCCCGATGATCAAGGCTCGGTTGACTGTTCCCGCGGCGATCATTCCGTTAGCCACGCTCAACGCGTATACAAACCCGCTGCAAGCGGCGTTGAGGTCCATCGTCGCTCCGACGCCACCCAACTGCCGCTGGACGTAAGCAGCCACCGAAGGAACGGCTCGATCGGGGCTACAGGTAGCCACGATGATCAGATCCATCTCGTCGCCGCTCAGGTCGGCGGCTGCCAAGGCCTGCTTGGCGGCCGCGGTCGCCATGTCCGCGTTCGAAACGTGGCTGATTCTGCGTTCCTTGATCCCGCTCCGTGTCTGGATCCACTCATCGGATGTATCGATGACTGATGCCAGATCCATGTTGGACAGAACGGCCGGCGGCGTGTAGTCGCCCCAGCCGATGATGGCTGCGCGCCGCATCAGACTTCCTTCCCTTCCTGAGACGTCATACTACGGCGAGCTGTTCGACAGCCGCGCCGATGTCGTCGAGGGAGGACACGGTAATGACCGTTGCCTCCGCAACTGAGCGTTTTGCCATTCCCGCCGTCACATCCCCAGGTCCCATGTGCACAAACGCTTCGACCCCGCGGTTGCGCATCGCTACCAGCGACTCGCTGAACCGCACCTTGTTGACCAATTGACCTGCCAACGCCGCGGCAGGTTCCTCGACGGGCACCGCACCGAGATTGCCCCACACGGGGAATGCCCCCGGGCGGAATTCGCATTGTTGGAGCGCGGTCATCAGTTGCCGCTGGGCTGGATCCATGAGCGGTGTGTGGAATGCCCCGGCGACGTTGAGAGCAACGACCCTGCGCAGACCGAGTTCCTTGGCCTTTGCCGCGATCGCGGCAACGTCGGCTGCGGCCCCTGCAACCACAATCTGACCGGGTGCGTTCACGTTGGCGACCCACACCTGGGCGCCCCCGGATCTCCGCTCTGCGACCACCCGCTCGACAACTTCTTCGTCGGTTCCGACGACGGCAGCCATTGCTCCCGCGGCCGCCTCGGTGGCTGTGGCCATGGCCCGCCCGCGGCTCGTCACCAATCGCAGTCCGTCGAAGAAATCGATCGCTCCCGCCGCGGCAAGCGCAGTGTATTCCCCGAGGGAGTGGCCTGCTGCTCCGACCGGGGGATGCGGCATGCGGTCTGCAAACGCCTCCCAGAGCGCGTAGCTCACGGCATAGAGCGCCGGCTGAGCGCGATCGGTCCGCACGAGCACGCTCTCCGGTCCCTGCGCACAAACCGTTTCGAGCGACCAACCGAGTACGTTATCGGCGGCGATCCCAAGCAGATCGGGGCGCGCCGCAAACACGTCGGCACCCATTCCGACGGTCTGGCTGCCTTGCCCCGGGAAGAGTACGGCGTAGCGCATCTGATATCAGACTCAGGCGCATAGCAAACCGTTACGAGTCGCAAAAGGTGGCGGCGCTACATGCCGACAGTGAAGTCTGTGAAACGACTGGCAATCCTCACCGTCGCAATCGTCGGAACCATGTGGCTGCTCCTCGGCACTGGTAGTGCGATAACGACGGATACGCCGGTGCTAGTGCTGGCTGCCGACGACCCGGTACTACGGCTGCCGGTTTCACCCAGCGTCGAGCGGATCGTCGATGACCTGGCGGTTGAACTCAACGCGCTCGCAGCAGCCGAACCGGATCAGCGCATCGCGGATTCGCTGCGCAGACTCAGCTCAGACGAATCGCTGCTACATCAGATCGCGGCCTCTCCTGTCGAAATGTTTGACGGTGGGACGGCAGCCGCCACTGCAACCGCCGTGTACGACGTCAGCCTCGATCCAGACCTTGTCACAGTGGTCGTCGCCACGGTAGAACTGATCCCTGCCTACGGATCGACTGCAGCTGCTCACGACCACGAAGACGGCCACGCCCTGATCAACCGAACGGTGGCGCGGAGGTGTGCTGCTGCTGCGGTAGCCGAATCGGTCAACCAGGGCCGACAAGGCGCCGCGCTCATCGACGGGATCATCAGCTACCTCTCGTCGAAGAGTGACGGAGTCCATGCGATGTACCACAGCTACGTCGCCAGCGCTCGGTACGGAGAGCACATCCGGCACGCTGAACAGGCTCTCGCCGACGTTGCTGTCTGCCAGTAGGTGAGCTAGAGCAACGTGTCGGTGACCCCCAGTACCCGGTCCACATCCGCTTGATCGACATTGCGGTGGGTACAAAAACGGATCACACCAGGCTCGATGAAGGTGGTGAGGACACCATCGGCCGCTAGCGCCTCCATGAACTTCGCGGCCGGCCACGGCAACCCGTTCTCGTTGACGAGCACCATGTTGGTCACAGCGGCGCTCGCATCGACGGCCTCGGGGAGACGTGTGGCAAGCCCCTTGGCAAGCTGCTTCGCCGTCTCGTGGTCCTCGAAGACGCGTTCTCGTTCCTCGAGGGCCACTCGAGCGGCCGCGGCGAGCACACCCACTTGGCGCATCGCTCCACCCAGACGGGCCCGAATATCGCGAGCGGCCGCAATGAAATCCACCGTCCCTGCCACGACCGAGCCGACGGGGGCTCCGAGCCCCTTTGAGAAGCAGAACATCACACTGTCGACGCACGCGGCGAAATCGGCCGCCTCGACCCCTGATGCTGCCGCCGCATTCCACAGCCGGGCACCGTCGAGATGAACCACCAAGCCCATATCGTGCGCTACCGCCGAGCCGGCCTGCATCACGTCGAGCGGAACGACGGTCCCGCCGGACACGTTGTGGGTGTTCTCCCACCACAGGAGCGACGTTCTAGGTAAGCCATATTCACTGCCGACGGCAGCCGTCCGAATCTCGTCGACCCTCATCACCCCGGTGCGGCCGGGCACGGCCCGAAACGCGACACCGAAGTTGGCGGATGCGCCACCGTGTTCGTAATTGCGGACATGTGCCCGCTCCACGCAGATCACCTCATCCCCGGGTTGGGTTTGGGCGCCGATGGCGATCTGGTTAGCCATCGTCCCGGAGGGAGTGAACAGCGCGGCCTCCTTGCCCAACAGCTCGGCTACCCGCTCTTCGAGAGCATTGACCGTTGGGTCTTCGCCGTAAACGTCGTCCCCGACCAGAGCACTTGCCATGGCAGCACGCATCTTCTCGGTTGGCTGAGTGACCGTGTCGGAACGGAAGTCCGCGGTACCGTCTGCAAAGCTCATAACTACAGCGCCGTGAGCTTGTCGAGTGCCTTTCGTATCCCCCGTACCGCTTGGCCGGTGCGTTGCTCATTCTCCACTAGAGCAAACCGTATGTAGCCCTCACCGGAGGGACCAAAGCCAATCCCCGGGCTGACGGCGACCTTGGCTTCGCGCATGAGGTGGAACGTGAACTCCATAGAGTTCATGTAGTCGTACTCGTTCGGGATCTTCGCCCAGACGAACATGGTGCCCAGGGGCTTCTCGATCGGCCATCCGGCGCGATTCAGGCCATCGACAAGGACATCCCGCCGTTTCTTGTAGACCGCTTGAACCTCGTAGACATGCTCATCACCCTCGTTGAGCGCCAGGATCGACGCAATCTGGATCGGCTGAAACGTGCCGTAGTCGAGATACGACTTCAGCTTCGCCAAGGCAGCGACCATTTCGCTGTTGCCGACGACGAAACCAACGCGCCACCCGGCCATCGAGTGTCCTTTGGTGAGGGTGTACAGCTCAACACCCACCTCCTTGGCACCCGGCACTTGCAGCAGGCTGGGAGCTTCGTAGCCGTCGAACGTGATGTCGGCGTAGGCGAAATCATGAACCAACATCACCTCGTGCTCGAGAGCGAATTGGACGAGTCGCTCGTGGAATTCGAGTTCGACCGTCTTGGTGGTTGGGTTGTGCGGGAACGAGAACACGATCACCCGGGGACGAGGCCAGGAGTCGAGGAAAGACTCGTGGAGATGCTCGAAGTAATCGGCTCGGTGTAGCACCGGCACCCGCCTCACTTCGGCCCCGGCAAGCGCAGCCGCGTAGATGTGGATCGGGTACGAAGGTTCCGGAACGAGAGCGACATCGCCGGGCTGCACCAGAGTCCACATGAGGTGGGACAAACCCTCCTTGGCTCCAATTGTGTTGATCGCCTCGGTTTCCGGATCGAGTTCTACCCCAAACCGTCGTTGGTAGCGGTCGACGATGGCTTTCCTCAGGTTCGGGATACCGCGTGATGCCGAATAGCGATGATTCCGTTCATTGCGGGCTGCTTCGCCCAGCTTGTCCACGACGAAGTCGGGTGATGGTATATCGGGGTTGCCGAAGCCCAGGTCGACAATGTCCTCACCGGCTCGGCGCGCTTCCAGCTTGAGTTGGTTGACCTCGGCGAACACGTAGGGCGGAAGATTGTTGATTCTGCGAAAGTCCATGGTCCCGTTGAGGGTAGCTGCTGGGTGCGCCGCGTCGGTTACACACGCTCTCGGGCGGGAGGTGCTGCGACGGATCTGACCGCAAGGCCTCAGCGCAGGAACAAGATGCGACGCAGTCTTCCCGGGATCAGCTCGGCCCCCCAAGCGGAGATGCCGCGAACAAACTCGAGGGCGTCCTCCGACCCGTCCCAGTGCTCATCAACCACTTCGGGAGGGCTGACGCGCAACAGGTAATCGATCGCAAATGCCAGAACCAGGAGATCGTCGATGGCGCCGAGCAACGGAATTGCGTCTGGAACCAGATCAACCGGAGACGCCACGTACAGGCCGGCCACCGTCATCGCCAGCCGACGCTTGCGCGGAACGCGATCATCCCGCAGGAGCCTGTACAGCAGTTTGGCGAGATTGGGAGCAATCAGCAGACCTTCCATGAGGATCTCCTGTTTGGTCCGCATCGGCACCGGCTCCGCCGTGTCGAGCGGGTGAAGAACAACAGCCAGTTCGTCGCTCGCCGAACCGGCCGGGTCCTGTGCCGATGACTCTTCCTGCTGTGGAAGGGGGACGATCTCACCATCCATGGCGATCACACTACCGGAGCCCGTGTCACAGAATCAGTGCGTCGCTGCCCGCAACCGTTGCCTCGCCAGCAACGCTGCTCCAATCGCACCCGCCTCCGGGCCGAGGTCGGCCACCACGATAGGAGGCAGCGGACGATGCGAACCGCCATGGAGAGCGTCCGCCGCGACACGGCGGGCCGGACCGAGCAGCGACTCCCCCACCGACCCGAGGCCCCCGCCGACAACGATCATCTCGGGATCGAATATGGCGATGAGGCTGCAGAGACCTTGACCCAAAGCGGCGCCTACCTGACTCACCAAGCCCCGAGCAGTCTCGTCGCCGGCGTCCGCGGCACGAGTGATCGTCTCCGCCGTGAAATCTCCCTTGCGGAGGAGGCGAGCCAACTGACCCTCCGGGTTGAGGGAGTTGAACTCGCGCCCGATTCGAGCCAGCGCCGGCCCGGAGGCCACAGTTTCCCAACAGCCTCGCTTCCCGCAATCACACTGCAACCCGTTTGCTTGGTAGAGCATGTGGCCCCACTCGCCCGCAAAAGACGAACCGCGATACACCTCGCCGTTGGAGATGACGGCGCCGCCGATTCCGGTGCCAAGAGTCACCAGCAGAACGTCGCTTCGACCAGTCGCTGCCCCACGCTGTAACTCCGCCCATGCTGCCGCGTTGGCATCATTGTCCACCATGGCCGGCACTCCGAATTCCTGTTCGAGTAGCTGCCTGGCAGGCACGTTCGACCCGGGCACATGGGGTCCCCAAACGAAGACCCCTTCCGGGAATCGCACCAGACCGGCGATGCCGGCGCCGATGGTTGCGACATCGTCGCTCCACAGCTCGCTCACCGCGGCGATCGCCGAGCCAATCATGTCCTCTCCGGGAGTGGAGAAGAGCTCCTGAGCGACGACCTCATCTCCCTCGAGCTTGACGGCCAGGATCTTCGTCCCGCCTACGTCGATCCCGATGGTGGCTACCACAAATGCTCCTCTCAGCCCGGCGGCGAACCGCTGCCGGGTCGGCCGCTAATCAAGCTCGATCCTCACGGGGCCGTCGTCATCCCCGGACTCGTCGTCTGCTGCGAACTCGTCACGCCTGACACTGGCGATTTCATCTAGGAACGCCCCGACACCGGCGAGAACCTCATAGCTAGCGCGCAGCCAGTGCAGCATGGCGCGGCGCATGCCCAGCCGCATCGCGTCCCCGTATTCCTTGCGTTCGTCCACCTGGTTCCCCGGCCGACTCGCGGCCAGGGTAGCTGAGGGAAACCGGCCCCGAGAGGGGCGTCAGGGTTCCAGCCCGAAGGTGATCCTCAGCTCGCCCTCCACGAGTTGGGCACGCCGCACGTGCCGCCTTCCCAGCGAGTCGGGGAGGATGATGGACCTCCGGTATGGGCCGACGGTGACGATCAGCTCATTGCCGTAACGCATCACGTCGACGTCACCCCGTTCCGCCAGCGGCACGGCGAGCACAATGACTACCTCATCGCCGACATCCTCCACACGAAACGGTCTGCCGTCGGACAGTTGCGCTGCCGGATCCTGTTCTCCGAACAACTCCTGGCCTACCAGGCGGAGCCGATCGATCCCGACCATCTCCTCATCGAACAACCGCAGGCACTTGATGGCAACGTCGGCAAAGCCCTCCTCTACAGCCGCCAAGTGGGTCTTCTGTATCTCGTGCCACCTAGAGAAGTAAGCATCGGTAACCGTGGCAGGTAGCACCCGATTGACGATTGCTGCGTCGACCATGTAGCCGAACAGGCCCAGATAGGTATACGTGCGCCGGGCCTCGGCGATCACCATCTTCTCCGGATTCATGACGAGCCGGGCGCTGGTGACCTCAGGATCGGCAAGGATCTCTCTGATCCCGTCGAGCCGGTCATAGAAACGCGCAACGGCTTCGAAGACTTTGTCGTCGGCAACCGGCATCGAGCTCACCTTGGTGATGACCGGTCGAACCACCTTTGCCACCTTGCGCCCGATGGGAAACATCTTCTCCATGTACCAAGACAACACCTCGGGGAGGCTGAGCAGCCGCAGCGTTTCGGCGGTTGGAGCACAGTCAACAACGATGAGGTCGTAGTCGCCGGAGCGCACATGATCCCGCACCGTAACGAGCGAGAAGATCTCGTCCATCCCTGGAAACACCGTCAGCTCTTCTGCTTCGATTCCTTTGAGACCAGACCAATCGAAGAACTCCGTGAGGGCATCGCGCACCTCGCCCCACGACTCCTCGATTCGCTGCTGCGAGTTGATCTGCTGTGCAGCCAGACGAGCATTGATCGGGGTGGGGTGGTCTCCAAAATCGAGTTGGAAGGCATCGCCGAGCGAGTGAGCGGGATCGGTCGACATGACGAGAGTGCGGTAGCCCCTGTCTGCGGCGTGAACCGCCGTAGCGGCGGACACAGTGGTCTTGCCAACGCCGCCCTTTCCGGTGATCAGCAACACCCGCATGGTTGTCAGGCGCTCTCGGAGCGTTTCTTCAATCCGCGCAGTGCATTGCTAACGATCTGCTTCTCCGCCTGGCGGCGCAAGAATCCGGGAACGGTGAACGCAGGATCCACCTTCAGGGCATAGAGGACCTCGGTCTCGCCTTCTCCGATCTCGTTGAACTGGTAGCTGCCTTCCATCGCCGTGATGTCCCTGCCCGGCTCCGCCGACCAGGAGAACCCATTCTCGAGGTCGTAGCGATACAACAGCGTGTAGGCGATCTCCTTGATCATTGCATCGGCGACAAACGACACTCTGACCGGACGTCCGTACTCGTCTTCCTCGTGGATCTCGACCTCTTTGACTCCGGTGGCCCAGTCCGGGTAGGCGTCGAGATCGAGCGCAACCTCATAGACCGTTTGAGCGTCGGCAGACACTTCGATGCTTTGAACCGTGCCTTCCATCGGCATTTATTCGTCCTCTCCGGTGCTCGCAATTGCAAGCGTAGCCGTTGAAACGCTCGCAATTGCAAGCGTAGCGATCAGCGGATCGCTCGCAACCAGTCAAAGGTTAGAACGTACTCGACTGGTTCGTCACGGTCTGGATGCTCTGCGTCGAAGCCCTCCAGACCGCGCGCCAGTTCTTCTGCCGGAATCAACTGCAGAGTGCTCACGAAGCGAGCCGCAACAGCATCACGCCACGCGCCGGCGCGGCTCACCTTGGATTCGGTTTCCTTTCCCAGCTCGACGGCACACCTCTGCTGCTGCAGGTACTCGGCGATTTGTCCCGGTTCGGGAAACCTGGCTGCGTCGATATCGCCGACCGAGGGAAACCATCTGGCGAGGAACGACTCCCGATGGTGTTGCTCACCCATGGTCCAGATCCAGCATTCCCCATCGCGGCCCACGATGCGCAGAGCTTCGTCCAGAGCTCTCCTCCAGTCTCCGTAGTGGATCGACAGGTGGAAGTAGGCAAGGCGAGCAGAGCCGTCCCGCAACGGCAGAGCTTGGGCCACCGCGCGGATCGCGGTCACACCGGGCAGCCGTGCAGCGATATTGACCATCCCTCTCGACGGATCAGCGACCACCGGGCGAGCGGAGTGCTCCAGCCAGACGGCCGCGTGACGGCCGCGCCCGCCTCCGATATCAACTGCGACATCCCCTGGTCGGACTCCGGCACTCACTGCGGCACGGCGGGCGCGCGCCAGACCCGGTGCTGAGGCGGGCCGGTGGCTGTAACCCTCTGCCAGGTCTTCGAGGTCAATCCTCATGGTGGTAGAACACGCGGCCGGTTGCCCGGAAGTAGCCAACGTTGTGCGAGAGAGTGCTGCCGATCTGCCAGCTCACGGCCTGAGGCTGGTGGATGTCACCGAAATAGTGAAAACGGGGTTGGTGCCGTAGGACATAGTCGAGAACTGCACGTGATCCCTTGGCGCGGCCGCCGATGACATCGGTCGCGAGCGGCTTCACCGCCGGAGCGACGTGGGTACACAGGATGTCCACGGGCCCAATCGAATCGAGGCGGGTCGCCATCACATCGTCGCCTATCTCGCCGGGCGAGTTGATGGTCGGCACCCCACCGCCGACTATGCCGACTCGGTTGCCTGCAAGCTCAATCACCTCGGCTTCCACGAACACTGCGGACGGCGGAAGATGCGACCGCATCACATCCGGGTTGTCAACATTGCCGTATGTCACGAAGGAAGCGACGTTCCCCAACGCCGAGCAGATGTCTACATAAGCCGCTTCGATGGCGCTTGCGTATCTCCGGCGTAGCTCCTCCTCGCGCCCCTTACGGTGGGCCCGCCACAGCTCTCCGGCCGAGGTGTAGTCGCCCTGCGAGCGCAACTGCACGACCCGGTCGACAAACTCCCTCCCCGCCACATCGCTGACTATTCCGCTGTTGTCGCGATAGTCGATGAAGTTGATGAGGTCTCCGAGAATGAGCAAGGGACCGTCACCGGAGGCAGCCCTGCGCAGCGCGTCGACGGCGCCGTGAACGTCGGCTATCAGACGGATCAAGCCGAATCCTCGTCCGTCTCCTCGTCAACGCCGAGGAAAGATGCACCACCAACCATCAACGCAGCACCGCCAATCGCGGCAACCAGCGCCGTGCCACCCCATCCACCGAACGACGCCGACATGCCTCCGAGCCCGAAACCCAGTAGGCCGGCAACGAGATAGCGACCTCGAGGGCCGTACCTCTGCTCGGGATCGAGAGACTCTTTGCCTGCAACCGAGCCGGCGGTCAGTGCGAGGAATACCCAAGTGAGCAGAGCAAGGAATCCGACGGCCACAAACACCGCGTAAACCGGAATCATCGTTTCACCCTCTCTCGCAATCTCTGTCCTGCTCTCCGTCCTGCGTCCATCGGTATCGGATCGAGCAACAAAGGGTACCCGGCGCTTCTCATTCTGGTGGCTCGCCGAGGTCCGCAAGCGCTAGACGAATCTCCTCGGTCACGGCGGCCGAGGTCTCAACTGCGAGCTGGGATTGGAGGAGCCGCGGCGCCGCGGGATCGCCGGTTCGGCCCAACGCCCATGCGGCGTGAATTCGGCAGATCTCATCGGAGCCCTGCAAGTACTCGGCGAGTACCGTCATCGTCGCACCCAGTCCATGAGCTTCCGCGGTTCCGTTGCTGCGGGCTGCTGCTGTGGCATTGCCGAGGGCTACTAGAGCGTTGCGCCGCAGAAAGCGCGGCTTACGACGCGGAATGTAGAAGTGGGAGTACGACTCCAGTAGAGATGCGTCATCGGCCGCGAGCAACGCGTGCAGGTCGACTCGGCCGTCTTGCCGTGCAGCCGTCGCGACCAGCTTGCCGCCGGGAGGGCAGGCATCGAGGCACTCGTCACACCCGTACACACGGTCGCCCATAGGAGCCCTCATGCTGCGGGGTATCACGCCGGCAACCTGCGTCCAATGGGCAATGCAGCGCGAAGCATCCAGAACCCCGGGAGCAAGGATGGCGTCAGTGGGGCACGCAGGTATGCAGGCGTCGCACGTACCGCAGTCGCGCGCCATTTGCGGAGTAGTTTCGACCGGGGCGTCGGTGACCACCGATCCGATCAGGAGCCAGGGCCCATGCCTTGGGTCGAGAATCATGGCGCTCTTGCCCCACCAGCCGACACCCGCTCTAACGGCAGCAGCACGGTCAACCAGCCGGTTGTCGTCGACCACTACTTCAGCCTGCCACCCGTCGGAACGGAGACGCCGGCTGATCACATCAAGTGCGTGTCGCAATCCTTCGTAGTGATCCTGCGTGGCAAAGCGGGCCACGCGGCCCGATCTGGGTCCAGGCGGCCCCGGATTGCCCGCTTCGGGAAGATAGGACCAGGAAAGCACGATGAGCCGACGTGCCCATGGAAAGGACCGGCGAACGTCGGCAGCGCGCTCCGGGTCGGTGTAGGTAAACCGCAGCTTCCCGGCCATGCCGGAATCGCTGCGCTCGGCGAGAGTTTCGGCAACGCCAGCAAATGCGGTTGCCGCGGTCACGCCGAAGCCGGCGCAACCCGACTCGAGAGCCAGCTGGTGAAGTTGCTCCTGGTAGTCCACGGGCAAAGCCTATTCGAGCTTGACGCGGCGGCATGTCCGATTGTCCTGGCGATACACTCTCTCCTCGTGCTCCCGCTACCCACCTACAAGTTCGGTCGTCGTCTCGCCCAGCTGCTGCCGGGCTTGGTCTGTTTTGGAGTGGGGGTGGCGATAATGGTGCGCGCCGACCTCGGCCTGTCTCCATGGCAGGTCTTCCACCAAGGTGTTGCCGAGAATCTCGGCGTAGCCATAGGCACGGTGGTAATCGCCACCGGCATCGTCGTCTTGCTGGGCTGGATACCGCTGCGGGAACGTTTCGGCCTTGGCACAATCCTCAATGTCGCGATCATCGGCAACGTTCTCAACATCACGTTGCGGCTGCTGCCAGGCGAGCTTGGATCGCTGTCCATCCGGTGGTTGGCCATGCTTGGAGGCGTCGTTCTCATCGGCATCGGCTCGGGTTTGTATATCGGGGCCGGGATGGGCCCGGGACCAAGGGATGGCCTGATGACGGGTTTAGCGCGCCGGGGGCTCCACATCGGGGCCGTACGCACCGGCCTCGAGATATCTGTGCTCGTCATCGGGTGGATTCTCGGCGGCACGGTAGGTGCCGGCACCGTCGCTTTCGCCCTGATGATCGGACCCTTGGTTGCATTCTTCCTGCCCAGGATGACGGTCGTTCCGATATAGCGATATGGTCGGCAGGTCAACCGGTCGCTGCCGAGGTGTCGTCTTCGTCCCTCACTAGCCGCAGCGGTGCCACCATCCCGGCGCCGGCGAGATTGTCCAACGCCTTCGCCTCATCAGCGGCCAGGCGGAAAGGCCCGGACATCTGGTGAAGCAGGACGGGCACGATGCACTCATCGCAAGCTGTGGTCGCCTGCATCTCACACATGTCGCAATCGATGATCATTCCGTCTCCTATCGCCTTGCCGACAACCTATCCACAGCCTGTGACAGAAAACCTCATCAGCTCCCATCGCCCTGCTACGTTCGAGAGCGCTACCGCGTAGACATCGCATCAAGCGACGACAAGGAGAAGGAACCGGATGAAGCTCGCCATCAATATTGGGTATTGGGCTGGAGGCTCCGGAACCGACCTCGGTTTCATCCAGGAAGCCGAGGAACTCGGCTACTCCTCGGTGTGGGCCGCCGAAGCCTGGGGATCCGATGCGGTGACGGTCCTGACGTGGATCGCGGCCCGGACCGAGAAGATCAAGGTCGGTGCAGCGATTCTGCAGATGCCGGCCCGTACTCCGGCGATGACCGCGATGACCGCAGTCACTCTCAACGAACTCAGCGGAGGTAGGTTCTTGCTCGGCCTGGGGCTCTCGGGTCCGCAGGTCGCGGAGGGTTGGCACGGGGTCGCCTATGGAAAGCCGCTCGGCAGAACGCGGGAATACGTGTCGATAGTGCGAACCGCGGTCGCCCGCAAACACCCGCTGATTCACCAAGGAACCCACTACGAGATTCCCTATCGCAAGGACGATGCCACCGGGTTGGGTAAACCGCTCAAGCTGATGACCCACCCTAAGCATCCTGTCGACATCTACTTGGCTGCTATCGGACCAAAGAACGTGACGCTCACCGCTGAAATCGCCGACGGTTGGCTGCCCATCTTCTATTCACCGGAAAGGGCGGGGGAAGTCTATGGGCCGTTGCTCGCCGCGGGGTTCGCCGAGTCCGGCGAAGAGACGAAGTCACAGAGATTCGAAACGGTCGCCTCGCTGCAGGCGATTCTGACCGACGACCTGGAGTCGGCCCGCCTGCGAGTGAAGCCCATGCTGGCGCTCTACATAGGCGGCATGGGCGCCAGGGGCAAGAACTTCTACAACGATCTTGCGTGCCGCTACGGGTACGAGGAAGCAGCCGCGGAAATACAGGACCTCTACCTCGACGGGAAGAAGATGGAGGCGACAATGGCCGTGCCCGACTCTCTCGTCGACGAACTCAGCCTTATCGGCAGCAGAGAGATGATCCGCGACCGTCTCGAAGCATGGCGCGAGTCATCAGCGACCACCCTGGCCCTCATGCCTACCGACAGCGACACGCTTCGCACCGTTGCCGAGCTGGTGTTGTAACCCGACACGATCTCTTCCGCGGGCGGTGCAGGATCCCAGCGTGGGGCCCTCAGGAGCGGTCGAGCCAGGCAGCCAGCGCCTCGGACCACAGGACCACCGCTCCCCGTGCCTCGGCGCCCTCACGAACTGCCCGGTCGCTGGACACGACGACGACTCGCGTGAACTCTGCGGACATATCGACAATCACCTCATCTGCGATGCGGTCCTCCTCGGCGAACATCACCTCGACACCCCCAGCCGATGTCCTCGCCTCCCGCTCACCGGGGAGGGTTGAGTCGTAGACAACGACCACCCGGTGGCCGGCCGTAGCCGCTGTGCGCAGCCGCTCGAGCGCCTCGATCAGGCTGCGCCGGGCAACCCCCGAGGTGAACTCACCGTACCCGACGTGAAATGAGGCGTTGTATCCGTCGACGAGGACGACCGCAGACTCCCTCAGTCCCAAGAACCAGCGAATCGCATCGGATGAATCGGGCCGGACCCCCGCGGCTAGAACGAGCGTATTGCGCTCGGGCTCGGGCGAAACCGGCTGCGCCGTCAGATCCCTTCCAAAGGCCGCGGTTTGTAGATCCAGCACGCGGGCCAGCTTGACGGGGTCGGCGGGCACTGACGCCGACGACGCCCCCGTCGCGGAGCTGTCGCCCCGGAGGCGGCGCGCCTTGGCAAATCGGGAACGCAAGCCGTCGAACGCAGACTGCAGGTCGCGATGGTCGGCCGTACGACTTGCCAGCAACCGCTTGGTTTCCTCGAGTTCTCTGGTCAGCGGCTCGATCTCAGCTGCCACGGCCAAGCGCTGGTCTGCTTCAGAGCTCTTGGCCGACGCAGTCAGCTGCCTGGCCCGCTTCTCAGCCTCTGCAGCTGCCTTCTTGTGTTCTTTGGCTCGGCGCACGGCTGTGCTACGACGGTCTTCCAGCGTCCCCAATTTGGCCTCGAGTTCCTCCACATCGCGCCGGGTGTCCTCGGCAGCAGTAGCCATCGCTGCGGTAGCGAGGTCGAGCCACCAACCGCCCGGACGGTGAAGAAACAGCCACGAGAGGTCCTCCTCTTTGCCGACCTTGTCGGCGACCTTGGTCCGCAGCCAGTCGTTTTCGTCCAGTTCGGAAAGAAGTCTGACCGCGAGCGGCGGCGGCAACCGCCCCCCTTGCGCTGCAGCGACGCGAGCGAGGCCGGCCGGAATCTCGTTGTCTTCCAAATCATGTAGGACGGCGCGCCCCGCTTCGATCGCCGCGCTGAGCACCCGGGGCCAGACACCGCTAAAACTGCTCATGGCCCCATACTGGCGCGTCGATAGCCTGGAACAGAACTTGACACCCGGTCTATGACTGGCATACTCACGCTCCACAACTATGAGAGAAACCACCAACACCCTCGTACTTATTGACTAGGCGCAAGACGTCGCCGGACGTCAGCATGCGCCACCACCCTCCAGCCGGAGGGTTTTTTCATATC